>JBDSBP010000513.1:0-27610 GCA_039921525.1 Chitinophagaceae bacterium | reverse complement strand
TAGATAAATACATCTATATTTGACAACCTTCGCATGCTTAGCTCCCCGAAAAGTGAGGCCAGTGAGCTATATAATTTGTAGCTTATGCAACATCCCTGGCGCCATCTCCATCGGGAAAACTTATAGTAGCGCTGGCAGTTATTTCTCCACGGTCATTGATGGATGGATCATAGCACATAGTAACATAGAAATCATAAAGACGATAGATATCAACCATTAAATTGTCGCGCTGGTAGGTTCCTATAAAAATCCCATGGTCCAGAATTTCTTCGTCTTGTTCAACTTCGCTTATCAGTAAAAAACCGTCTAGATTCATCTTATTAAGATATGAATAAAGATAATGTTTTATTGAATAAATTATTATTATTTCTAATATATTAGTATTTAATAAACATCCATCAAAATAAATGATTATTAAGAATATGTTATTTTACAGGACAATTTAATGCTTTATATAGAAGGGAAAAGAGACAGAAACGAGTATCAAAAAAGGACTGTCGAATTTAATAAAAGAGAGGGCAGAATATTCTTCTACCATTCTAAGCTGTTAGGCCACGACCTAAAAATTGCCAACCGGAGCCAATTTTAATAAAGCCGTAAAATAAGATATCCGGTCCATCCTTATTCTCTATATCTTTCACAAACTTCCCGGTTGTAATATTAACCGGCACCTTAATGATAGTTCCTTTTGATATATTAACTGGAAGATTCCGCTTCGCCTCCTGAACAAATTTTATCATTGATGTTGGTTTAAGGATTTTTCGTTCTTTCCAAAATACATTTAATATCCGAGAGAATTTCAGCTTTAACCAGAAGGGCTAAGTGGAAACTATTATTTTTTCTATAAAATAATAACCCAAATCAAAAAAATACATAACTACGCGGTAAGGAAAAATTTTTATTCTTCCCTTAGGGAACTTTAGAATCTATGGAATGTTGTAATAATAATTAACCACTTTGACAAACTGCGCTAAGAGATCTTAAAGTCAGTATCTTAATTTTTTTGCATGGATGCATACAACCGTAAACAAGAAATAGTCAATGGCCTCATTCATGGTTTTGGAATGGTTTTTGGCATTAGCGGTCTTCCCGTTTTAACAGGTATTGCTACCGCTCATGGTAAAACAGTGGGTATCATTGGAAGTGGAATATATGGATTTTGCTATTTATTGCTATTCACCAACTCAACTATTTATCATATCGCCCGGGAACCTGCGATAAAACAGGTCTTCAAAATACTGGATCATATAAGTATTTATTTCCTTATCTCGGGAACTTACACACCCTTCCTTTTGGTATATATGAATAATTCCTTCGGAATTACATTGTTGTGCATCTTATGGGGACTAACATTTGTAGGCATTTTCTTTAAAATTCTTTTTACCGGAAGGGTGGAATTAGTGTCTACCGGTATTTATATAGTAATGGGATTAATAATGCTTGTAGGTGGACGAAAATTTTTTGATTATTTACCCTTTTCAGTATTAACCTTAATTTCTGTCGGGGGCATATTATATTTGATCGGTGTTTGCTTTTATGTTTGGGACAAATATTTATACACACATGCAGTATGGCACACACTCGTACTTGCTGCCGCTATTTGCCACTATGTTGCCGTACTGCTGGCAATGTAAACCAAATATCGGAAGCAAAAATTTTAAAATACTGAATGTAAGAGATTTTGTGTATGATATTCGTCTTAAGCCAGCATAGCTGTTGGCTGATAACTGGCAGCTATTTTGCAATTTTCAAAACTTCCCGGTATACTTTTTGGTTTCAAGACTTTATTAAATAATAACGGATAATTTTTACGGCCTTTAACCGGATTGTTATCCAGCCAACTTCTCCGGTCTGAGCTATTCCAGAAAGTTATACCGCGTATCAGGTTTAGACCGACACCGTGCAACCGGTTGCAAACTTGATAATTTCTTCACATATTCGTGCCGGAATGTTCCTTTATTCTGCTATACCTTTTTTCTTTTAAATTAAAGGTTGTTTACATATGGAAATTTCAGAATGAGCGGGGATATGTTGCATTTTGATGGGCCTGTAAAGAATGCATCAGTAATTGATGTAGACTCTATTGGATAATAAGTTGCATTCGATTGGGTATGTTGGGATATTTCGATATCATTTTTGCAATGGATTATTATCAGAAACATGATTTTCCGTTAGGTGAACAGGCATCATCCGGTAAATTATTTCCCTGCATATTTCTTAAGTATATCATCAACTCGTTCAACTGGCACCAGGTTTGTTGTTTCGATGAGTTTAATTTTTGTAAAGTCAGGGTGTTGGGTATTTTAGTCAGCCTGCATGGGGGTGCAACTATCGTCAATGTAACTTTTGTAATTTCTATCCTTCAATTTAATATTGCAGAAAATCAGGCACTTTTAACTAACTTTTACAAAGGAAAGACTGGTTCTTGTTAAACATCACAAAAAGCACTATGAACAAAATTTCTTTAGCAATTTTTTTTCTACCGGTATCAATCTTCTGTTTTAATTTGACTACCATTGCCCAGCAGGAGCATATGAATGCATGGCATTATTTTGTCCGCTACCTGACGGGAGAAACTACGCCACAGGAATACGAATTAAAATTAAATACAGACCCACCTAATTCTGTGCAATAACAAATTAAGCGGACATGAAAAGATTACTCGCCATCTTTATATTCTGTTGCGTATTAATACTAACGGTATTCTTCCTTTTCGATGGCCTGGAAAAATGGGTGGAATTCAATCTGACTACCAACAAATCCAGGCTGGCTTATGCCATACTCAGTTTTATCCTTCTTACGTCTGATATAATACTTCCTATCCCATCCAGTTTAGTAATGATATTAAATGGAAAAGTATTAGGAGTATTGTCAGGAACGATCATTTCCTTTTCTTCCGGCCTCTTATCATCCCTGTCAGGGTTCTATATTGGCAGGAAAGCCAATCCTTACTTCGACAAACTATTTTCTAAAAAAGATAAAGAAATCAGTAACAGCCTTTTTAAAAAATTTGGCAATACCGCGATTACAATATCCAAGGCACTACCGATAATTTCGGAAGCCATTTCATTTGTATCCGGAACAACATCCGTACCAGTGAAAACCTTTCTTATCTATTCCATGGCTGGGCATTTTATAGTGTCTTTGTTATATGCGTATGTTGGAAGTTATTCCACCTCATTAGATTCTAATTTAATTGCAGCGATAATAATTTTATCGGCATTACTGATTGGTTGGGTAATGCAGCTTATTGTTAGTAAAAAAGCAACAAAACAGGGTTGATTGTAAAACCTTCATGAAAAAACCTGTGAGGTTTGTACACAGAGAAGACCTTTCCTTCTGCCAATAAGATTTATTTATTCGCTTCCAGTTCCTGTAGCAACTCTTCGGTGGCCACCTTTAGCTGCTCATCTTCGTTGGCTGCTATCCAGTCAATACGATTTTCAACACTCATATGGGGAATGGCGGGGCCCAGTTCCTCGTTCTTGTCAGTAGCTTTTACAAACCAGCCCCTGCCGGGCAGCCTCACGGTGGATCCATCTAACAGCGTTTTAGAACCGGTAGAAATCACAGATCCATTTGTAGGCATGCCCACCAGTTTACCTATCCCCAGTTCTTTATACGCATGTGAAAATATCTCTGCGTTTGAATAACTGCCTTCGTTACAAAGGGCAATAGATGGTTTTAACCAGGCCGCGTATACCAGGCGTTCACCTACCGGGTAATAAATGCGAAATTTCTTCTTATCCCGCTCAAGGTCATCTGTTGCTCCACGGGGGATTGTATAAGCGTGCTGTTTATAATTTAAGACACTCATCAAATAATCCGTCGTGGAGCCGCCACCGTTATAACGAACATCTATCACCAGCGCATCTTTACCAAAGCCTGCTGACGCAAACTCTCTTTCCACGGATTCGAAGCTGGGTAAGCTCATTGCCTGTATATGAATATAGCCTAACCGTCCTTTGGAATATTTATCAACAAGCTTTCTGCGATTGGCCACCCATTCGTCATAAAGAGGATCTGCGAGATTTGCGGTGGGGCGAATAACAACTTCCCTGTTTACACCATTGGCGTTTTTAACACTGAGCAATACCCGCTCATTAACAAGGCCGTTTAAATGGCTATAAAAATTATCATTCGCTTTAATTTCATCGCCATTTATACCATAAATAATGTCTCCTTCAGCCAGTTTGCTTGCAGTTCGGCCGGCAGCCGCATTAGGAATCACCCGCATTACCTTCATGCCTGCGTTAACAGGTTGTAATTCTGCACCGAGCAAACCTGTGATTTCGCTTTGCGTCTGGCCTCTTTCTGCCGTTACAAAACCCATATGGCTGGAGTTTAATTCACCGAGCATGTAGTTGAACATATCGCGAAAGTCACTATTGGTAGAAGCGTAAACGGCACGGTTGCGGTATTTATCGTGCAGGGCTGTCCAGTTATAGCCGTTCATTTTAGGGTCGTAGTAATAATCGCGGATGGTGCGCCATGCTTCTTCAAAGATCTGTTCACGCTCTGCCGTATAATCTATTTTCAGTTTTGCTGTATAGGACAATGCATCTTGTGTTCCCATCTTCACTTCTACACGCCCGAGCGTACCTGCCAGTTTGGAAAAATATAGGAATTTCCCTTCCCTGTCCAATGCTAGTGCTACCGGGTTTGAACCACCTTTCGTAAGTTCTTTCAGTTCCTTCCCATCCCATTTTATGGAGTAGAGGTCTTTACCTTTGGCCGTACTTGTGCTGGCAGTATAATAAAATGTGTTACCATCATTGGAGATAACAAAATCTTCTTCATCTCCCGGAAAATTCGTTACCTGTACCGTGCGTTCACTGATGCCTTCAAAATCTATTTTTATGGGTTTCGGTGCTGCCTTGCTCCCTGGTTTTGCAGTGCCCGTCTCCGTACCAGGAGAAACATCCTGCCAGTCTTCATTTACTTTTTCCCAGTCTTCCTTTCTAAGCCAAACGAACCATACGTCATCACTCAGGTTGTTCCTGGCTGAAATAAATCCGAGTTTTGAACCATCATGGCTCCAGAATGGACGCCTGTCGGTGCGGGGATGCATGGTTACATTAACAGCCTTGGAGGAGTTATCGGCAGGTTGAATAAATACTTCCTGGTTCGCATATAGATCAGACACTGAATAGGCAAGCCACTTATTATCCGGGCTCCAGGCCATACCGGAAGGTTTGGCCCAGCTGTTTGATAATATTTTTTCGTTTTTGATTTTACCATCGGGTGCTATATCGCCTACCATCAGCGTTCCTCTTCCTCTTATATACGCTATTTGTTTGCCATCATTCGAAACCGACATGGTTGATTCATCTTCCGGCGTATTGGTTAATTGAATGATCTTTGGTTTTAATGATTTGAACAGGTTGACTTCAGTTGTGTCAACGGAACGAACCATATAGATATCAAAATTTGCCCCCTTGCGGTCACTGGTAAACAACAGGGTAGAGTCGTTCAGCCATTCAGGACTCATGTCTCTGAAAGGATGATTGGAAATATTAATACTTCTTGTTTTTTCTTTGTCGGCTTCTTTTAAAAAAACCTCGCCATGTATTGTGTAAGCCATTATTTTACCATTGGGAGAAAGTGTGAAATCGCTTGCACCGCTCGTAAATGTTTTTTGCTCCACGGGATCGTATCGGTCATCTGCTTCCATTTGAATGTTTATCCTGTCTGCTGTTTCTTTGCCAACCTTCATTAGGTAAAGGTTCATATCCTTTTCAAAAACAATGGTAGATCCATCGCCTGAAATATTAAAATGCCGTAACGCTTCATCTTTATAGTTGGTTAACTGCTGCGGCTTGGATGATGACTTACCGTTCTCGTCTATGCCGATTTTGTAAAGGTTATATGTTCCGCTGTTTGAGCTGAGAAAATAAAGATTATTATTTCCCGCCCACTGCGGCAAAATATCATTGGTGTCAAATAAGGGGAGCTTGTTATAAACGTTATTTTTAGAATCAAATATCCAGACTTCCCGGTTACCGGTTCCGCGGTAATCTTCCCTGTAAACCGGGTTACTCTGACCGCGAACAAAGGCAATAAAACGTCCGTTGGGTGAAGCTATGGGCTCAAATCCCAACACGTCCATTAAACGTTGTTCCGTTCCACCGGTGGGCTTAACACCGTATATTTCGGGTACGCCTTCTATCTGCCGAAACTCGCGAAATGTTGTAAAAAATATTTGCTTGTCCTTCGTCCAGCTGGCGATGTTGTCTGCTGCAGAATGAAATGTTAAACGGGTTGGCGTTCCACCAACTGTTGGGATGGTAAAAATATCAGGATTGCCGTACCGCGCTCCTGAAAATGCGATAGAATTGCCGTCCGGACTGAAAACAGGGTTACTCTCATAGGCTTCATGTACAGTGAGTCTCGACGGCCGGCCACTCGTTGCCGGAACGGTCCAGATATCGCCCTGGTAAGAAAAGGCGATAATCGAAGCGTCTTTGTTTAAGGAAGGTTGCCTTAATAGAAGGTTTTGTTGACTAAAGACTGAACATGTAGAGAGAAAAGCAAAAAACGTAAGAAAAATTCTACGCATGAATTGGTTTTTTGTTCAATTTAAGCAATCTGCGCATATGGCGAATTATTTTCCATAAATGGTGATAAGTGCGGTGAATCCCTGGTAGCAGGCCTGAAGAAAAGCAAAGAAATGATCAATGCTTATGTCTCAAGTCTAAAAAATTAATACGGAGGCATAGGGAGCGATTCTTCTCTGTGTATCTCTGTGTTTCTTCTCTCCGTGCCCCCCTGTGTAATAGGTTCTAAAAAGTTCAGCTTCTCATAATCCAATAAAGTCAGCTTGCAATCTTGTCATTGTCATTTCGGAAGGTTGTCCTAAAAGCATTCAGAAGTCCGGGCTCGCGACAAAATAAATAAAATGATAAGTTTTACAATATGGAAAGCATACACTTACTTTGCAATACAAAGCACTTTTAATTAAAAGAAACAAGCAACGAACTGCATGACCAGGCTTAATGCCTGTTTTTTCTTGCCATTCACTTTGAAACACGAAGTGCTTTTAGGTACACCTTATATTGGAACAACTTATTAAACTCAAAAAAAATACCAGGATCCGGCTGCTGCAACAATTAAGTGACTCAAAATAATTTTATCACTTACACAATTCACCTCACATACCAGATTTATGCAACTATCAAATACCAGGTTTAAAGACAGGATTTATGTTACCGGATTTATTCTGGTGATTATATCCCTTACAACATTTTTGCTGCCTTTTTTAATAAAAGGTTCGATTAACGGGTTTAATTATTTCATTATCAACTTTATCATCACCGCTTTCTATTTTGCAATCCTTCTTATAACCGGGCGATTAAGACGCGGAAGAGATGGTTTATCGCCCCTTTTACTATTCCTGGTATTATTCCTAATAAGTGCCTACTCGCTAAACCGGGAATTAAATATTTTCGAAAGTTCGGTGTCATGGTTGTCGGTAACATTGGTACTGGTTTGCATTAATTACATGGCCTTCTCCTTTTATGAATACTTCCCCCGATTCATTAAACACCTTATGTGTTTTGTACTCGGCGTTGGCTGCTGCTTATTTGTTTATCTTGCCATCTATCTCGTTCCCTTATACCTGTTAAGCGCCGTGGGCTTTTTCCTGTTAGGGATATCACTACATAGCTTTGTTCCATTGTTATTTCTTCTTTACAGTGTACGGGTTTTGAAGAGGGCTACTACGCAGGATAAGCGTCTGAAGTTTTCATTTTACGCAGGGGCCGTCTCCGTAGTAGTGCTATTAGTGGTTTTTATAACTGCCTGGTCGAATGTAACCAGTTCGATCAATAAAGCCTGCCACTATGCCACAGCCACCAATGATAACCTGCCGGCATGGGTAAGTGTTGCTCAAACCATTCCCAAAAATGTGCTTTCGGAAAGGCTATTGAAAACCTCGCTGGTGTATTCAGTGCCGGACAACCATTACGATAATTTTCTGTGGAGAATCCCATCCCGGAATTTCGAAGAACAAAAGAAGCATGATCCACTGATCATGACAGCGTCCTTTTTTTCCGGCCGTTTAACACTCGAAGAAAATGAACGAATAAAAGTATTGGAATCACTATACGATTCCAGGCACCAGGCGCAGGAACGGTTATGGTCAGGAGATAATTTGCTAACAGAATATGTATATACCAATGTTCACATCTGGCCACGGTTTTCGCTCGCATATACGGAGAAGACAATAACAGTAGCCAATCTAAACAACGCAGAAGACAGATCTTCACAGGAAGAAGCCATCTTTACCTTTCACCTTCCGGAAGGAGGCGTGGTTTCAGCGTTATCACTATGGATAAATGGCAAGGAAGAAAAGGGATTGCTCACTACAAAAGAAAAGGCGGCAAAGGCTTATAATACCATTGTTGGGATTGAAAACCGCGACCCCTCCGTACTGCACTGGCAGGAAGGCAATACTGTTTCCGTGAGAGTATTTCCTGTGACCTCCGTAAAAAGCCGGGTGTTTAAAATAGGGATCACCGCCCCACTTCAAAAAAAAGCAGATCACCTGGCTTATGATAATATTTATTTTGATGGCCCATCTGCCTTAAGAGCGTATGAAGATGTATCTGTTAGCTTTGATCATAAACAGGAAACGATAACTGCACCTGCTTTCCTCGGCAGTTCGGATGAGCAGCATTTTAAAAGCTATGGAAAATATAGGCCTGACTGGTCTATCAATTTTTTGAATGAAGGGCTATCGCCACAAGGCTTTAACTTTAATGGAAAAAGTTATTCCGTATCGCCTTACCTGGCGGAAAGATCAACAGCTGTTTTAAATAATATATATCTTGATATAAACAGCTCCTGGACAAATAACGAATTTAATGACGTATATAACCTGGTTAAGAATAAGAACGTGTATGTTTATAGCAATACCCTTATTCGCCTTACTGCCAGCAATAAAGACCAGTTGTTTAAACAGTGCGCTTCAGCCCGGTTTAGCCTGTTTCCTTTGTTTGAAATTAAGGGAACAACTACAGCATTATTAATAAGCAAAAGCAACGCCACTTCACCCAATCTTAACGATCTGGGTGAATCAGTTTTTCTTGCCAAAACAAAAGAACATCTTTGTACCCCTTCAAGAATAAAGCTTTTTAATATGGGATCATCTCTTTCCCCCTATCTTAAAACGCTTCTTGAATATAGGGTGTTTGACTACGAACAAGGTGACCTTCTATTGCTGGAAGATCTTCTGGCGAAAAGCATTTTCGCGGTCAATAAAGAAGACAGTAATCATGTGGTGATACATAATGCAGCCCTGGTTATTGCCGAATCTATTGGCAACGTTGCCGCCGGGGCACCAGATCACCTTATGCGCCTGTTCGCCTATAATCACATCATGCAGCTTGCCGGAAAAAAACTGCTCGATAGTATTCCTGAGGATGATACGTTAATAATGGAAGCAAAAACCGCTTCTATCGTTACACCTGTATCAAGCCTGGTGGTACTGGAAACACAGAAAGATTATGATCGTTTTAATATTACCGAAAGTATGGATAGCCTGGGCAATGCCTCATTAAAATCAAAAGGGTCTGTGCCCGAACCACATGAATGGTTGTTGTTTATAACCGCGTTATGCGTACTCGTTTACATCGGTTTTAAACCGGCACTAAAAATAACAAATACCAGTAATGCTTCTAATTAATAAGCGGGCAGTTTTTGAGTGGTGTCTGCAACCCGCGATAGGATGGGGTTTCCTCTATCTTGCAATTTCTACTGCAGGATTGTATACCTATATTAACTGGGCATCGCCCGTATTTTTATTGGGTATACTTTGCCTGTTGCAGGTATCATTGCCGGGCAACTCAGGTGGTACCTCTTTTCGTTTTGCCTATATAACATTTGCCATTAGCGCTTTATCTATATTTCTGCCTTTGCGGACTATCCTTTATTTGACAGGCTCCTCTGCTATCCTGTTTACCCTGGAAGCTAATTATGGCAAAGTAAGGCATGCGGTTTTTTGTACACTGGTAATAATGTCGCCAATATTTGAATATGCGGCAACCGTATTTAGTTTTCCTATACGACTTCAGTTAACCAGTTGGGCCGGCAACATGATGGCATTTACAGGTCAGACAGTTATTTCAACAGGGAATATGATAACCATACATGGAAATGAATTTACCGTAGATCCTGAATGTATGGGATTAAATATGATGGAGACATCTTTACTGTTGGGGGTAATGATCAGCTGCATTTACCAGCAGAAATTTAAAGTAAGGGTACGGTTCTTAATACTTGTCCTAATGCTAATTGTAATTTCCGTTCTTAATATCTTATCCAATCTTTTCCGGATCATAGCCATTGTTCAGTTTGATATAAAACCTGGAACTGCTATACATGATATTATAGGAATAACATGCCTGCTGTTATATGTAATAATTCCGGGAGCAGCTTTAATCAAAGTCATTATAAAAAATTCGGACAAACTGCTATTAATCTACAAACCAATTCCTGTAAAGAAATTAAAGACAACTACTTCAACGGGCCTTTATTTGCTGGTGACAGGGGCTATTCTATTTACCGTATTAAATACATTTATACATGAAACAAGAAAACATGCATTTAAAGTTCCTCCTCCTTATTTATCCGGGTACAGGGTTGAAAGGGTAGATGCAGATATCTTAAAATTGACGGATGCTCTCTCACTGGTTTATATTAAAGATATTGGAGGCTTTTACAGTACAGAGCATAACCCCATGATTTGTTGGAAAGGCAGTGGGTATACTTTTAAAAAAGTGGAGAAGAGCATTATACAGGGTGCATCTGTATACATAGCCGTTTTAATTAAAGGGGATGAAAAGCTTTACACCGCCTGGTGGTACGACAATTCAAAAATTCGCACTATCAGCCAATTTTGTTGGAGATGGGATGCATTCAAGGGCGGATCAAATTATGCTCTTATAAATGTAACCTGCTCTAATTACGGAGACCTGTACACGAACATCAGTGAAATATTTAACACAGGCCGCCTGAACAAACTGTTGAAAAATTAAGGCGCCAAGGAAAACCTGTCTTATCTCACAAGATCTATCATTGAAAAGGCAAAGGAACAAGGCGCCGCTAAACTTTACCTGGAGAATAAT
Source organism: Chitinophagaceae bacterium (assembly GCA_039921525.1). Taxonomy (GTDB): domain Bacteria; phylum Bacteroidota; class Bacteroidia; order Chitinophagales; family Chitinophagaceae; genus JADCRZ01. Next base: position 16,484 of record JBDSBP010000513.1, on the reverse strand, counting down.
ACTATTTTGAAACCTGCGATTAACCTCTATCACAAACTGGGTTTTAAAAAAGTGACGGGTCGGGCAACGCCCTATAAACGTTGTAATATCCAGATGGAGCTTATCTTACAATAAACAACAATAATTTCTTTTAGTTCTGATACAAAATGTTCAGAAACCAATGATCGATTTGTAAACTGCTGCATAAAACCTATAAGGTTTGCGTTTTTAGTGCCGGCACTCCGGGTTCAAACCTTATAGGTTTAAACAGGGTACGACCAAAAAACAAAACTTTAATTCAAAGGTTATTAGTTGATAGTTAATTATTAAATATACTTGTCATTGGTACAAAGAGTGTACATCCCGTTACTTTTTTATTTACTTTAGTCGTTAATAATTCTTTTACGATGCGTTTTATTATCACCCTTTTCATCTTGTTTACCGCCTTTTGTACGTTTGCACAGCCAGCTTCCGACGTCTCTTTTGTAAAGGATAATTACCTCAAGTTTGAATACTACGTGCCTATGCGCGATGGTAAAAAGTTGTTTACTTCAGTATACGTGCCTAAAGAGCATTCGAAACAATATCCAATAATGATCAACCGAACCTGTTATAGTGTATCTCCATACGGCCTGGATAAATACAAATCAGCACTGGGTCCATCGCCACTCTTTTTACATGACGGTTACATTTTCGTTTACCAGGATGTTCGCGGGAGATGGATGAGTGAAGGTGTTTTTGAAGAAATGACTCCTGAAAAAGAAGTTCATAAAACCAATAAAGACGTGGATGAAGGCACAGATACTTATGATACGATCGACTGGTTGTTGAAAAACATTCCAAATAATAACGGGAAAGTAGGAGTGTGGGGAATATCTTATCCGGGTTTCTATACTACCGCAGCTCTATTAAGCCGTCATTCCGCGCTGGTGGCCGCTTCGCCGCAGGCACCCATTGCAGATCTGTACCGCGATGATGCTTTTCATAATGGTGCTTTTATGCTTGCAGCCAATTTCGGTTTTTACCCGGGATTCACGAATCGCCAGGATGATAAACCAACGCAGCGACAAGCTGCTGAATTTGATCCGGGCACCAATGACGGATACGAATTTTTTATGCGGATGGGGCCGGTTAAAAATTCCAACACCAACTATTATAAAGATACCATCCGGTTATGGAATGAGATGCTGGATCACCCAAACTACGACCAGTATTGGAAAGACCGTAATATTCTTTACCATCTGCACAACATCAAAACTGCCGTGCTGGTAACCGGTGGATGGTACGATGCGGAAGATCTGTACGGAGCAATTTATACGTATAAAACTCTGGCAAAAAATAATCCTTCTACACCTGTATACTTTGTGATGGGTCCCTGGGTACATGGAGGATGGGCGCGCGGAACGGGTGATCATTTAGGCGATGTTGATTTCGGTTCAGCCACTTCATCTTACTACCAGGGAAATATTGAATTTAAATTTTTCAGTCATTTTTTAAAAGGCACAGAGCTTAACCTGCCACCAGTAAGCGCTTTCGAAACCGGTATAAACCAATGGAATAATTATAATGAATGGCCACCTAAAATGGCTGTTGATAAAAATCTATACTTGTTACCAGGTGGAAAGCTGTCTTTTAATGCGCCGGAAGAAGGAAACAATCAGTACGAAGAATTTATCTCAGATCCCTGGCATCCGGTACCTTTTATAAATGGTATAGATATGGACATGCAACGCGAATACATGACGGCCGATCAGCGCTTTGCCGCCCGCCGGACCGACGTGCTCAGTTGGCAAACGGAAATACTAAGCGATGATGTTAAACTAGCCGGTAATATCTGGGCTAACCTGCAAGTGTCAACCTCCGGCACGGATGCCGATTGGGTAGTGAAGGTGATAGATGTGTACCCCGATTCTGCAAAAAATAATAAATGGACAGGCAGGGATGTTCATCTCTCGGGCTACCAGCAGATGGTGCGCAGCGAGGCCATCCGCGGTAAATTTCGCAACAGTTTTGAAAAACCCGAACCCTTTGTGCCTGGTAAAGTAGCAACTGTAAACGTTGAATTGCAGGACCTATTACATACTTTTAAAAAGGGCCACCGGATTATGGTACAGATTCAAAGTACCTGGTTTCCACTTATTGACCGCAACCCACAAAAGTTTGTAGATATCATGAAAGCCGGCGAAAGCGACTTTCAGAAAGCTACTCATCGTGTTTATACTTCAAAGGAACATGCCAGTTATTTGAAAATAAAAGTGTTATAATATGCAAATTAGTGAAACTAAAAATACTATTCCGTTTTAACATATACGAACCTGTTAGATCCCTCGCTTTCCTGTTCGTAAACATACATGCGACCTGCCGGCAATTCCGCAAGGGATTTTTTAATTTTTGTGTCTGTTACAACATCGTTTTTCTCACTATAATGAATATATAAAACCTTTTCATCTTCCCTGGCTGTATAGGTTTGACCGTCTAATTCGCCCCCGACTAACAGAATACTTACGTTTTTCATTTAACTAAAGTAATAATTTTTGATTTACTATTAATTTTTTTGTGCCCTTCTTCTTTTTACCAACGGATCTGATTAGTTTCCGAACTTCGAAGTTTGCCCTAAATTTTTACCTTAAATAACATACCGATTCAGCATTAATTAAATATTTTTGGATCCAAATAAACCGGGAATATGTTACGGCCCATCGACAACTATTTTCTTCAACAGGATGAGCCTGCAAAAAGTTGCCTGCAATTTTTGCGGGCGTATATTCTCAAACAGGATCCTGCTATTTGTGAAACCTGAAAATATGGAATGCCATTTTATTGTTATAACGGGAAGATGTTTTGCTATTTATGGTTTCATAAGAAATATCAACAGCCATATATTGGAATTGTAGAAGGCAAACTTATAAATCATCCTGACCTGATCGTTGAAAAAAGAGCTAGAATGAAAATACTTTTACTAGATCCGGATAAAGACCTGCCGATAAATAAGATAAAAGGGATATTGGAAGCTGTGCTGGCAATTTACAGGTGATCCTTCATCATGAACGACCGCTGCCAATACATTCAGGTGAAAATTTTTATTACACCATTTAAGATATTTTAATCTTACTTCTTCTCTATGATGAGAGACGAGATGGAAAAGAATAAAAATTTATTCAAAGCCTTGGTTAGTAAGGGTGGATGTAAATAAGTTGGTTATACAAATGTGCTGTTAATAGGATGGCACCTTTTTAATAACCAGAGATTGACTGGTAAACTGTCGACTAAAACCTATAAGGTTTGCGTTTTTAGTGCTGGCACTTCGGGTTCAAACGGTATAGGTTTAAGCCGAGTCTGACCTAAATCTCCTTCTTACGATAAAAGACCCGGCTGACGACAAAATTTATTTAATTGAAAGCGGCAGCGATCTTAAAATTATTGAACCTAAAACAGGCAAATCCATCATTGGGGAAACATCAAAAGCGAGAAATAATTTCCTCCAGATAGTTAAAAGCTGATAACCAAACCGTCATTTTAACGTTGACATAACACTAGCTTACAGAGCGCTTCAAGAACCTTAACCACTTCTAAAAGTTGATTCAATAATGTTTGGCCTCAGAGTCGATTTATATACCTGGATGGTCGATCTTCAAACCGCGTTGGTTATTAGTTTTGCTGCATCTTCATAACTAAATAAAAAAAAATGAAAAATTCAGTTGAAATTAATTTGCCTGTCGTGGAAGATCCATCAAGTACTGTCGTGATGCATCATTTGAGTTCTTTCCTCGACAATGATATGAAAGCATTGATGTCTGATTATACGAACGAATCAGTTCTGATAACACAGGATGCTATCTATACAGGTTTGACAGAAATAGAATCTTATTTGGCCGGCTTGGTTATTCATTTTCCAAAAGGAAAAGCAAACCTGGAACTGGATAAGATTGTGGTCCGGGATAAACTGGTGTATATTGTCTGGCATGCTACAACACCCACTCTCCAGGTAACTCTTGGTTCAGACACTTTTATTATCAAAGAGGGGAAAATATTTATACAAACCTTCGTGGGGGTGATGAAATTTGTTGACTAGGAGCGAAAATAAATTATTGCTGTTTGCTTGTTTGTGTATTTCTAACTTACGGGCTAACCTTTTCTTTGGGTCAGTTTATTTCCGGCAGCACTGAAGACTGAGGCCCTACCAAATTGAATCGTTAAAGCCCGCTCATCAGAGCGGGTTTTAACGATTGGGATGTAACGCAGAAGTTAAGAAACCGGTTTATTAAGCATGGTCCTTTTTAAAAACCGTTTCATACATGAAAAGCCGCAGTAAGATATGAACTCAATCACCACTTTGCTAAACGATTAAATAAAAATAACACGCTTAATTGAACAGAATCTTAATCCTTGATTTTGTTTATCTTCCATTTTATTTGAAAATTTTCCACTCTTTTAAAGAGTAAAACAATATACCTTTATCCATTGTCTTCCGATATCTATAAAATTATTCAATCTGCTGACACAGAATTTGCTGCTTTTCTTCACAATAAGGGGTATGGTGAAGGACATAAAAGCTTTAAACTCTTCCCGTTTTCTGATATAAAAACCCGGTTTATAAAAAACGGAGATCGTATGGAATTACAGGCAGATGAAGCAGAATTGATCGTTTGTTTTTACATGCCCACCGCGGCCGAGCATTTTATAAAAGAATTGTTCATAAACCAGCAATTACAGATCGCCGACTCTAAAAGCAAAATTACTTTCCAGGTAAGCCAGGTTGAAAGCTTGCAGGTTTGCTATAAGGGTACCTTGGAAAAACATTCAAACAATTTCATATATGGATCAAAAAAATAAAAAAAATAAAATAGAAGAAATTTTAAACCATCTAAGTGTAGTTGATTTGCAGCATTTTATCATAGCATATTCTGCAAAAAATTCGGGATTTGAGAAAGTATTTATAGATTCCTTCAACCTCCAAAAGCCAATAGAAGAGAAAGAAGAATATATCGCAGACATACAAGACGCCTTTATGGGCAGCAAGTCTCAAGGCCGCAATCGTCATCAAGATTATGGTGATTATGGGTTTGATGCCATTGAAGTGGCCGGCGACCTGGAACCTATTTTAGAAAAAGCGGAATATTATATTAAACATGGCAACTACGATGAAGCAATTGTAATATGCAAGGCATTAATTGAAACCATACCTGACGAATGGGACTCGGATAGCGACTACGATGGTGATGTACAGGTAATTTACGACCAGGCCATTGACAAGCTGCACCTTTTGCTAGAGCAAAAAATGCTGTCTGCCGAACAAAAGAAAGAATTGTTTAGGTGGTACAACAGCGAACATAAAAATGAAAAACATGAGTATGTTGGATTGAATACAGATCTGAAAGTATTAGAACGTTTTTTTACTGACACGCCTGAAATGCTGCAGCAAAATATAGCGAACATGGAAGAGCGGATAAAAAACAGCGAAAGAGATTATGACCGGCAACATGCGGTTATCGCCAAAATCTCACTGCTCCAACATGCTGGCAGGAAAGATGAAGCAGAGGATGCCATAAGTCAGTATATTCATTTCGCCGATGTACGCAAACTACGGCTTCAAAAACTGGTGGATGAAAAAAATTACAAAGAAGCTATAATCATTATAGAGGGCGGACTAAAAGTTGCGCAGCAGCAGAATCATGCCGGCACGCTTGCCGACTGGAAAGATGAACTTCTGAATATATACCTGCTACAAAATGATACCGGTAAAATAATTGCTGTTGCAGAAGATTTATTTGTAAATGGCCGTGACAGCCGTAAATATTATCCTATATTAAAACAACACATAACACCAGACGAATGGCCCTCCGTCTTACCCCGCTTACTAAAAGGTTTAGCCGATTATGACGTCTTAAAAGCTGAAATACTAATTGACCACAGTATGTGGAAGGAGTTGTTTGATCTGTGTAAAAAGATAAATACAGAAAGTATAGAAGCGTATGAAAAGCATCTGAAGCCTCATTTCGCAAAGGAGATATTTGATGAATATCATAAATATGTTGAAAAGCAGGCACTCATAACGGATCACGTCGCTTATAGAAATGTGGCCCGTGTATTGGTGAAGATGAAAAAGTATGAAGGCGGCGTGGAGCTTGTTCAAAGACTTGTTCAAAAATACCGCATGACGTATAAAAGAAGAAAGAACATGTTGGTTGCGTTGGAGGATATATAGGAATTGAAGGATTAATTGTAACAATCATCGAAAAAATTATGAGGATGACCCTAAATGTTTGCGTGAATATACCATTATGTAAAACCATAAAATCCCATTAATCCCAGTTCGGACTTGTTCTTGATATCGGTAATTGCTAATAACAACAACATCGTTGCGTCGTATTTCTTTCATTCGCAAAATCTATGGATGTCTTTGCTTTTGTTATTTATTGTTTGAATCAGGACTTATGATTATCGGGCTTGGGAGAGTGCTACACTTAACGCTTTATAAACATAACTGACGTATAGTTAAAGGAGCTTTTAATCCACGAAAAAAAATAATGATGGAAAAAAGGACAGAATAAATGTCTTTAGGCAGGCAGGAAAAATGGCTGGACGAAATGATCATTGATGTGGAAAAAAATCCGCTGAATAATAAGAACTAGCCCAAAAAATAAGCTAAATTATATTTTCTCAAGCCATCCATCACTGAAACCTGCCATTTGAAGACCTTTGATTACATAGGAGCATTGTTTCATAATATTCCATATCAATTCAGTTTTATAGTTTTCAATCATTATAATTATGGGACCTTGGTTTAATCCAAATTTCCATGGAGAAACCCAGCCATGAGGGTTTGCAATGTTCTCGGGAAAAGTCGGATTGAAGCTGGCATCAAATCCATATCTTCTATGTGGTTTTAAATTGAATCTCTCGATAGCATTACGAATGGTTCCGATTACTATTTCAGGTGCAAAAGGCAGTGAGGCCACAACAGCCCAGGGAGAAACAGTGCCATCATCCGGACCATAGGGAGCGCCTCGTGCGATATAATTGTAAAACACTCTTTGCTTACCAACGATCTTAAATTTTTTTTTCCCAGGACCATCACTTGCAGTTAAGCCCCAACAATATTTTCCATATTCTTTAAACTGAAGTTTATTTTCAATCGCATATTGCCGGTGAATATAGGTTGCACGCCTGCTGTTTTCAGAATAATCAAAACCTGCTTTTTTATTAAATGCATCCTTTATTCCGCGGAAGTCAATCCACATATGAGAGAACTGGTGAATGAATAAAGGGCCGGCATACAAATAAGAGATATCATACACTTTTGTTACACTAAAGGTACCAGTCCATTTTTTATAACCAGTAGGTTTAATAGGAAAAGTTGGAGAACCTAACGCCAATAGGTACATCATTATAGCCTCGCTATAATTCCCATCCCAACGGTAAGGTAGAAAACCTGACCGAGGTTTCCATCCGTGGCAGATTGTATCTCCATTATTCAGTGCCCATTGCCAGTCTATTCTGCGATAAAGCTTGTCCGCCAGGTCTCTTATTTCTGCTTCTTCCCTATTTGTCTTTTTAAAATAAGCAGCCGCACACAAGGCGCCGGCAATGAACAACGATGTATCTATCGTGGATATTTCACAATTCCATTCTCTCTCCCCATTATTCATTTTTAGAAAATGATAGTAAAATCCTTTATATCCTGTAGCATTAGCCTGCTTCCCCTGCTGGCTATCATAAAAGAATCTCAAGATTTTAAGGATCCTTTCAATCGCATTTTTTCTGGAAAGTAATTTTTTTTCAATACCAACTATATAGGCGGTAATTGCCATCCCGGTAACAGCTATGCTTGACGGAAAACCGGGTTCAGTTTTATCCGCAATTAGCCCGGTTACAGGATTGACTTCGTTTAAAAAGTAATCAAAAGTTTCCCGTTGCAATTTATCCAGCATTTCTTCATCGTTTCCTTGTGGATCTGTTACAGGTAGGTTATTGGCTTTTTTACTGCTCATTATTTTTTAAGGTTACCGGAAGCTATCGCTGTATTATTTAAAATTATATGAAACATTCGATGGAGAAATATAAATGTTATAAATTAACCAGTATGTTGGATTTGAAAAGTTATATCCCACATTCCCGGTTTGTTGCGGAAGAAGGTTTGCCCCGCATCAATACTGTAAGGTATCGCTTTGATAGGTTATTGGTTGAATGCTATTATCCTATATGGTTTTACCTTAAAAAAAGACCTGTACATCCAGAATGCCCTGCAGCAATGCTGGAGCGATTTAATGTCTGTGATATTGATGGCACACAATCATCGATATTTACTATTACTTCAAGTGCACTGCTTAAAGATTTAGTGATTATTTCGGATATTTCTTCTTAAAAATTGAGATGCAGCTACCATGCTATTACGTGTTATCGTAACCTGAAATTTCGGAATCTTCTTAACTACGGTAACTTACTCAGACAATTAGACCTAACATTTATGGGTACTTAATTGCACACAGCTTTTTTTTTTATATTTAAAATGCTAATTATCAGCATTTAATTTTCATGGTACAATTCTTAATGTCTGTTAATAGGATTTATTTCATTTTAGAAAAGCTTCATTTGAATAGCCTTGGAAAGCTTCGGGGAAATTCACAGAAAATTCAACCGCCGTCTTCACAAAAGCGACCTATTTGTTAACTAACAGGTGCTACTGAGTATAAAGTAAATTATTTATGTAACCAAAAAACAATCGTGAAAATAAAAGAACAGACATATATTTCAATAACCAGTACTAAAACTAACATCTTTTCAGACAACGTTTGTAGTACTTTCCGCTGAAGGATCCGGAAAAGTAAAAAAGGATAACAACAACAATTATAGCATTGATTTAAATGTAATACACCTTGAGGATTCCAAGAGACTTGAATCCTGGAAAGACTCATACGTAGTTTAGAAAAATCTGCAGAAAACAGTTCAAAAAATAATGGGAATTTAAACACTTAAAGCAGCTTGTTCTCAAAAACGATTAAAAGCTCTTTAAAAACTGTATCTCCCTTAAAGCCAGTAAGCTTATTTAAAACTGCGGAAGGCAATGCAGGCATTCGATAACACGGCTCCCAGATAGTATTAAGGACTAATCGTTTTTAGCACATTGTAGATCTGGATATTGTATCAAATAACATAAATCAAATAAAAACTTCATCATGACAGAAATTAAAATAGAAAAGAAAAAGCCTTTATGGCCATGGATTTTGTTAGTGCTCGGTTTGCTTGTTGCTGCCTGGTTCGTTTTTTTCCGCAATGACAAAAAAGAAACTATACAAACAGCAGATAACAAGGCACTCATAAACGTACATGAAAATAACAGTACAGTGGCCGCATATGTTACTTTTATTAATTCCGATACCAGTACAATGAGCCTGGACCATGCTTATAGTAGCGAGGCGCTGACAAAGCTAACGGATGCAGTTGATGCTATGGCAACTGAAGCAGGTTACGATGTAAAACTCGATATAGCCAAGGCAAAACAATATGCAGATGAAATAACAAAAGATCCATTAGTAACTACACATGCTGATAAAATAAGAAGCGCTGCTGATGTTCTAGGCACTTCAATGCAAAATATGCAGCAGGCGAAATACCCCGAATTGAGTAATGAGGCCGCTGATGTAAAAAGTGCCGCCGGGTCTATTAACCCTGAAACATTAACGCTCGACCAGCAGGATGCTGTTAAGACTTTTTTTAGAAAGGCTGCAAACCTGCTTAGTAAAATGAATTAATAACGCTACAAAAAATTAAATTATGACAGACAAACATAAAAACTTGTATTATTTACACGAGCTCTCAGATTATAAAGTAGCCGATGAATATGCTGATGTAAGAGATTGGGAAGTAATAGATGCTGACAAAAGAACCATTGGTAAAGTAGATGGATTGCTTGTAAATAAACAGGCAGAACGTGTAGTTTATCTTGATGTTGAGGTTGATGCATTTTTAATTGAAGCCGGTCACGAAACCTATGCAACTCCTGCAAGCAAGGGGGTGCATGAATTTTTGAATAAGGATGGAGAAAATCACCTGATTATACCTATTGGCATGGTAACGCTCGATGAAGACAATAAAAAAGTGCATACTGACCAAATTGATTATAACACTTTTGCAAAAACAAAAAGATTTAAGAAGGGCGTTGATATAGATAAGTCTTATGAGCTAAAGGTTTTGCCTCACTATTTCCCAGGTAATCACTTTCATGAAGAAAGCGGTTCAGTCAACCACTTTTATAATCGCAAAGAATTTAAACGGCCTCCATTAGGCCCCACACTTTAAAACAAAAATATGAAGCGAACTATCAAAAATCTGATGGGCTTTACAATGGGCGCCACCGACGGTGAGATAGGAAAAGTAAAAGATTTCTATTTTGACGATGTAACCTGGACGATACGCTATCTGGTTGTAGAAACAGGTAATTGGCTTTCAAACCGTAAAGTGCTTATTTCACCGGAGGCTCTTTTACAGTGTGATTGGGAAAATGAAACATTCCCTGTTAACCTCACAAAAGAGCAAATTGAAAAAAGTCCCAGTATAGACACTGACCAACCGGTATCGCGGCAGCAAGAAATGGAACTGTATTCGCATTATCCCTGGACAAATTACTGGGGCAGCAACCTTTGGGCCGGTAGTATGGGTACTACCGGAATGATGATGCCGATGTCAGCGGTGCCTATGGAGGAGGCAGTAAAAAACAACAATAATGCCCGCGACACTGTCGCAGACGGCGATCCTCACTTACGAAGCGCTAAAAGCGTCCAGGGTTATACTATTCATACATTAGATGATACTATTGGCGATGTGGAGGATTTTTTAGTAGATGACAGCAGTTGGACAATACATTATATGGTAGTTGACACAGGAAATTGGTTTCCCGGTAAGAAGGTAACTATATCGCCTGATTTGATAAAAGAAATAAATTGGGAAACTTCAGAAGTCATTATAAATGCTTCGGTTGAGCAGGTTAAAAACAGTCCGGAATATGATGTTTCAAAACAGATAAGTACAGAATACGAGTCTGTTCTTAAAAACTATTATGGTCGGTTTATCTCATAACTAAGTGTCTTTCTAATTAAAAAAAATCTTCGAATATGAATAAGTCGTATGCCACCGTTCTTTCGGCTTTATTTTTAATGCTGCAAAGTGTAGCCATTAATTGCACCAATATACAAGGGGCAAATAGTGGAGGTAGTGCGGAAGACACTTTAGCACCACAAGCAGAAAAAGCTGCCGCGATAAAAACGTCAAACGGCAATGCAGATTTTGTAACGGCGTCGAAGATGGTAATGCCGGCAGTAGTTCATATTAAAATTCATTTCAATGCTTCATCAGATTATGGTGCATCAGGCTCAGGGGTAATTATAAATCCAGATGGATTTATAGCCACAAATAATCACGTGGTCGAAAACGCATCCGCTATTGACGTCATACTTCCTGACAAACGAACCTTCTCTGCAAAGTTGATTGGCCGCGACCCCAATACTGACCTGGCGCTTATAAAAATAGATGCGAACAATCTTCCGGTTGTTAAATTAGGAAACTCTGATAAGGTACAGATAGGCGAATGGGTCTTGGCTGTTGGCTTTCCCCTGTCACTTAATACAACTGTAACTGCCGGCATTGTAAGCGCCAAGGCCAGAAGCATTGGAATCATAAACCGGCCAGGCAGCAATACCAAACAAGGTAATGCAACGCCCGAAGGTAATATGGCTGTTGAATCATTTATTCAAACCGATGCTGCTATTAACCCAGGAAATAGCGGAGGGGCACTTGTTAATACTGATGGAGAATTAATAGGTATTAATTCAGCCATAGCTTCGCAAACCGGTAGTTATGCCGGCTATGCTTTTGCCATTCCTGTAAACCTGGCAAAAAAGATTTTGGATGATTTAAAAAACTTTGGAGTCGTTAAGCGAGGTGTGTTGGGTGTTTCCTTTCCGGCGCCCTCTGCAGAAGACCAGTACCTGATAAAGCAGGGCCTCAATCCGGCTTTGGTAAAAGGCGTTTACATTACCGGTGTGCAAAATCAAAGTGCCGCTGATGAGGCCGGCCTTAAAGAAGGTGACATAATTCAAAGTATAGATGGTGTTTTAATCAATTCGTCAACGGAGTTTTCTGAAAGAATAGCAAGACAAAAGCCAGGGGACACCATCAAATTAACTTACCAGCGCAAAGGCGCTACCGCTACAGTCTCTGCTACACTGCACAGTGAAGATGTGGCAAAAACCGAAAAACCTGAAGCTACAAATGATAGAGCTCTCCAGGAAATTTACAATAGGCTTGGAGCCACTTTCGCTCCTCTTACTGCTGAAATCAAACAGCACTTTAATTTAAATACGGGTGTTTTGGTAACGAGGGTGCGTAAGGATGGTTTCTTTGACCAGGCCGGCATTCCTCCGAATACTATTATCGCTTTTATCAATGGCAAACCAATTAACAATCCCAAAGATATTGATATGGCCTTACTATCTGCTCAAAGTGGTAGGATTCAAATACTCGCTATTGCACCAGATGGTTCAAAAGTGGTATTTAACTTCTCACTTGGAACATAAAATGAGCCAAACAAAGTACTTCTTCCGCCGATGCCAAGATCTGCATTTTTTCTTAAATAAAATAGAATCGGATAATGGCATCTATTTCTTATAAGTGTGGAAGAAACATAGTATGCAGCCAGTAGTAAGCATAAAATACCCCTTTGGCCTTTCCAATACTCCTTTAATAACTTATGATTTGCACTTGATAATTCCCCATTCTTTGCTCGTTATTTTAGCGAAGCGTCGTTTGTTGACTGCATAATAAAAGGTAACGCGCTTCAGCTGAAATCTCTTAAACTCAGGTTGAATCCATTTTGTAAGATTTGGGCGGAAGCCCTGAAATACTTCTGTGTAAAAATTTCGCTGCGTTTTGTCTGAAATGACAAGAGCGAGAGATAGAGTAGGTTTTGGAAACGTGAGTAAATTATTCAACTTCCACAATTTACGCAGTATAAAAAAATATCCAGTAGAAAGTCAGATTTAAATATTTGAGTAAAGAATAAAACTAACCGGCAGGAATATTGCATTTTCGATAACTGTTGAATTAGCTATCAGCGATTAAAAGATATCAAATGTTCACATTTTAAGTTTTATCGTTTTGATATTATTTTTCAGGCTATGACTAAAAAAATGGAGGTGTGTATGATTGCAAAAAATATAAACGGAAAGTAACAGTTGATAATACATTTGCAACATCTTACCTGAGGTAGCCTTTTAAATTCGAGATTGATTTTATTTTTCATTCCACCGCAAAATTTCTCAATGGACAGGGTACTTCTAACGGTTCGTTTAATCGTTATGATAACTTTATTTCCAGGTAGTGGATATTTCCAGGATTGCAACTTCGGTTTCCCAAAGTGTATTGATACAAGGTACATATCACTCACATTTCGCTGGTCCTGCCGATAGGTAGCAATTTTCCTTGAATCAGGTCACCAGGTAAAAATGGCCCCGGCATCCGGTGCGTGTTATAAAGGGTATAGATATGGACATGCAACACGAATTTATGACGGCCAACCAGCGCTTTGCCGCCTGCCGCCCCGAAGTAAACGGTTCGTTAGCATAACAAAACAATGTTGAAATAAGGATTTTGGAATCGATTTATTATATCATAATAGAAATTGAAGATTATACATTTTCAATATGTTTCATAACCTGCTCAACCATCCTGTCGCATCGGGTTAAATAAAAATGCAGTATCTCTTCTTTTTTATAAAAGGCACTTAATGACTCCCGCAGCATAACCTTTGCCCTGTTTAGTCTCACTTTTACATTAACCTCGCTAATTTGCAGGCACTCTTGTGTTTCTGCGACATTCATATCTTCAATTTCACGCATTACAAAAACAGTCCTGTATTTTTCAGGAAGTTGGTATATAGCTTTTTCCAGCGCCATTTTTAATTCCGTGTTTATTATTTTCATAAGTGGAGGTTGTGATACTCCCGGAGAATGTTGATGCATTTCATTTTCAATCAAGTCATCATTAATATTTAAAAAATGTTTTCTTTTTTTTACCCTAAGCAGGCTTTCATTAATCAGTATCCGGGTTAGCCATGTTGAAAAGGTCGATTTAAACGCAAATTTCCCCAGGTTTTCGTATGCTTTTATATAAGCCACCTGCATTACATCTTCCACTTCTGCATCATCATTAATTATAGACATGCCAACACGGTAAAGCTTTTGATTGTATCGCCGTACCAATAACGCATACTGGTTTCTTTCACCGGTAATTACCCGGCTAATAATTTCATTATCTGAAATAGTGTCTTCCACAGTGCTACCGGGAGTGTTTATTTTTTCCATCTAATATGTATTAGAGTTTAACATTACAGAAAAGTTACAAAATTACCCCAATATTTTTTTGTAACCTTTTTGCCTGGAATTACTCCAATGAATAAGACCAGGGATCATTTTTTAAATTGCTACTTATATTTTTTGATAAATTAAAACAACATTATGGATACCTCTTCTCAACAGGCAGGAAAAGTGCAACAGGTTTTAAAATATACTTATGGCCTTGTTCCTATTGTGGCGGGGTTAGATAAGTTTACCAACCTTCTTACTAATTGGGAAAACTACCTTAGCCATTCAATTACCGGGATGCTTCCTTTTAGTGCATCCACTTTTATGTACATAGTTGGAGTAATAGAAATTGCAGCAGGCGTATTGGTTTTATTTCGCCCCCGTATTGGTGGTTATATTGTTATGGCCTGGCTTATTGCCATTGCACTCACGTTAATCGAAGGAGGGCAGTATTTTGACGTAGCAGTAAGGGATTTGGTTATGGCCGTGGGTGCTTTTTGTTTAGCAAAACTTTCCATGGCTTTTGATTCACCAAAGGTAGCATACAACAAAAATTAAATTCAATTAATATTCTTTATGGAACTAAATGGAACAATGCTTAAAGAGCGGAACATGAACTTTATATAGAAAATATCTGTATCAATATCTATTGATAAAATAAATGTGTAACCAAAAAATGAACCAGTTATGAAATATCAAAAAAAGGCGATTGTTATTGCAGCAATAATTGCTGTTGTATGCCTTGCTCAATGTTATAAAAAAGCACCTATAAAAGATGAAGAAACAAATTCTGCATTAGTTAATGAAGGGAAGCAAATATTCCGTTTTGATACATTTGGCGATGAAGATTTTTGGAGTGGAACCCTTCATATTAATAAAGCCATAGCAGGTTCAGCCAATGGTGGTTTTGGACATGGGGTTAGCCCCCGAACTGCACTGGCAGTGGGTTTAAAAGTAGATGCCACAGCATTACCGGCAAATGTAGTAGCAGGGATACAATCAGGCGCTGTAAGCCTGGATGATCCCGCAACTACACTTGCATTATTAAAATTAAATGCAGTAGTTGGCGTAAAAGGAAATTTTGATCCAGAGGGAGGGTTAAGTTCTATTGGTATTACCTGTGCATCCTGTCACTCTACTGTTGATAATTCTTTTGCTCCAGGAATTGGTAAACGGCTTGACGGATGGCCGAACAGGGATTTGAATGTAGGTTCAATTATTTCTCTTACAGATAATGCACAACCAATAGCGAATATGCTACATGTTGATGAAGCAACATTAAGAACAGTTTTGGGAATGTGGGGACCAGGTAAATTTGCGGCCCAGCTTTTCCTGGATGGGAAAGCATTAAGACCTGATGGAAAAATCGCTGCTAATCTTATACCCGCCGCATTTGGACTCAAGGGAATAGACCTTACAACTTACACCGGTTTTGGAGATATCAGCTATTGGAATTCATTTGTTGGAAATCTTGAAATGCATGGTAAAGGGACGTTTCATGATACCCGCCTTAATGATCCAGTCAAATATCCAATTGCTGTGGAGAATAGTTTTTGGAATGTAACAAATTCACCTGATTTAATTACTTCAAAATTGCCCGCTTTAAAAGCTTATCAACATTCGATCGCGGCGCCCAGGCCAGCGGCAGGTAGTTTTGATGTGGCTGCAGCGGGAAGAGGGAAAGCCGTTTTTTTAACAAAAGCAAAATGTGCTACCTGCCATGCCAGCCCTTTGCTGGCTGATAATATCCTACATACAGCAGATGAAATCGGTATAGATGACTTTGAAGCTAAACGCTCTCCCACAGGGAAGTACAGGACTACTCCATTGGGAGGATTATTTACCAGGGCTAAGGGAGGTTTTTATCATGATGGCAAATTTGCTACCCTTGGCGATGTTGTTAATCATTACGATAATCACATGTCGTTAAATCTTTCAGCTTCGGAAAAGAAGGACTTGACAGAATATTTAAAATCACTCTAAGGTTACATCAATCACAAAATCTATTATCCCAAAACAATCTCCTTTGCTATCTTTATCCCCCGGGTTTTTACAAAATCCAGGTAAGGCTTAAAGGATGTTAAAACCTGGTCAGTTTTCAAACCATATTCATCGAGCGTATAACTGTGACGAATTTCATTTTTACGG
>JBDSBP010000512.1:0-10456 GCA_039921525.1 Chitinophagaceae bacterium | reverse complement strand
TAACAGGGCGGGGGCAAGCCCTGCCCCTACAAACGCCGCGCATCAAAAATGTTATTTACACGGGTGATATCGGCGCCTCTGATCGAAGACTCATACCTCACACCTCTCACCCCAAAGGTCGGAAATACAGGTAGGTACCTCATTCAAGATCTGGAAGGTCTTCGAGACCTCACTGGTCGAACCCTCTTTTTAATTATTTATTCTTTCTCACATAAAGAAACTCTGCAAAACCCAACAAGTCCCAGAATATATTACCCTGTAGTTTTTTCCTGGTAAGGATAGAGGTAATAATTTTAACAGGCATCCCAATAATATAAAACAGGTTACGGCGTATGCCACTTTTCAAAACAGTACAATTGTTTTCTTCAAAGACTTTTGCCAGTTCCCTTACAGAATAAATGCGCACATGCGAAGCATCATCATAAAAATTCAGGGAGCCATGCATAGAAGGTAGCTTGGTACTTTTTATTCCAGGGTATTCAATATAGAAATAACCACCCCGTTTTAATTTTTCCAATAATTTATTAACAACCTCATCACCATTATGCAAATGTTCAATCACATGTGCCATACATATACCATCAAAGAAATGATCGGGAATTATTGAATAGTCGAGTTTGGTCAGGTCCAGCTCATAAAAATCTTTCATCACACTAAAGTCTTCCTCGTTATTATTATAAGTCGTGTCCATATCTAAACCGTAATACTCGCAAGCGGGGAAAATGGCATGAATGCGCGAGGCGGAATGATTACCGGCACCAACATCCAGTAGCCTAAAGCTCTCACTGCCAAAAGAACGTTTTAAAAAGCTGAATTTAAAATTTATAGTAGCTTTTACACGTTGAGTTAAATTCATTTAATAAGATGTCGTAAAGTAAAAGACAGAAATTATTATTATAACATTGAATAGAATCACCAGTTTCCCATCTGTTCCGGAACAATTCTTTCGATTGTTTCTTTATTGATATCATGTTCTTTCCAATCAGGATCATATCTTACAAACCAGGAAAGCCATAAGGTTCTTGACATTCGCATTAAAATCGGTTGAATCAATACCAATAAAACTCCATTAACACCAAGCCACCAGAAAAAACGGGAATCCTCAAACGAAAAACCTATGATCAGCCACCAGGCAACAAAAGAGAAGCCACAAAATACCACCGCTAAAAAGTAACTTACATAACTGGTACCATAGTAAAATCCCACTTCAATTTCTGTTGGTTGTCCGCACACCGGGCATTTATCATTCATCCTGGTAATAGTGCGCAATTTATAAGGATTGGGAAAAGTATATAATTTCCCTTCCCGGCAGCGAGGACACTTGTTAAATAACACACCTAACAAATAACCCGGATTTTTAACTTTACTAGACATTATTCATCCTTTTGATGTAAAGCTAGATCAATTGCAAGAAACTAAGATTCTGATATCTACGGAATGACAAAGGCAGAAGGATTTACCTCATACCTCATAGCTCATACTTCATCCTCGATCTACTGCAATATCCTCTCCATTTGCATACTCCTTGATCCTTTAATAAGCAACTGGCTGTTGGTAAAGTGTTGCTGACTGTACCATTTCGCAGCTTCCCCCGAATTGGTGAATGACATATACGGATGAGGAGTCTTCAGGAAATCACCCCCCACCAGCACAACATATTTCCAGGGATATTTATCAATGAGTTGAATAATGGATTTGTGCTCCTCCAGGCTTTCATGACCTAACTCAGCCATTGCACCTAATATAAGTATTTTGTCAGTCCCCTGTAGCTTTGCGAAATTTTCCAGAGCGGACTTCATACTGCTGGGATTAGCATTATAGGCATCAAGGATGATTTTGTTTGAATCTTTTTCTATCATCTGCGACCGGCTGTTGGAGGGTGCATAAGCTTCGATCGCGTTTTTAATGAAACGGTCAGCTACCTTAAAGTATTTTCCAACAGTTACGGCCGCCAAAACATTTGGTAAATTATAATCGCCCACTAATTGTGTCTGAATACTTGTAAGATCGGCGCCTTTACTGATAGAAACTTCCAGGTATGGATCGCTTTGCTTAATATCTCCAACAATATCGCCATCTATACGGCCGTATTTTATAACCTCGGCAATGCCCGTACTCATCTCCCTCAGGTAATCATAATCCCACATTACAAAGGCGGTTCCTTTATGCCCGCATATGAAATTAAATAATTCCCCTTTCCCTTTTTTTACCCCCTCGATACCTCCGAAGCCCTCGAGATGTGCTTTTCCCGCATTGGTGATAATACCATGTGTTGGAATTGTATACCGGCAATAACTTTCAATTTCGCCCTGGTGATTGGCGCCCATTTCAATTACCGCCATTTCCGCATCTTTTTTAACACGAAGCAATGTTAATGGAATGCCGATCTGGTTATTCATGTTGCCTTCGGTGGTAAACGTCTTAAACCGGCTTGAAAGCACGGTATGAACCAATTCTTTCGTAGTTGTTTTTCCATTGCTTCCCGTGATTGCTATAAAGGGTATGTTGAAAGTTAAACGATGAAACCTGGCCAGTTCCTGGAGAGTCGTTAGCACATCCGCAACAAGGACGGTTTTTTGAGGTAAAGTATACTCAGGCTCGTCTATTATTGCAAACTCTGCACCATCATTGATTGCTTTGTGGGCAAAAGCGTTGCCATTAAACGTGGGACCTTTTAATGCAAAGAAAAGATCCCCTGGTTTTATTTTACGCGTATCCGTAGTAACGGAAGGATTCATTAAGAACAATTCATACAATTTTTCAATATTCATTTTTCAAAAATATACCAGGGAGAAGGGATTTCCCGAATAAATTTTGTAGCAACGCTGAAGAGGTGACTGGCCACCTGGGCGGTTGCGAGTCCTGTAGCGAACAATGCTGTTCATGCCCTAGACTAGCAGTGTATTCAGTAACACCCTGCAACAACCACCCCCGTTTAGTCACGTGCTTCGCATCGTTCCAGAATGTTCCCTCCTTAAAAAAGGAGGGGAAGATAGCGCGCGAACACTTTTACGCATTTTTGGTTGCCTGCTCTCCACCACAGAAGTACAATAAAAAAGCAAAAGCCATCCCGAAGGATGGCTTTTGCTTTTTTATAATAATATAAAATCTATTGTTTTCTCGAATTTTGCCTCCTGGCCTTGTAGTTAATACCAGTCTTTCTACCATTTCCTTCAGGGCTGCCCACGCGTGGCATAGCACAACGGAATCCTACTGTACTGCTGGATACATTTTCTTCCATGAAACGACGTGTACCCGGACTGAGCCAATAAGCCCTGTCATTCCAGCTTCCACCTTTGATAACCCTTGAATGATCACTGATTAACGTAGTTACACCATATCCATAACTAACACCTTGCAAAGATGAGTCACCATCCAGGTAGTTAATCACATTACCCTTTTGATAGTTTCTACGATTTTTGCTTTCTTCATCGGTAACATCTCTCATTTTAATTCTACCCAAACTGTCTAATTCCGGTTTACCGGTGCTACGATCAACTGCCGTAAATTTATTACCGCGGAAAGGGGCCACATCATCAACATCCACGGGAGATAAAGGACGGTAAACATCTCCAACCCACTCATTTACATTGCCCGACATATTATACAAACCAAATCCGTTAGGAAAAAATGTACCAATAGGCGAGGTATAAACAGCTCTATCATTCAAACCACCTGAAACTCCCATATTATCACCCGCACCGCGTTTAAAGTTGGCCAGGAAAGTTCCCTGCCAGCTTCCACGCCGGGAGTCACGTAAACCATTTACATTTTGTCCCCATGCGTACACCTGCTTATTAACAATAAGTTCTTCACCACGTGAACCTTCTTTTTTGCTTGGCTGCGGATTTTGACTCACATAACCCAACGCAGCATATTCCCACTCTGCCTCAGTAGGCAGACGATAGTTCGGAAACAATATTCCATCCTCAAAAGTAACCTGCGACCGGGGTGTACCGTTTGGGTTCTTTAATGGATTGTTTTTGGAACGGGATAATTTACCGGGTGTTGGCGAATATTCTCCCAACAGGTAACTCTTGGTCTCGAAGTGTTCAGCTCCCAGCCCAGTGATATTCTTTAACGTTTTATCATTGATCATCCCCTTTTTGATAAGTTCCAGTTCATTTACACGGTCTGTTCTCCAGATACAAAAATCATTAGCCTGTTTCCAGGTAACGCCCACTACGGGGTAATAATTATAAGACGGATGCCGGAAATAATATTCTACCAACGGTTCGTTGTCAGCTAATTCGCTTCTCCATACAAGGGTATCGGGTAGTGCAGCATCACGAAGACCCTGGTACTCATCTCCATCAAATACTGTATTAATCCAATACATATATTCACGGTAATGAATATTTGCCACTTCAGATTTGTCAATATAAAAAGAATTAACCGTAACACGACGAGGAATATTATTCCAGTCAGACATTACATCTTCCTGCGTGGCGCCCATAGTAAATGTTCCACCCTGAACAAATACCAATCCGGGGCCTGTGCGTTGTTCTTTTTCGCGGGCCACCTGGTACCCACCCTGATCCTTGTCATTATAATTCCATCCTGTTGCAGCAGACTGCTGTTTCTTTTTACTAAATAATTTACAGGATGTTATAGTTGTAGCACAGACTGCTACTAATAAAATAATTTTCCAGTTCATTTTACATACCATTTGAGCCGGTTTTTAGAATAACATAACGAGAAATGAATTCAAATATTGTATAACCCGTTTTATAAACAATTGTTAACGAAGGTAGGTACTTTCATGTATATATTTTAGCTTACAAAGTCTTAATCATTGCCAAACCTGACCCGGGAAACGCTGATATCTGATAGTTGATTCCATCCAGCCCTTATTTTAACTTTTTATTTTCTATTGGCAATCAGCACACTTAATCTATTTTTGAACGGAACTCTGTGTATGCTGCGATTACGGTTTATATTCTCCTGTTTATTGGTTACCCTTTCTGCTTTTAGCCAGAGAAAATACCAGCCTTCCTCCGTACTCGCTTCGGGAAGCTGGTTCAAGATTGCCGTAAAAAATCAGGGAGTATATAAAGTAGAGGTGTCTTTACTTAACTCCCTGGGAATAAATACAGTTAACATCCCCTCGGCTTCTATCCGGCTCTTCGGAAATGGAGGACAAATGCTTCCTGAAAATTGTGCTGCTATAGTTGCCGATGACTTGGAGGAAAATGCCATTCAAATGTACGATGGTGGAGATGGTGTTTTCAATGCCGCCGATTATTTTCTATTTTACGCAGCCGGCCCGGACGGCTGGTCGAAGGATTCAACCAACCACCGTTTTAAACATCAGAAAAATCTTTACAGCAACCAGTCGTTTTATTTTATCAGCATTGGCGGAACAGGCAAAAGGATCACTACAGTAACGAGTAATTCACAGGTAACTGCCAAAATCACTTCATATAACGAACGATATTTTCATGAACTTGATACCATTAATTTTTTAAGCAGTGGTAAAGACTGGTTTGGGGAAGAATTTGCCAATAGTCCGGGTAGGTCCGTTACGCGCAGCTTTACGGTTCCACAAGTGAGCTCGTTAAATTCGGAGCCGGGCACCATCATATCAAATTGCATAGCCCGTTCCGTAAATAAAGACAGTCGTTTCCTGGTGAACATTAATAATACCCAGGTGATTCAACATAATGTAGGAGCGGCAGCCGCCGGTAACCAGGACGTATTCGCTATAAACTCGGAGATCGCCGGAACTTTTACTCCTTCAACTACGCTAACGGTTGCCTATAAATATGAATCGGAAAGCCTGGGAGCACAGGGTTGGCTAGATTGGTTTGAAATTTTCACGAGAAAAACGCTCAATCTGGCAGGAACCGACCAGTTGTTGTTTAGAGATTGGAACAGTGTGGGAAATGGAAACACAGGCGAATTTAATGTACAAACTGCCAGTACCGGAACACTGGTTTGGGATATTACAGATCCTCTTTCCGTTTATCAAATGAAAACAGCTACAGAAGGGAATGTATTGAAATTTGTAAATGATTGCAGCAGCTTGCATGAATATATAACCTTTAATTCCGCCGGCTTTTTAACGCCCGTTGCTGCAGGAAAAGTAGATAACCAGGATCTGCATGGTTCACCCGCAGCTGATTTTTTGATTATAACCTATCCAGCCATCATGCAGGAAGCGCGGAGGCTGGCAGATTTTCACATGCAGAAAGATCATTTGAACGTGATGGTAGTGAATGCCCAACAGGTGTTTAACGAATTTGCTTCCGGTTCGCCTGACCCGACAGCAATCCGTGATTTTGTAAAAATGTATAATGATAAGGCAACGAGCCCGGCCTGGCGACCCAAATATCTTTTGTTGTTCGGAGATGCCTCCTTTGACTACAAAGGCAAATCACCGGATAATACCAATTTTGTCCCGGCTTTTGAAAGCCGCCGTTCACTGGATCCCCTGGCAACTTATACTTCCGATGATTATTTTGGTTTTTTAGATGATAACGAAGATATAAACAGCAATTCCATCATTAACTTGTTAGATATCGGAATAGGAAGAATACCAGCCAAAACGGTAGAGGAAGCCAGGTCTTACGTAGATAAACTCCTGAATTATTCCAGCCCGGAAAGCCTGGGTCCATGGCGAAATCAACTAAGTTTTATTGCCGACGATGAAGATTATAACCTGCATTTTGATGATGCCGAAATTATTACAACCACGGCTATGGCGTCAAATCCGGATTTTATGGAGCATAAAATATACCTGGATGCCTACCAACAGGAAAGTAATTCATCTGGTAGCCGGTATCCCGCAGTGAACCAGGTAATTAATAACCAAATTCAAAACGGCACTCTCATCTGGAATTATAACGGGCACGGAGGCTTCAGAAGGTTAGCGGAAGAGGTTATACTTGATCAGGATGTTGTAAACTCATGGAATAATACCAATAAATTACCTTTGTTTATTACAGCAACCTGTGATTTTGCCCCTTATGATAATTACACCATCAATTCTTTAGGCGAAAATATTTTATTGAGACCCAAAACAGGAGCTATTGCCTTAATGACAACCACCAGGTTGGTGTTTGCCTTTAGCAATCGTATTATGAATCGCAACTATATGCAGGTATTGCTGCAGCAACATGTCGATGGCAGCTATTTAAGCTTGGGAGACGCTATAAAAATAGCAAAGAACAATACGTATCAGTCGGGGGGTGATGTTATCAATAACCTCAAATTTACTTTACTCGGCGATCCCGCTTTAACAATAGCTTTTCCCAAATACAGGGTAAAAACCAACACCATAAACGCAGTGGCTGTTTCGGCCAGGCCCGATACTTTAAAGGCTTTGAAACAATATGCTGTCAGCGGATCAGTAACAGATATTAATGGTAACACGCTCACAGATTTTAACGGCACCGTTTATTCATCCGTTTATGACAAAGTTCAGAAAACCACTACATTGGGCAATGACCCCGAAAGCGTGAAAGAAAAATTCGATGTGCAGGAAAATATTGTGTTCAAAGGAAATACAACAGTGAAAAATGGTAATTTTTCTTTTAGTTTTCTCGTTCCCCAGGACATTAATTACCAGTTTGGCTTTGGTAAAATCAGCTACTATGCCGAAAATGGGCAATTGGATGCAAACGGCAGTTTTTCCAATTTTGTGATTGGTGGCTCGGAAGGTGTTGCTGCCGATAAGCAGGGCCCGGAAATAAATGCATTCCTCAATGATGAAAAATTTATGAATGGCAGCATTACGGGTCAAAATCCTGTCTTATTGTTAAAACTCAGCGATACTTCCGGTATAAATATCCTGGGTACGGGTATCGGTCATGATATTACCGCGGTTGTAGACGCTGATCCCAAAAAGACATTTAAACTAAATGATTTTTTTGAACCTGTTTTAAATAGTTCGCAGGCTGGAACTATTCGTTTTCCTATACCCACTTTAGAAGAAGGTTTTCATACAGTTAAAATAAAAGCCTGGGATGCGGTTAATAATTCCACTGAAGTCACTATCAACTGTAAGGTAGTAAAGCAACCAGCCTTTTCTCTTTTTAGAGTTTTCAATTTTCCTAATCCTTTCCATACGAAAACTACTTTCCGTTTTGAGCACGATTTGGATGCACAAAATGTGGGTGTTTTAGTGCAAATTTATACGGTATCCGGCAAGCTTTTAAAATCTATTAAACGTACAATAAATACAGGAGGAAATCGTTCATGTGACATTGAATGGGATAATAATAATGATTCTAGCGGTCATATCTTAAATGGAATTTACATTTACAGGCTCAGGGTTTCCAGTATCAATGGTTATATTGCTGAAAAATCAGGTAAAATGTTGATACGATAGCCTGAATTATCTTTACCCTGCGTTAAGTGCTTGGTGATTATTTATAGAATATGATATCTTTATGAATCAATCGGATTGCATGCAATTTTTGGCATTATTGATGCTAATCAGGGTTTACTTCAAAAATTTGGACCATTTTCCTGGTGATGACCCCTTAAAGACAAAACTTATACAGATGAGACTAATGACCTTTAAACCCTTTGTGGTTTTATTGCTACTAACAGTTGTAACAACAGTAAAAGCTCAAACCCTTAATGTAAAAAATCCTTACAATGTAGTAACTACGGCAGTTCCATTTTTACGTATTTCACCTGATGCGCGTGCCGGTGGAATGGGAGAAACGGCGATAGCTACCCTTCCCGATGCTAACTCCAGCTTTTGGAACCTTGCAAAAACTCCTTTTAATATCAACGAAGGGGGTCTTAGCCTGACCTATACGCCCTGGTTAAAAAAATTAGGCCTCAGCGATGTGTACCTCGCGTCTATGGCGGGCTATTATAAATTAAATGAATCACAGGCTATTTCCGGTTCACTGCGTTATTTCAGCCTGGGGAATATACAGTTCACCAACGACAGGGGGGAGGACCTTTATCTTTACCGGCCGCGTGAATTTTCCATTGATGGAGGATACACCCGCAAGCTCTCCGAAAAGTTGTCAATAGGCCTTGCTTTAAGATATATTAATTCGAGCCTTGCCAAAGGTGATCCTAACGGTTCAGGAACTACTTATAAAGCGGGTAGTTCGGTAGCTGCGGATTTCAGCATGTATTATACTAATGCCAACGAAAGTGGAAATGGCTGGAGTTTTGGAGGAGTTTTGTCTAATTTGGGTACCAAGATCGGCTACACTTCGGATGCCAAACAGAAAGACTATATTCCTGCAGACCTGGGATTGGGCGCTGCCTACACAAAAGTGTACGACGAAAATAATAAATTGACCTTCGCATTGGACATCCACAAATTACTTGTTCCCACACCACCGTTGTTCGATAATACAGGTGACAGTGCGGCCTCGGCGAATAACACAACCAGCCTTGCGAAATATCGCGATAGAACGGTTATAAGCAGCTGGATGAGTTCTTTTGGTGATGCGCCGGGCGGATTTAGCGAAGAATTAAAAGAATTTCAGATCTCTGCTGGTGCCGAGTACTGGTATAATGATCAGTTCGCTCTTCGTGCGGGTTATTTTTATGAAGACAAGTATAAAGGGAACAGAAAATATTTTACCCTCGGTTTTGGACTTAAATACAATGTATTCGGATTGAATTTCTCTTACATTATTCCGTCCGGTAGCGGCATCAACCAAAATCCTTTATCTAATACCCTTCGTTTCGGATTGGTGTTTGATTTCAATAGTGACGAAACTTCGAAATAATTTTATCATGGCCTTAGGGACAGGACCGACCCGTTCTCACCGCTTTACGGGCGTATTATTCTATTAGTACACATTGAACCCTCCTGATTTCCATTACCTTTAATTTTCAATCAGCTCATCAAACATGTCTTACAGGATAGGGTATGGAATAGATTTTCACCAGTTGGCAGAAGGCAGGGATCTCTGGTTGGGTGGGGTTAAAATACCGCATACCAAGGGAAGCCTGGGCCATAGTGACGCAGATGTTTTACTACACGCTATTTGTGATGGCCTGCTTGGCGCTTTGGCCCTGGGAGATATCGGAATGCACTTTCCCGACACGTCTGATGAATTTAAGGGTATCGATAGTAAAATTCTATTGCGAAGGAGCTTTGCCCTGGTGAAGGAAAAAAATTTTGCGGTAGTAAATGTAGACGCTACCATTTGCCTGGAAACGCCCAAAATAAAAGACTACAGTCTGGCAATGAGAAAAAATATTGCTGAAATCCTCGAAATTTTATTGGAAGATGTATCCATAAAAGCGACCACTGCTGAAAAAATGGGTTTTGTAGGCAGAAAAGAAGGCCTCTCGGCTTACGCTAGCGTACTGCTTAAAAAGGTATGAGGTATGAAGTAAGTGACTTTCAGCCCTGGATAATTTATCATTAACCATTAACCATTAATTCTACTTTGACAAGTCAAACCAGCTTTTTGTGATCGGTTAAGGTAGTCGGCATATTCAAATTTACATCACCCCGAGCGGTATTATC
>JBDSBP010000511.1:0-2736 GCA_039921525.1 Chitinophagaceae bacterium | reverse complement strand
TACGTCTAAAATATTTTATCATTAACATCCGGTTTCAAAATAATCATGTTTTAAAATAAATTACATGATTAGAGATTTAAAAAAATCTTCGGGATGCAATGAAGATAATTAATCTATGTTGATGCGTGTACACTATGCTTCATGAATGCAGGGATGTTTGTTATCCTTTCCTGACGGCGATCGGGATTATTACTTTACCGTCGCTATCGCCATGCCATCATGCTCTTTGGAACCCACAGTCTGAAAAATTGTAGCTACCACATCCGGGCACTTGGATAAAAATTCATTAAAACGTTTTACGCCGGTCACCATTTCATCGGGACTTTTCTCCAGCAGCACTTTCCCTTCCCTGATTACATTATCAGCTATGATCAATGTACCGGGTCGAGACAACTTTAAAGCCCATTGAAAATATTCTGTGTATGGAGGTTTATCCGCATCAATAAAAATCATATCAAAAGGCCCGGCTCCTTCTTTTCCTAATTGAGGCAATATCTCAATGGCTTTGCCCAAACGGATTTCAATTTTTGTTGCAAGACCACATCTGTCAAAATTTTGCTGCGCTACGTCCGCATGTTTCTTTTCTATTTCAAGGGTCACCAGTTTTCCGGTTTCCGGTAATGCTCTTGCCATCCAGATCGTACTGTATCCCCCAAGCGTACCTATTTCCAAGATCTTCTTTGCATTACATAGTTTGGCGAGTATATGCAGAAATTTTCCCTGGTTTGATGATATACTTATTTGTGGAATACCTGATTCAATAATAGATTGTTCTGCTGCCTTGAGGCATTCATCTTCATCATGAAAAAGCTGGCTGATATATTGATCAACCGATTCAAAAAGCTGTTTGTCCATGTTGTCGTTAATTGATAATGAATAAGAGTTGTTTGAATCAAAGTTAAACAGATAAGGTACAGCTTCACTGTCATTAAAAATTTGATACCCTGGGATCATATGAAGCAAAAAATTAATCAGCATGAACGCCGGTGTATTATTTCTTGCAGCGTAGCTAATGGAAGATTCTTAAAATTTACCAACACATCGCTAACATTATTGTCTTTGGCTGAAATAATAAAATGAGAATGATTACCCTCGCAATAGCTTCCGGGAGAGTTCCATAAATTACCAGCCCTTTTTCCTGTTATGGCTCCTTATCGGCACACCGGAAATACTATAATTTTATTTTTGTTGAACACTATCGTTCGTCTTCTTCTTTAAAATATTATTAAGCAATCCTTTAACGGATTCTTTTGCTTTCCGTGTAGGGTTTTTTGGAGTTGTTGCACTGTCTGCAAGAGCATTTGTATCTTTTGTGCCAAACAAATTTTTTCTCAACTCTTCTTTGGCCGCATCGCCCAATTGCTTTTTGATGGCGTTGAGTGTGTCTTTTGCGACTATTGTAGCGCTGTCAATTTTAGCCTGTGCAAATTCTTTTACCTGCTGCTGCATCTGTGCAGCGAGAGATTCGCCGCTTTGTTTTAAATCAACTTTAATAGAAGGACTTTTTATAGTTCCGCCCATTTCCAATTTAAGATTCACTGTTTCTCCCACATTAAGCGGAATGCCTTTAGCATTTACTGCCGATGCCAGGTTATTCACCAACTGGTTTCCCTGCGCGCCTATCAATGCCCTGGGTAGTTTTAAGTTGATAGTGTAATCCAAACTTTCATCAAAACCCTGCAAACCGCCGATCTCCATTTCAATATCTTTTATTTTTACGGTAAATGGTTTTACCAACATTTTTCCGTTGGAAAATTCAAAATACGTTTTTACATCTTTCAAAGAAATCTGTTGCAGTTGCGTTACGTTTAAGGTAGAAGCAATTTTATCGAGTGGGCCAAACTTGCTTAAAAAGCCTTCTATTAAAAGTAAATTTCCATTTCCCGAAAGCGTACTCATATCTATGCTCATATCGTCACCCAGTTTTCCATTTGCCGATAAGACCGATGTTAATTTTCCTCCTAAAAACTTTCCGATTGGCATCAACTTCTGTACGGTGTTAAAAGCATAAAATGTTTTTTGAATATCTACTTTATCCACCTCATAACTCATGGCTATGGCTGGCTTTTCTTTATTTTCTTTGGTACTGTAAGAGCCGTTGATGGTGATTGACCCATCCAGTGCATCGCCGCGGATGTTATGCAACTTTACCTTTTCATCCTGCACCTGCAGCGATCCTGTTAAATTCTTGATGGCAATTTTATCATAATCCAATTGATCCACCTTTGTATTTAAAACAATATCCAGGTTGCCGGGCACTACAAAAGGCGCAGCAGCAGGGGTTGCGGCGGTCGTATCGGCAGATACACCCATCCAGTCATTGAGGTTAATTTTATCAGCATTTAAGGTAAAATTAGCGCTCAAGGGTTTTCCGCTGAACACGTAATTCAGGAGGTTGTTGATTTGGCCGCTGCCGGTAAAGTTGGATTTTAGGTATTGACCTTCCAGGTTAGAAACCTCAACTCTTGTTGGAGTAAACCGGGTGTTCACTTTATCTATTTTTATGCCGGTTGGATAATCGGTGGAGGTATAATTAAAATAATTTAGGCCAATAGTACCGGCAGCATAAAAATTTTGATACTGCTGTTTTTCTAAATCTTTTACATTCCCCTTGACACTCACGTCGGCATTCAACACGCCGGCAATAGTGGTACCTTTCTCTAATTTTGCATAACTGGCTACCTGCGACAGATCGATCCTGCCTTTGGCCACCGCATCTACATACATCGTACTTAT
>JBDSBP010000510.1:0-6578 GCA_039921525.1 Chitinophagaceae bacterium | reverse complement strand
TATAGATGCTGCTGGTAAAAGGCTCGAAGGCAATCGTAAATTGGAAGCAGAGCTTACTATACGTGCAGGTAAAATTGTTTGGGATTTAAATGGGATTGCAGCACAGCCATGGAAACAATAACTATGTATATCTTTTTGAATCGGGCTTAACAAGGGAAGTGAGCTTCATTCGCCTTACATAGTTGCACTTCGTTGTTCCAAGAGATATTAATAATGATGGAAAAGGAGGCTCCGTCGCAAGATTTGGTGATTATAAAAATGACGGTAGCCTGGCCAATGCTATGCGGATACATAATGGATATTTATACTTTAGATCATATCTCGTGATCTATCGTAATAAATTAAGACAGGGAAAATTAATTCCTGAGAGTAAAATAGTATTAGTATTTACCGATGATCATAAACATGGTGCACAGGGGCATATTACCAGCTCTGTGTCTTTCGATAATAAAGGTCCTATGTTTGTGCCCATCTGGTGAACCATCCAATACATGCCAGGATCTCGTAATAAAGCCTGGTCGTACTCCGGGGATTGCTGGTTTGGATCCTTGCCCGGAACTGGAAGGTCATGCAGGCATTTGGGAATTTGATGCAAACAAAAGTGGTTTAACGCAAAAGACCTGATAGAGTTTGCCACCGGTATAAGAAGTATGGTGGCTATGGACTAGAATAATGAAGACAACCATTATACGTTGATATGCATGGCAGGGATAACCTGCATTTGTGGTGGCCTGATAAATTCACTCCCTGGCAAAGCGCCGTCCTGCCTCCAGAAGAATTTTTTAGAATACTTGGTGGTAAGAATTTTGGATGGCCATACAGTACTACTCTCCGATCCAGAAGAAAAATGTGCTTGCACCTGAATAGGGGTTTCAGGTATGAAGCGCTGATGAATTATTTATAACTTTTTTATACACTTCTACGTACCCATCGCTGCAAGCGGTCATTGAATAATAAGGCTTTTCCTGAAGCGTAGCTATTTTCATCATATCAGTAAGCTTACCGTTTTTGTACAAATTAAAAAGATGTTTGATCTGCCTTGCACAACCGGCACTACTGCCGACTTCAAATAAAAAACCTGTAGCCCGTCCGGCAAGTATCTGTGCAGGCCCATCTATTTTTGAGGCCACAACCGGCAGCCCGGCTTTCAGCCCTTCTACGATCGTTAGCCCGAAGCCTTCATATCTCGACGGTTGGAGGAGTGCATGGTACTCTGAAAGATGGTTGTATAACCAATCCCTGCTTCTCTCTCCAGGAAAACTTACATGATCCTCCAGCTTTAATGTTGAGGTAAGATCTTTAAGATATTGCATCGACTCACCAGCTCCTGCGAATTCCAGAGAAATAGCAGGCATCTTATACTCATAAACGAGTGTATATAATGCCTTCAATAAAATGTCCTGGCCTTTTTTTTTGTGCACCAGCCTGCTGACCTGAATCAGTTTCAGGCTTTCATTTTCGCCTAAAAAATATTCATTCCTTTTTTTAAACAGGCTATCTGGCACTCCGTTATTTACTGTACCAATTGGATACCGGCATCTTGACCTTATATCGAGATAAACGGCATCAGACACGGCTACCAGATAATCGTATTTATGCATGAACGACAAATGGATATTCACATCATGTATGGTAAGGATCACTTTAAAACGCCGTGATAAGATAATCCTGATCATAGAGGAAACATGACAGTGTACTATGTCAGGACGTATCCTTGAGAGCAGTACATTAAGTTTGAAAATAGAAACAGGATTGCGGCTTCCCGGT
Source organism: Chitinophagaceae bacterium (assembly GCA_039921525.1). Taxonomy (GTDB): domain Bacteria; phylum Bacteroidota; class Bacteroidia; order Chitinophagales; family Chitinophagaceae; genus JADCRZ01. The sequence goes on along the minus strand of JBDSBP010000510.1, from coordinate 4,811 downwards.
TTGCGTTTTAAACAGTATACTTTTATTTTTTTGCTTAACCTGCACATCAGGTTTTTATCGGTCTGGTTATTTAGAATGATCAGGCTAATGTCGTTATTTTTACATAATTCATTCAGTAAATCAACAAGAAGAACTTCACACCCTCCGATTTCCATTTGATACATGCAATGAACAATTATCATTTAGCAGGCTTTTAATTACCAGTGTTATGTTAAGTGTAAGTTAACGCATTCATTGGCTATCAGCCATCGGCTATCAGCATTCGGCAGGTCAATCTAAGATATGTTTTCTCCTTATAGCCGATAGCTGAAGGCCGATAGCCAAAGCGTCAAATTGTGGCTAACTTAACACTATTATAAAGTGAACGGTTTTTAATTTGTACTTTCATAAGTATCTTACGGGAACGTGTTCTCACACCTGTTTCCGTTATAAAAATACAACAATGCCCGCACCACTGAAAATTCTTATGGTTAACTGGATCTGGCACAGGGTGGCTGGTGAATGGACCTATATAGATAACCTGCAGTCACTGTATAAAAGGTATGGACATGAAGTGATACCTTTTTCCATGAAGCATCCAAAAAATGTGGATGCACACGGCTATGAACAGTATTTTATAGATACTATCAATTACACTGAGCTGAATAAAAACAAAAGTCTTAACAATAGTATCAGGGCTGTTTCTAAAACAATATATTCCCGGGAAGCTAAAATAAAACTCCGGCAGTTATTATTGCACTGCAAGATAGATGTAGTCCACCTCCATGATGTCAATCATTATCTGACCCCCAGCATACTTCCCATATTGAAGGAGCATAACATACCGATACTTTGGACATTGCACGATTACACCCTGATTTGCCCTGAAAGCACTTTTGTTTCAGGTGGCAGAATATGTGAAAATTGCAAAGGCGGCAACTTTTACCATTGTGCCCTGCAGCGATGCAAAAAAGGGTCGTTACTGGCAAGTATACTGGCAGCTGCGGAAAACACGGTTCATACATATACAAAAGCGTTCAAGTATGTTGATTACTTTTTATGCCCTTCTGCATTTTTACTCAACAAATTTCGTGCGTTCAATTTTTATCCGGACAAGCTGGTATTATCGAATTTATGTTGTGAGATGAACCCAATGCCGGAAAAAAAAGCAGGCCAGCCATATATCATTTATGCCGGAAGGCTGGCAAAAACAAAAGGCATACTCACCCTGCTGAATGCCATGAAAGGCGTACCTGTACAATTGCTGATCGCCGGAGACGGCCCTGAGGCGGCTACTATCAACAAGTTTATAACTGACAACCAACTCTCCCATATAACAATGCTTGGGTTTACAGCAAAAGAACCGCTTTATGATCTCGTGCAAAATGCGGTATGCCTGGTTTGCCCTTCGGAATATTATGAAAACTTTCCGTATACGGTTATCGAAGCTATGTTGCTAAAAACGCCTGTTATTGCAGCTGCAATCGGGGGCATACCCGAACTGGTGATACACCAGGAAACCGGGTTGCTTTTTGAACCGTTTAGCTCCAGGGCTCTCCAGGCGCAGATCTTACGCTTATTACATGATAGTGACCTGCAATTGTCGTTGGCGAAAAAAGCCTACTCCCAAACAGCAGGTATGGTCAATTATCAGCAGCATTACAACATCTTAAAAAACGTGTTTGGCCGGGTAGGGCTTGCATTGTAGGGGTACCATTCGTTAACGACTATAGCAGCCAGCATTTGCAAGCGTTGGGTACGATTTATAAACGATCGTTTTATGTGTGTTAATGTAACTAACCTATATTTGAATTACATGCCATCCGGTTTTATACGTACCCAAAAAAATGTTTTATTTATTCCTGATAACACAATAATATTACATTAACATTTCCTGTTTAGTTACTAAATAGTTTCAAAGTATTTGCTGCTTACACCGGAACTTCCTATCTGATATCTTTTAAAAAACCATGTCATTCATTTCAAATCTTTTTATTTTAAGATATCTTTTAATCCCGATAGATGATCACCATATCCAAGCCTTATCTGCCGCCACTGGAAGAATTCAACCAATACCTCGAAGGTATATGGAACCGTTCATGGATAACCAACAACGGGCCTTTGGTCACAGAGCTTGAACACCGGTTAACGGAGTTCCTGGGTGTAGCACATGTTCTTTTGGTTTCAAGCGGAACGGCCGCCTTGCAAATTGCCCTGCGTTCATTGCAACTGAAAGGAGAAATTATCACTACGGCTTTCTCTCATGTAGTTACCGCTAACGCTGTGTTGTGGAGCAACTGTAAGCCTGTTTTTGCAGATATAGAAAAAAAATATTTCTGCATCGATCCTGATAAAATTGAAGCTGCGATTACTCGTGATACCTGTGCTATACTGGCAACGCACGTATATGGCTTTCCCTGCCAGGTTAAAAAAATACAGGCCATAGCAGACAGATATCATTTAAAGGTCATTTACGATGGCGCTCATGCCTTTGGTGTTAAAGTCAACGGGCAATCTGTGTTAAGCAGCGGTGATGTAACTGCGGTGAGTTTTCATGCTACAAAAGTGTACCATACCATAGAAGGAGGCGCGATCATAACCAATAACCAGCAGATTGCTGAAACGTGCGCCCTGCTGCGGACTTTCGGGGTTTCAGGCGCAGTAGGCTCCATAGGCGCCGAATGCATTGTTGCAGGCACTAACGGAAAAAATTCTGAATTCCATGCAGCCATGGGATTGTGCAACCTGCCCAGGGTAAACGACTTTATTGAAAAACAAAAGCAATTGTCAGAGGTATACTATACCCTGCTTAAAGGCCTCGACCTTCAGTTTCCGGCTCCTCCCCCAGATACATTACACAATTTTGCTTACTTCCCGGTACTGTTCCCATCGCATACAGTAATGCTTTCCATACGCGATGCACTGGCCGCGGCAGGCATTGAGGCAAGGCGATACTTTTATCCATCGCTAAACGAACTTCCCTTTCTTCAGGGCGCCAGTTGCCCTGTTTCGGAAGAGGTATCACAGCAGATACTGTGCCTGCCAATGTATTATGCGCTCTCATTTGAAGAAGTAAAAGCTGTGGCTGAGGTTATAAGAATAGTAATGAGTAACATGGCGATTAGCACTATAGCTGTATAGCAGTTTGTGGAAGTGGTAAAGCATAATGCCTGCTTTATTCCATAAATTATTTGTTATTTGCCTTAGTATCCGCTAAACCAAAAAAATATTTCTCACAAATGAACCCAGATATTTGGAAACTTAAAGGCAAAAAGGCTTTTGTTACCGGTGGCACAAAAGGTATCGGAAAGGCAATTGTTGCACAATTCTTACACCTCGGAGCAGATGTAATTTTTGTAGCACGCAACCAGGAGGAAGTGACCGGCGTATTGCAAGAGTTCAAGGAACAACGCTTACCTGTTAAAGCAATTGCTGCGGACGTAAGCAATGCTGCCGGCCGAGCTTTGTGTTATAGTATGATTAAAGAAACCTGGAACGGGCTGGATATCCTGGTTAACAATGCAGGTATGAATATCCGGAAGAAAATGATAATGTACGATGAATCGGAATACAACCGCATTATATCAACCAATTTGTCGTCGGCGTTTTATTTGTCGCAGCTTTTCTACCCGTTTCTCAAAGCGTCGGGAAATGGCAGTGTTGTAAACATTTCATCCGTATCCGGATTAACGCATATACGCAGCGGCGCTGTGTACGGAATAACCAAAGCTGCGCTGATACAGCTTTCCAGGAACCTGGCCGCGGAATGGGCCGTTGATAAGATCAGGGTTAATGCTGTTGCACCATGGTATATTAAAACCCCGCTGGCAAGTAGCGTGCTGCAAAATGAACAGTATCTGCAGGAAGTGCTTGCCCGTACCCCTATGCACAGAATCGGCCAGCCGGAAGAGGTAGCGGCGGCTGTTGCCTTCCTCTGCATGCAGGCCTCGTCGTATATTACCGGGCAATGCCTCGCCATCGACGGCGGCTTCTCCACCTATGGCTTCTGACCAGTTTCCACAATCACCTCCACCAGCTCATGCATTGATTCCATCTTCTCAAGCATGTCTTCCGGCGTATCAAATTTCAAGATCAGTCCGCCCAGCGTACCACTTGAATCTTTAAACGCCCGAACCTGGTCTCCGCCCTGCACAAATAACTTCTGCTCTACAATATTATCACGCAGCGACGGGTGTATGGTTATACCCCTGAAAAGACCGCCGGTTATTGAGTAGAGGGCGTGAAATGCATAACAGTCGGCATGGGTATACATAGCCAGGCTGCTGCAGTCTTCACCCAGCGCGCTGGCGATTACATACTTTACGAGGTCAACACCTGTGCTGTACCTGATTATCTCTGTTATCAGGTGCCCTCCTGCCCTCGGGCCTATCTCCATCAGGTAAACATCATCCTGGCGGTTCAGTATTATATCAAAATTTAATGCGCCCACTTTCAGGTGCAACAGCGAAACAAGCCGGTCAATTTCGAGGTGTATCTTTTCCTGCAACGCTTCCGATAACTGCAGGGGGTAACTTTCACCAACCGGAGAAAACGGGTTGCCGGAATGCATGAAGTGTTCCTGTGCAAAACACCTGAATACCAGTGTACCATTCGCTATAAATCCGTCGCCTGCGATCTGGTACCCTTTCCGCTCAATGAATTGTTCCAATATAACCTTTTTTGCTCTTGAAAATGCCAGGGAACCGTTAAAGGCGTAGTGTAAATCAGCTACTGTTTTCACCAGGTAAACACCTTTGCTTCCTGAAGAATCTACCGGCTTTATAACTAAAGGTTGGTTAACTTCAATAAAATACGCCTCCGCTTCTGCAAGC
>JBDSBP010000509.1:0-8740 GCA_039921525.1 Chitinophagaceae bacterium | reverse complement strand
AAGCCTTTGAAAAAAGAAAAGTGCTCCCATAACCCGCACGTAGGAGGCGATCTATAATTAGTAATATGCCAGTCATCACCGTATGTTTTGTCTATACGGCTTTTGTTTTAATGTAAATTTTTGTCACAGAACTTCGTCCTCTGCTAAGGTATTACACCCTTACAGGCCTGGCTTCACCCATCATACCGCTTCACAGGGCTTCACCCTGTACTAATATTTTATGCCTTTACAGGTCTCTTTTCCAAGTTACAGCAATCACACGAATTGTAACTTTCACTTAATAAGAAAAAAGATGTAGTCCTAACCATAGCCTTGAAAAAGCAGGGGACGTTCGGAAACGATGCGAAGCACGTTACTGAACGGGGGTGGATGCAACGACGTATGTACAACTAATTACAACTGCGCCCGCCGGTTTTTCAATATCAAGAAAAAAGACCTGCTTTTAATCTCCTCCATTGTCAACCCAGTCGCCAATGCTTCCTCTTCAGAAATAGCGCCACAGTTAATAGCTCTTAAAAAAAAGTTGAGCAACCCCTGCCCTGTTGCCGCATCATCAAAAATATCTCCCGTTAATGTAGAAATGGCTGCGCGATCTACAAAAGTTTTTAATCGAAACACCGCATCATCATAACTGCTTAAAAAGAAATTGTATGTAGCAGCATATCTCATCGGAAGCTGTGCCGGGTTCAAATCCCATCCCTGGTAAAAACCATTGATAAGCGAATGTGTGGTATGATTAAATCCCTTAATCCAAGCCTGGTGAACAGAATTGTGATTTTCCATCATTTGCTCATACCTTAAATTTTCGCTTCTGTGCGGGCCGATAGGCATTACATTGGTGGCGCCATCCGATAAAAAAATACCTGTGCCCCCCAAAGCTACTTTAGTAACATGATGAGCGAAATCGCATACAGGGTGATCCATTGTCTGGTACTTTGCCGTGATGCCACAGGAAGCTGTATAATCGTATGTGCCGAAGTGTGCCGCGATACACCTGCCCTCGCTGGCTTTTATGATCCGCATTAGGGGATTACGGCCCTCATCGTCCATGATGATCTGCGTGGCTTCCACCATGGTTTCCATTTTCAGGCTGCCCGGCGAGAGATTGTTTTCTTTCTCCATGATCTCCAGCAATCGCACCATGGTTGTCATTTGTTCCGGGATGGTTACTTTCGGTAACATCACCACGAAGTTTGCCGGTAGTACCCCGTTTGTTTTTTCCAATAACGTTGTAAGAAAAATGTCCATGGTGCGAACCCCCCGGTAAACCATGTCTTCCGTAAATGGTTTGATACGGATACCGATAAACGGAGAAATGGTTTTATCCTGCATGGCTTTCGCCAGTTCTGTAGCGGCGGTTTCTGCGGTGGCATCTTCTTCATCATCGGACCTGTTGCCGAATCCATCTTCAAAATCAATTCTGAAATCTTCCACTGCTTCTGTTTGTAACTTATTTAGTATTTTATTATAAACAGAATACGATAACCAGGCTGTTTCTTTTTTTCTGTCGGTTTCATCCATGGTATCCAAACGCTGCGTTAACAGTTCGATATCTTTTTCGAGGTGCGGAAGATGTTCATGGCCCTGCAATTTCAGTATCCTGGCCAGTGTTACAAAATCAGGCGCATAGGTCTTCAGGTTGTTTAAAGCCACTTCGCTCATTTTGACAAAAGTGTCGGCCGCGAAAAGATTTGCTCCGCCGTATACGGTATGCACCGGTTGCCTGTCGGGTTTGTCGCCCGGATATTTTCGCTGGAAAACCAGGTTGGCTGCCTGAAGATCATTTAATACCTTTTTCTTAAGATCTTCTCTAATGGATAAGTTCATATAAATAATTTATGCACTCAAGAACCCCGGTAAGTACTATACCCGAAAGGATTTAAGAGTAATGGAACATGATGGTGTTCCTCATTAGTAATTTCAAAAGCGATTTCTATAAAAGGATAGAATGTACGTATCGAGAGCTTTTCGAAATACTCCCTGGTATTGAATTTTAATTTATATATGCCGGTTTTTACTATCAGGTCAGCGTTTAACAAATCAGTAACCCGTCCGTCATTACTGGTGATTTTACTGTTTATTTCCCTCCAGTCATTATTGTTCCATTCATACAAAACAACCATGATTCCTGATGCGGGTGATCCTTTGGAGGTATCAAGCACATGCGATGTAATCTGGCTCATGAGGTTAGTAATTTTTTAAGTCTTAGAATGGTTATTTTGTTTTGTTCTTCTATGGCAATCTTAATTTCATCTTCCGGTTTATTGGTGAGTCTTTGTTGTAACATTAGCAACATTTCTTCTGCCGATTTCCCGGTGGCACATACAATAAAGATATAACCGAATTTTTTTTCGTAGATGCTATTTGCTAAAAACAGATCTTTCAACAACAGGTGCGATGTTTGTTTTACCAAAGACTGTTCGCCGGCGGCCAAATAAGCCGTGTTAGCAAATTTTTCTCTTAAAGAATCGATGTCACCAATTTTGGGATGGTGGGTAAACGCTTCCATCCAGTCGTCTTCATCACAGGCATACCATGTTTCACCGGCTTGTTTAAACAGCGTTGCTTCATCTTCAACCGGGAATAACAAACACATCTTATCAATCCATTTAGATGAACCGCAACACTTGCTGAGCTCCTGTGCTAACTGAATTTTATTCAAACTATTTATTTCTTTTAACCACATGGATTATCGTTCTTATAATGATATGTGTTGGTTCAGATTATCGTCGGGAACCGGTTTATATTCTTATAATAAATATACACGGCAGGTTCTTTTCCCATGGCCGTGAACCACTGTGCGCAATACGGTGCCATCCAGATGGAATCTCCTTTTTTAATAGGATACCATTGTTGGTCCAGCATATAAATACCCTGTCCCTGCAGATACATAAGGCCATGCTCCATAATATGTGTTTCAACAAAAGGAAGGTGTCCGCCAGGGTCGTACGTGAAGATATTTACGGCCATATCAAATGAAAGATCGTCTGGCAGCAATACCTGCAGACGTAGGGATGGGTCTCCTAAATACACCGGTCCTTCTACCTTGGCCGCATCACCGAAAATTACATTGGGCACTTCATAGTGATCGAGCCGCATATATTTTTTATGGAAACTGAGTAACTGTGTGCCTTCTTCCGGAAGTTCAAAATTATAATCATGTCCTGTGGGCACATAAACAAATTGACCAGCTACCAGGTCCTTTTCCTTATTGTTTACTATAGCCGTGCATTTACCCTTTACCACATAAAAAAATATCTGCGAATCAACGCAGGTGCCCATCACGTGCCCTCCCCTGTTAAATGTTATTAATGTCTGGCAAAGATGGGCGCCCATCTGCTCATTGATGATGACATTAACGGTACAGTTTTTCCAACCAGGTACATTACTGTTAATATAACCGTCCGGGCTAATGACCGCATGATTTGATTTTACGACCGTCCTGGTAAGTGCTGAGATTTCCATTTATGAATGATTAATATTGCGTGATGAGTTTATGAATAAATTTTTCTGCTATTTTGAGGGATGCTTTAATATCGCCTGGTTCAACGTCTTCCAATGGATTGTGGCTGATGCCTTTGAAGCATCTTACAAACAACATGCATACCGGTGCTATACCTGCAATGGCCACGGCATCGTGTCCTGCGCCACTTACCAGTCTTATTGTTTTATACCCTGCTTCTTCGATGGCTTCCTGCAGCAGGTAATTAAATCGCGTATCGCAGGCAACCGGTTTCGTTGCCTGGATGAGGTTCCATTTAAAATCAACAGATCGTTTGCGGCAAACCTCCTCACCTATTTTTTGCAAATCTTTGGAAGCAGCTTCCAATATGGTTTCGTCCACACTTCGCAGGTCAAGACTGCATACAACATCTCCCGGGATTACGTTACTGGCAGCATTGCGAATATCCAATTTGCCAACCGTTGCAACTACTTTGTCTTTCTGTGCCATAGCAAGCTTTTCTATTTCCAGTATGCAAGCCGCGGCTGCACATAAGGCATCGCTACGCATATCCATAGGCACTGTTCCTGCATGACCGGCGATACCTTTAAAAATTAGTTCTATTCTTCTTTGCCCGGCAATGCCCGTGACAATTGCTGCCGGTATATTTTTTTCGTACAATACGGGTCCCTGTTCGATATGAATTTCAAAATATCCCAGCAGTTCTGAGGAGGGAATAGCGTCTTCCGATAATCGGTCTGGGTTGCTGCCTATTGCCCGTATCACTTCCTGAAGGAAGATTCCCGATGTGTCTTTTTTCAGTAGCAGGTCTTTTTCAAAAGTGCCGGCAATTACTTTGCTTCCCAAAAAGGTACTGTGAAACCGCACACCCTCTTCATCACTGAAGGCAATTAATTCAATGTTGAAAGGAATCGAGGATTGCTGCGTTATCAAATTTGCTACGAGATCCAATCCCATGACCACTCCCAGCGGGCCATCAAATTTTCCTGCATTCACCACGCTATCGATATGAGATGCGATGATAAATGTTTTCGACGGCTGGCTGTCAGCCATGAAGCGACCTCTTATGTTACCGATGTTATCAATGCTGGTTTGCAAGCCTGCTTCCTTCATCCATGATACAACTTTGCCGCTAGCCTCAACAAAAGCCGGTGAACCAAATGTTCTCGTGAGCGCATGCTTGTCCTCGCTGTAACCAGCCAGTTCGTTGATCCTTGCCAGTATTTTCTCCGTTCTCTCTGTATACTTATCCATCATTCTACCGTATTATTATTTTTCCCTGGTTAAGCCGGGTGAATATGCCTTTATCGAATACCTTTACGCCACCAAGAAATGTTTGCTCAACCACGCCGTATAATTCCTGGCCAAGGTATGGAGTGATCTTATGTTTATGTTGAATCATTTCTTCGGTGACCAGGAATTTTTTTTCAGTGTCGAACACTGTTAAATCAGCATCATATCCTTTTGCAATCCTGCCTTTGCCATTATGCGTACCCGTTAGAATAGCTGGTTTTTCGCTGAGCCATTGAGCGATATAATTCAGCGAAACATTTTGTTTCCTTGCTATTGTCCATAAAACGGGTAATGCAAACTGAAGCGAAGCTATTCCTCCCCAGGCTTTTGTGAAATCGCCACTTTGTAAATGTTTTAAGGCAGGGGGAGCCGGTGAATGATCGGTGGCTACGAAATCAATGGTGCCTTCTGCCAGGGCTTCCCAGAGAAGCGCATTGTTCGCTTTGTTGCGGATGGGCGGAGCGCATTTAAATTGCGTTTGTCCGTCACCGATTGTTTCAGCATTAAAATATAAATAATGCTGTGCAGTCTCCACGGTTATTTTTACGCCTCTTGCTTTTGCTTTTTTAATTTGATTAATGGAACCGGAAGATGATAAATGAACGATGTGTACCCGACAGTTATATTCTTCGCTTAGCCGTATCATTAGCGTAATGGCGTTATCTTCCCAGGATGCCGGCCTTGAGCGTAGATATTTTTGATAAGAACGAGGATCGCCGATTTTCTTTTCCCCATTGCCGGCAACCAGCTCGCAATGTGCCAACAAGGGAAGATCATATTTTGCAATGATCGGCATCGCGATGCGCAGATCGGCCTCCGTTGAATTGGGAAAATCATCTATACCGGAATGTGCGAGGAAGGTTTTAAATCCTAACACGCCTTTTTCGATCAGGCCCACTATTTCTTTTTCATTACCGGGAATTATTCCTCCCCAGAAACCACAGTTAGCATGTAATTGATTTTGCGTAGCAGACAGTTTTTTTTCAAATGCGGCAGCATCAGTTGTTACCGGCGATGAGTTCAACGGCATATCAACCAGCATCGTTAAACCTCCGGTGATGGCTGAACGGGTTGCCGTATCAAAACCTTCCCAGTCTGTTCTTCCCGGCTCGTTGAGGTGTACATGTGGATCCGTCAGGCCAGGCAATAGTGCTTTATCTTCCAGGTCAATAATTTCACAATCTATCCCGGTGTCCGATATGTTTATGATGTCGGCGATGCGTCCATCCCTGATTAAAACAGTGGCCGGGCGCACTTCCTGGGGCGTAACTACCCTATTACTTTTAATTGCCAGGTCCATCGTCAATGGAATGTATTAGATTTATAATCTGCCTTTGCCGGTAAAAATAGAACACTATTTTATATATTAGAACTCTTTTGAGCAATCAAATCAAATACTATGAACATTAAATTGGGAAAAAACGCTTACGGTAAAAATGCAGTGAACCTTTCAAAGATCATCCGGCATGAGGGGTATAACGAATTCAGGCAGGTTTCTGTGAATGTATCGTTAGAAGGTGATTTTGAAACGGCCCATACCCTGGGAGACAATACCAAAATTTTACCAACGGATACGCAGAAAAACACGGTGTATGTTTTGGCCAAAGAATTTTTTACGGGCAGCATCGAAGATTTTGGAAAGCAACTGGCAGTTCATTTCTTTCGCAAAAATCAGCAGATATCTACCGTTACTATCGGCATAACAGAACATTTGTATGCAAGAATTCCCTACGGTGGAACGGACCACCCGTATGCTTTTATCAGCAGCGGTGATGAAACACATACCACTAAGATTGTGCAAAATGCCTCTGGGGTGCATGTTAGTTCAGCAATCAACAACCTGCTTATAGTAAAAACTACGGACTCCGGTTTTGAAAATTATATCAGTGATCAGTATACGACCTTACAGGAAACGAACGACCGCATAATGGCTACCCGTTGTGAGGCGAGTTGGGAATACTATTCGCTGGAACTGGATTACTCATGGCATTACAAAACTATCCGTGCTGAATTATTGCGTGTTTTCGCGGAACACCAAAGCCTGTCCCTTCAACAAACAATGTATGCGATGGGAGAAGCCATTTTGGAGAAGAACGAGGCAGTAAAAGAAATCAGTTTCAAAATGCCTAATAAACATCATATCCTTTTTAATTTGGAGCAGTTTGGGATAGATAATAACAATGAGATTTTTATAGCTACTGATGAACCATATGGGTATATTACGGCTACCATTGTTCGAGAGGGGTGATTAGGAGCAGGGTGCTTATTCGCCTACCGGAGTGATTGTCCTATCTTCCCCTCCTTATTCCTTTAGATTTACATTAGTGTTTTTTAAATATATTAAGACTACTATTATTACCCTTTCTTTTTTGTTACTTTTTTCTTTAATTATTAACGTGCTAATGTGGATAACTTAACTTTATAAAGCAACCTACTGGCATAAGCGAATTAATCCTTTTTAAAGCTTTGAGGCTTATTCCTTGTTTTAATCTTATGCCAGTTTTTTTGAACTAGAATCAAATAAAAAATCAGGTTTCCAGACCTATTATTAAGGTATTGATCGTTCAAAAATCAGGTTGCATTTTTTTCAAAATAAAATTAAAAACGTATGAGCAAGTTATTGAAAAATTTTGTAGGCATCGACATTTCGAAGGCCTTTTTTGATGTTGCGATTTTTAAAACATACCAGTCTGATCAGATAGCTCATCAGCAATTTAAACAGTCACCTAAGGGATTTGACGAAATGAATGTATGGTTAGCGCAACAGGATGTTTTGTTGGATGAAGAAACGCTTTTCTGTATGGAATATACAGGTATTTATAACACGGCACTGGTAGATTACCTGGTTAGTAAATCGGCGTTGTTGTGGGTAGAAATGGCTATAAAAATTAAAAAATCAGAAGGCTTTGAAAGAAGCAGTAATGACAAGACTGATGCAGTAAAGATAGCCAGATACGCTTATCGATTTCAGGATAGAAAGCAGCTGTGGAAGCCTGTAGACAGTAGATTGAATAAAATAAAGCATCTCATTGCTCAAAGAGACAGGATCGTAGACACTATTTGCAGACTGACTGTGCCCGTTAATGAATTGAAGGAAATTGGCTGTATCGAGCAGGCCCGGGACATGGCGAAATTACAAAAAGCTGTGATCCGCGATTTAGAGAAGATACAGAAAAACATTGAAACTGCTATTGTGAAAATTATTAAACAGGACGAAGAACTTTCTCATAAAGTGGAAAGAGTAAAATCCATCATCGGTATTGGGCAAGTGACTGCCGTTGCATATTTAGTATATACAAAAGGCTTTACCTCTTTTGAAAATGGCAAGCAATTGTCTTGTTACAGCGGGGTAGTTCCTTTTATTAAAAAACAATCTGGCTCCAGCGTTAAATCCAAGGCTCGTGTAAGTCAATTTGCTAATAAAAAATTGAAATGGCTTTTACATTTATGCGCAACGTCGGCTATACAGTATGACCAGGAATTAAAAGCTTATTACGAACGAAAAGTATTAGAGGGAAAGAATAAATTGAGTGTAATAAATGCCGTAAGGAACAAGCTTGTTTTAAGGATTTTTGCTGTACTTAGAGACGACAGAGACTTTGTGAAAAACTATGTAAGAAAATGTGCATAACTATGTAAAAAATAAGTGCTTTTTTGGGCTTGGTTATATCATAAAAAACAAGGAGGGGAAGATATAGAGCAGTCCCTCTTATAATCTTAAACATATTACTCTTCCCACCACTCTTCCTGCATAAATTGCACCCCCACTTCAAAAGCAGCTCCTATTCTCGGTGATAGGATTTCAGTCCTATTTAAGGCTGCCAGCTTATTCAACCGCTTAATGGGTTCTGTCCAATTGTGTAAAGAAAGATTGAATTTGGCCCAATGAACGGGCATGAGCCTTTTTCCATGTAAATCAAGAAAAGCCTTCATAGTTTCTTCCGGCATCATATGGATCTGAGGCCAATATTCGCTATAAGCCCC
>JBDSBP010000508.1:0-2875 GCA_039921525.1 Chitinophagaceae bacterium | reverse complement strand
AGATCGTTTTTTAATCTATTTTGGAATGTAGCGGTTGACCCTCATACCTCAAACCTCAAACCTCATACCTCATACCTCATACCTCATACCTCAAACTTCAAACCTCATACCTCAAACCTCATACCTCATACCTATTCCTCAATCATCGACGTTGACTTCGTGTCCTTCATCGTCACATATACTATCAGTGAAATAAAAATGCAGGCTGTAACAAACCAATAGAACCATGACTCATGCCCTTTGTTCTTTAAATACAGGGCTATATATTCTGCTGAACCGCCGAAGATAGCTACTGTAAGAGCATAGGGTAAGCCAACGCCCAGTGCACGGATCTGTGCGGGAAAGAGTTCTGCTTTTACCACGGCATTAATAGATGTATAGCCGCTTACGATAACCAGGGCTGTCATTAAAAGCCAGAATATCTGCCATTGGCTGGTTGTGTTACTCAACGCTGTCAATAATGGAACAGTACACAAAGTGCCCAATAAGCCAAACCCCAACAGCAAAGGCCTTCTGCCGATACGATCAGATAATAATCCGAACATTGGCTGTATCGCTGCAAAAAATAACAGGGTGATAAAAGAAAGTAAAGTAGACTGGTCTTTGGTAAGATGCACTGTATTTACCAGGAACTTCTGCATATAGGTGGAATAGGTATAAAACGCGATGGTTCCGCCTAGTGTAAGTCCAACAACAGTAGCGATTGATTTCGGATACCGTAACAATTCTTTTATTGATCCTTTGCTCTTGCCATCATTCGTATTCTTTTTAAAAGATTCCGTTTCTTCCAGGTTACTTCTGAGGTACAATGCTACCACAGAAAGTATGGCGCCTACAAAAAAAGGGATACGCCAACCCCATTCATGCAACTGATCGGAGCTCAGGAAAACTTTTTGCAGTAATAATTGCAAACCTAACGCTATCAGCTGACCGCCGATCAGCGTAACGTATTGAAAGCTGGAATAGAAGCCGCGACGGTTAGCCGTTGCTACTTCGCTTAGATAGGTTGCCGATGTGCCGTATTCACCACCAACACTTAAACCCTGCAGCATTCTTGCCAATAGTAAAAGTGCCGGAGCCGCCAGTCCAATAGAGGCATAACCAGGGGTAGCCGCGATCAATAACGAGCCAAATGACATTAATAATACAGAGGAGGTCATCGCCTTTTTGCGACCAGCACGATCAGCTATTCTGCCAAACACCCAACCACCGATGGGGCGCATCAAAAAACCCACGGCAAAAATTCCGGCAGTGTTTAACAACTGTGCCGTTACATTATCCTGTGGAAAGAAGACATGTGCAAAATAAAGAGAGAAAGCAGAATACGCATACCAATCGTACCATTCGACCAGGTTGCCGATAGAACCTCCCAGGATGGCTTTTAGTCGCCAAGTTACATCGTTTGTTTTTCCAGGTTTCATTCAGGTTTGAGCTTTGAGGTTTGAGGTATGAGGTATGAGTCTTAAACGATTGAAATTTCGATAGAATGATAAATTTATGAAACGAAATCCTCATGGGTACAATGCAATCTTTGAGCTTATGCTTTTACCTCACACCTCATACCTCACACCTCACACCTTATTCTCCAGCTTCTTCTTAACAACATCCGCCGGATACTTCAACGCCAGTTTCCTTATCTCATAACTAAATTCCTTAAATGTTTCCTCCCAAAGCCTGGCCTCCTCCGGCGTATATTCATAAAACCCTTTTGCATTGGCTACACCCCTGCCGCCGGCGTTGACTATATCATCGATCAGTTTTGGCACTTGTGTGTTATTGTTCAGCGTTGGGAAAAGGTCTTTCATTACTGCATGATATGCCTGCACACCTGTGAGATCCATCCAACGAAAGACCCCAACAAGCGTCATCCAGTAACCGGCGTTGTTACGGCAGGCCCTATCTACATCTTCTACAGTTGCGTACCCATTCTCAACAAGGTTAAACGCTTCGCGGTACATTGCATACATAAGCCTGTTAGTAATAAACCCGCGGATATCCTTACGCACCAGGGTGGGCTCCTTACCCCAGTTATGGGACATATGGTATAGGAGCTCCCCTTTACTCACATCGCTTGATTCACCGCATATTATTTCAAGGAAGCGAGTGGTATGAGAGGGCTCGGCCCAGTGCAGGCCCAAAAAGCGCTCCGGGTGTTTCGTCTGCTGTTGAAGGATGCTGATGGGAATAGCCGAAGTGTTACTCGTTAATATCGAATCAACGGAAATAACCGACTCTATTTTTTCAAACACTGTTTTCTTGATTGCCAGGTTTTCTATCGTGCATTCAATTACCAGCTTACAGGATTGTAGGCGCTGATAGTCTTCCGTTATCACAAGATTAGCCAGGTAATATTCAGGAGGCTGGCTGATCATCTGCTCTTCCTGCGATTTCTTCAGGTGACCGTATACGCGAAATTCCGCAAATTCCAGATCTGCGGGTATCGGTGCCAGTGCAACTACCGGGTGACCAGCCATTAATAAACAGGTGGTAATGCTGCACCCCATTAAACCTAATCCAACTACGCCGATGGGGAACTGTTTGGAATCAATCATAATGGTTAATTGTTAATTATTAATGGTTAATGGTTAATTATTAATGGTTAATTCTACTTTGACAAGTTAAACCGGCTTTTATTATCGGTTGAAGGTAGTCGGCATATTCAAATTTACATTACCGGAGCCGCCGTTCAATTTCGAACATTCTTTAAGGCTGCGAAATATATTTGTTACACAGAGATGCACGGAGAAGGCAGTAGAGTAGAGCGAGAAGAGTGTTAACACTCTTCTCTGCCCCCTCGTCAATCCGTACGTGCGGTTTTCCCGCATACGGCTTTCCTGTAATCTTCTTTGCAAACTTTCACTTGGAACTTTAAACG
>JBDSBP010000507.1:0-5335 GCA_039921525.1 Chitinophagaceae bacterium | reverse complement strand
GCGTTTTGTTTCTTGTTTGGGCGCTACCTATTTTTACTCTGGCATTTTTTGTTGATTCAAAAAGCTCTACACATTTATTTGTTGTCAAGAAATGCAAAGGCAGGTTATCACTAAACTGAATGTGCTTTATATTATCTTTATTACAAACTGAAGCAGGTCTATTACCTTCATCGGCATCACCGGATACAACTGGCAGAACCTATAGCCAGGGAAATAAATATAAGGTTATTCCTAATTTCAAAAATTTAACCTTCCATTTGAGGCGCCATACTTTTGCTACAACCGTTACATTAAGTTATGGCGTTCCTATTGAAACGGTTTCAAAAATGCTTGGACATTTAAATTTAAGAACCACTCAACATTACGCAAAGATATTAGATAGAAAGATAAGTGATGAATGAATTTACTTAAAAGTAAATTGATAGCTAAGGATAAGATTTAATAATATTGCCAGTTGCAAATATGGTATGAAGTTAACGATCTAAATAAATTGCCATGATATTTTCTAATCGCAACTGGTTAAAAAAAAGTGTAGTTCTTTTCCTTCACTAAATGTGACGAATAATAGTTACTAAGAAGTGTGCAATTATATATAAATATTTTTTCTTTGCGAAGAAATAATTAAACTCATTATATTATTTAGATGATGAATATTTATTGGTCTTGTAATTCTACACAAGCTTCTTCCTTAAATAGATCCTATGAAAGGGGGCAAACCGAAATTTACTTCTTGAAAACTGTTCCCTCTAATACTTCTCTGACTACCACTCCAGCACCTGGATAAGTCATGATTAACGAGCCGTTACCTCCAAGATTAGAATATGAACCTGTTCCATTTAAAATACGCCAGGTTCCAGTATTTGTGGCCATTTTACAATGGGAATATAATACGATACTACCACCATCGTCGGGTGTAAGTGTATATACACAATTGAATTCTTCACCTACCGTTTGTACCGTCATTAAATTGGTCCCTGATGTTTTTATTCCACCAGTTGCACTAAATGTTCCTATAAAGCTACCTGGGGCTTTTTGACCTGAATATGTAAAATTCATTGAAACTGGGGCCGATTGTTCTTTTTTACAACCAGCATAAATAATAATGGTTGCCACGATAACAAAGCTCATTAATTTTAATTGCGATTTCATGATTCATATTTTAATTGTTATTTAAAATGGGCATCAAATTCATTATTGAAATGCCATGTCAATAATTCAAATAATTTTAATCAGAACTTACCAAATCGTTTTTTATCTCAAAAAAAATATGAGATCAACATATTATGGTGATCAAAAAGATAGTAAATAGACAAGGCTATCAGGACGAAAAAGATTTATGAATTAAAAATACAAGTTAGAAAAGTAATTTTTACCTACATGATCATGTGGGGTAATGAAAACTCGCCCTGTTATTATGTCTAAGTTCCATAAAAAAAGTAGTAATCAATAACGATGTGTTACTTATTTGGCAGATATTTTAGAAACATGGAATATACTGATAAATGTCTAGTTTACGATTTGATTTATTTTCATGGCGAATTCAAAGGAAATTTCTTACTTACAAGCATCCCGGTTTATTTTAGCAAATCTTTTATTTATCTTTAAGAAGGTTCTGTTTAGTGGTTAACGGGACCATAAACCAAGCCATGCTGTTGAAAGATTTATTATCAGTTGACGCTTTGTCTAACGAAAGAGGATAAACCTTTGGTATGGAAAAACATTTAAAATAATCCTTTTTCTCATAACAATAGTTTTTTCAGCACACTCACAACGAGATTGTGTGATGCTCAAGATGATCATAGTTATAAAATGTTTGCTACGCAATTGCAGATAAGTATTAATACGGTTCAATTTCACATCAAACGAGTTTATCTTAAACTGCAATTAAATTCCGCACCGGAAGCTATTTCCAAATCGCTCCGTGTACACCTAGTTTAACATGCGCTCCTGCAAGCAATGAACAACCCCACATAATTATGTAGTTGAAGCGACATTTTTTCATTCTTACTTTTATTACTGTAAGCCGATTAAGAAGCTTCTTGTTGTGATCGGAAAAAAAAGGGGCAGGCAACTATCCAGTATTATATATGAATAATTAATGATCTCTTTTAATGACAATTAAAATTAAAAAAATGAAAAAGATAATTATTTTTAAAGTGATTGCCTTCGTATCGTTAAGTTCTTGTATAAAGGAAACTACAACATTTGCTAAAGACCAAGAATTTGCGAAAAACGTGTCAACATCTTAAGAAGGGCAGTCATCAAGAGTGGCCGCAGACAATACGTCACGGGCAATACCAATCAGAGGATATAGATCTTTACTTTCCGGCCGGTGTTTCCGATTTTAATTCATGCACAAATGAATATATTATATTAATTTCAGTGGGTCAGTTCATATTAACATTCGCGGGGTGATAAACGACAATAAAATTACATTCATTGGGCATTATGATGTTCACAATGTGAAAGGAGTTGGCCAACTCTCCGGAACCAGATATGTAACAACTGGATCATTTAATATGTCTTATACAGATAACTTTAATGGAGAACTCATCGAAATCCAATTCCGCTATTTTCTGAGATATATCGCTCTTGGCAAGGAAACCAACTTTACTTTAGAAAATGTGGTTCATCTTACAATAAATGCAAATGGCGATGAAGCTGCCTCCTTTGATACCGGTGGTGATATTGTTAAATGCCAATAGAGCAAAAATGCCTGTAACAAAACAAATCTGTAATCAATTAAACATGAAATTATGAAAATATTATTTTCTTCACAGCAATTGTATTTTCAACTTTGTAACGCTAAGTTCCTGCTGGAAAGAGCTTGCAGCATCTTCTGAAGAATACTCATCAGTAATTGTAAGCAATTCAACTTCTAATTTGGTGCAATCCGTGCAAATTAATTATAATTACAATTCAATCCTTAAGGGGAAAAGATGGAATCCACGCTCTAACGAATATATTGATTTCATAGGAGCAATTCATACGAAAATTTGTTGAGTAATTACCAATATTAAAATCACCTATATACTCTATATCAATGATTCTGAAGTAAGGGCAATCGGTCGGATTTCAGGAATGTAATATGTTACTACTGCCGCATTAATTATTCAAATACTTTCAATTTTAACGCATATATAAATCAATAAGCCATAATTGAGAAAAGGCAAAAGGAACTCAAAATTTTGCAACCTTATTCTCATGCCAATCAAGACTTTAACTGTTTCATGTAGTTGTTCCTTTACTTCTTTTAGATCCCGGAGAATTTCAAGACATACTGTTTTATTATTCCTTTTCCATTATTATTTTAATCTCCGTTCTATAAAATGAGTTTTAACAATTGATTTATTTTTCAGGGCGAATTTATTGGACATCACTTACTTACAAGCAGTCCGTTTTATTTAGCAAATCTTTTATTTATCTTTAAAGGTGGTTTTGTTTGGTGGTTATCCGGACCAAAAACCAAGCCATGCTGTTAAAATATTTATTAACAGTTGACGCTTTGTCTAACGAAACAGTATAAACCTTTAACATGGAAAAACATATTAAAATAATCCTTTTTCTCATAACAATAGTTTTTTCAGCACACTCACAGCGAGATTGTGCGATGCTCAAGATAGACAGTTTGAAAAAAATATTACTGACTTCAAAAGGTACCAATCGGGTTGACGTCCTGAACCTGCTTTCAAGGCCAAACCTTTATGGAAAGCATGCGAAGAATATTACTACATCTGCTCAATACTATAACGATGAAGCGTTGTCATTAGCCAGAAATTTCTACTATAAGAAGGGCATAGCAAATGCTCTTCTTAATGAAGGCATCTTCTTGATGAGTAAAGACTACGCGAGTTCCTTATCTTCACTCAGTAAAGCGCTTTTTTTATTAAAACAAGAAAACGATGGAAATTCTGTAGCCGTTTGTCTTTATTACATAGGATGGTGTATGCATACTTTAGGTGATAATGAGAAAGCTCTTGCCTATTATGATTCTTCGCAGTATTTGTTTAAGCAACTTAGAGATACATGTGCTGCTGCATGGGTTATGGCCTGGATAGGTCACTCTCATTTTGATCTTGGGAATTACTCCGATGCTTACAAAACGGGACTCCAGGCATGGGAATTGACGCGAGAAACCGATACACTTCTTCAAACTTTATCACTTGCCTTTCTTGCTAATCTGTTTCTGGGTGCCGGACTTCCCGAAATAACCATTGAGTACCTACATCGGATTTTGCGTTTTTACCCGCGTATAATGGAAGAAAAAGTTCTGGTAGAATGGCCTTTTTCTTGGGCCTTAGAACGTGGTGGCGAAGCTTTCCTTCAATTGAACCGGGTAGATTCTGCACGTAAAATTGCACAAGTGCTTGCTATTCCTTTTGAAGAACAGGATGTTACTAACCATTTATTCTATGGACACCTGTATGCAGCTTTACATCAATACCAAGAAGCATTACTACATTTTAAAAGAGGTTATTTGTTAGCAAAACAAAAGGCACAAATCTCTTTATCAAGCCATGCCAGGGAACTAGGACGCACATATCTTGCACTCAAAAACTTTAGAGAAGCGACCTTTTATTCAGAGCAAGCTTTTCATACAGCTCAAAAAATACATGCCCTGCTTGAAATGAGAAATGCCGTCGCTACATTGACAGACCTCTATGATCAAACAAAGAATTATTCCAAGGCATATTATTACACTAAGCTGTACAAATCGCTAAATGATTCATTAGCACCTGAAGAATATAAGCGGAAACTATCTCTTACGCAGGTTCAAAATGAACTACAGATTCAAAAACAACAAATGCAATTACTAGCTAAAGAAAACGAGGTAAAACAGGAACAACTTAAAAGTGAATCACTTCTGAGGAACATTCTAATTGGCAGTATTTTGTCCACGATATTGTTAGGGATTTTCATTTTCAGGAGTATTTCCTTACGCAACCGCTTAAACCAAAAATTAAAAGCCTATGAATTGAGAAGCATCATCAGCAGGGATTTACACGATGAAGTCGGATCTACTCTTAGCAGTATTGGATTTTTAAGTTCCATGGCATTGGAAGATGCCAATGGCAGGGAGAAAGTACATAATACCCTGGGTAGTATCAATGAATCTGCGCATAAAATGCTCGATGCAATGAATGATATTATCTGGAACATTCAACCTGAAAATGATAGTGTGAACAACATTATTGTTCGATTGATCTCATTTGCCTCAGAAACACTTGAAGCTCAAAAAATAACAGCTCATTTTAAGATGTCAGATGATGTTAAAGATTTACGTCTTGGGGTTACGATCAAGCATGATTTTCAATTGATCTACAAAGAAGCAATT
>JBDSBP010000506.1:0-19163 GCA_039921525.1 Chitinophagaceae bacterium | reverse complement strand
GGATAGCAGGGCGGGGGCAAGCCCTGCCCCTACAAACGCCGCGCGTCAAAAATGTTATTTACACGGGTGATATCGGCGCCGCTGATCGAAGACTCATACCTGATACCTCATACCTTATTCTCCCATTCCTTCGTTTCATGATTAAACTGTTTGATCAGTTTGGCGGGATTGCCTGCGACCATTGAATAGGATGGGACATCTTTGGTAACTATACTACCTGCGGCAACGATAGAATATTCACCTACAATTACACCGGACGTAATTACTACGTTGGCCCCGATCCAGCAGCCTTCGTGAATCACTATCTCTGATACGGTACAGGGCTGGTAACGATAAGCGATAGTAACGTTTTTAAATCCATGATTCAACCCTGACATTACTACATTTTGTGCCGTCATAATATAGTCATGCAATGTTACAGGTCCTATGATAACATTGGATGCTCCTATAAAAACATGGTTGCCGATCTTCACTTGTCCCATACCGTTATTCACAAAACTATAATCTTCAATGGTAGAATCATGGCCTATTTCAAAATGGTTATATGGCATCAGGTCCATACGGACCCTGGGAAAGATAACCGTATTTTTACCCCGCTTATGAAAAAAGGGGTTTGCAAAATTTCGAACCCACCAGCGAGGTCGTTTGCCCTTTCCGGTGGTAAGCATTCTTAGAATTAAATCTTGCCATCGTGGGTTCGATTTTAATTTATCTTTCAACGACATAAGAAATTAAGATCAATTATACGTTAAACTTACAATTTCCATAATGAATTACCCGAAAATGGTTCATTCATATGATTTTTGTTTCCGCTTTAAGCTCATTACCCGGAATGTTTTTTGCTTTTGCAATACCTTCAATTAATAAATTATAAGTATGATGAAATTTTATTTTTTTGCGCTATTGATGCTTTCCGTGGTTGCAGCTGTTTTTGCGCAAGACCAGGATCAGAAAGAAATTCTGAAAATACTCACCGATCAAACAGTTTCGTGGAACAATGGTGATCATGAAAGCTTTATGAAAGGTTACTGGAACAACGATTCGCTTATGTTCGTCGGTAAAACCGGCGTAACATATGGCTATCAGAATACATTAAACCATTATAAAGAAACGTATAGTAATACTGATAAAATGGGGAAACTTTTTTTTGAGATTCTAAAAGTGAAAAAGCTATCAGGCGAATATTTCTTCGTATTAGGTAAATGGTTTTTGAAGCGCAATTCAGGGGATCTGGCTGGGCATTATACATTGTTATTTCGTAAAATAAATGGCGAATGGCTGATTGTTTGCGATCATAGCAGTTAGTTAACTTGAAGGCAGGTTATCCATGAGGGAATTTTTTTTTCCATGTTCTGTGAAGGAACCATAATAAAGCAGCAAGACTAGCTATCAGCCATATATAAAAAATGATGTTACCAATCGTTGGACGATGTTCGAAGAACAGCCACCCGCCAAAGATCCCAGCAGTCATATTGATTAAGAGCCAGACAAGAAAGACAAAAAAAGACCAAACGATCCGCTGAAGAAAATCCTGAACATCTGTTTCATTGTTATCCATAATGTTAAAAATTTTTGGATGAGTTACGTCTCACTTTATGATGCTCGAAACTGGCGTTGTAGGGTTGGTGCTAGCCGCCGCCTGACTACAGCCCGGTACCCATCGAACCATTTTTGATCATCTTTTAGAATGGTATTCTTACCAAATGATATCAGGGCGGGTTCAAGTCCACGCCCTTTCATACACAGCGGTTCACTATTCTACCAGCAACTTATAAAAGTCAGTAGAATCCCCATTAAAAACATTAAAGTCCACCCTGGTAAGAATACCATTAACTCTTCCCATCTCACTATGTTGCCAGAACAGCCAATCCCTGGTAATACGGGGACGGTCTTTGCGAAGGTAATGTGCTACCCATAACGGATACATATCAAAATCGCCTTTTAAATAATGATTGTAAAAATCTACATTGGTATAAATGATTGGCTGTACGCCATAATACTGCTCCACGGTTTCTAAAAATTCCCTTACATTTTTACGAACTTTAGCCGGTGCCACTCCGTATGTTAGTTCTACATCCAATACAGGAGGCAAATCGCCTTTCTCGAGTTCTACGACATTTATGAAATTTTCTGCCTGTGCCTTTCCACTTTTAGTAGCTAAAAAAAAATGATAAGCGCCGCGGGTCATTTCAGCATTTTGCGTTTTAGACCAGTTGCGGGTGAAGTAAGTATCAACACTACTGAGTCCTTCGGTAGCTTTTATAAATGCGAAATTTATTTGTACGTCTTCAACCTGCATGGCTTTTACTTCATCCCAGTCAATAAAACTTTGATACCTGCTCACATCAATGCCATGGATGGGAAAATTCGCAGGAATATCAATACCGAATTGAGGATACCGAACAAAATGTGGCTGCTTACTGTTCCATAACCACCAGGCGGCAACGCATATGCATGCAAGTATAAGTAACGAAAAAAGGGATCGGGCACTAATCTTTTTATTTTTGCGGCGAGACATATAACTGCAAATATAGCTATAGGCTATCAGCTATCGGCTATCAGCTATCGGCCTGCGGCTGATATGATACAACTCTATTATTTGGGCACAGATTGAATTTATCGTTAGTGATTCGACATTGCGGGGTTTGGATGATAGCCGATAGCTGATAGCCGATAGCCGATAGCTGTCAGCCGATAGCCGACAGCTTCTAATCATTCAGCACCTTCCATAACAAATCTTTCAGCTCAGTAAGGCCTTGTTGTGTGACAGAAGAAATAAACAAGTGGGGAATATCGGGAGGAAGTTCTTTTTCAATAGCACTTTTCAGCTCATCATCCAGCATATCTGATTTACTAATGGCTATGACAAATTCTTTTTGAAGAAGCTCTGGATTGTATTCGTTTAGTTCGTTGAGCAATATCTCGAAATCTTTCCGGTGATCGTTACTATCTGCAGGTATGAGGAATAATAAAATGGAATTCCGTTCTATGTGTCGCAGGAATCGATGCCCCAAGCCTTTTCCTTCGGCGGCACCTTCGATAATGCCTGGAAGGTCAGCAATACAAAATGATTGGTTATTCCTATAGTCAACAATGCCAAGTTGTGGGGTTAATGTAGTAAAAGCGTAGTCGGCTATTTTTGGGGTAGCGGCGGTGATAACTGACAATAATGTTGACTTGCCTGCATTGGGAAAGCCCACCAGGCCAACATCTGCCAGTACTTTTAGTTCTAATATTTTATAACCTTCTTCGCCAGTTTCGCCTGGTTGGGAATGTTCGGGCGCCTGGTTGGTGGGAGTAGCAAAATGAGAATTTCCTAAACCACCTCTTCCTCCTTTCATTATAATTATCTCCTGTCCGTCCTCCAGTATTTCGGCTTCAACCTTTTCGGAGATTTCATCTTTTGCAATAGTTCCCAGCGGCACTTCAATAATAAAATCTTTTCCACTTTTGCCACTGCTGTTGTTTCCTCGCCCGGGCATTCCATTTTCTGCATGTACATTTTTGTAATAACGTAAATGCAATAATGTCCATAACTGTTTATTCCCTTTTAGAATAATATGACCACCACGGCCGCCATCTCCTCCATCAGGGCCAGCCAATGCATTGTATTTGGTATGCATAAAATGTTTAACACCGGCTCCGCCATGTCCGCTTTTACAGAATATCCTGATCTGGTCTACAAAGTTTGATTTTTCCAAATTATAATTTTTGTGCAACGAATTGCAAAGATAGATTGTCAATGAGGGATAACCTTATGTATATGAAAAAGATTTTATTAGTATTCCTTGTGATTAATTGCATGATCCTGTCTTGTAAAAAGGATAGAAAATCAAGTGTTCCGGAATGTATTCAGCAACGTATAGAACAAATAAAGAAGCAGCCTAAATGGAATCCTGCGGCTGAGATAAATGAATACAGGTACAATGGACAAACTGTTTACCTCGTAAGCGCAGACTGCTGCGACCAGTTCGATGTGTTGCTAGACAGTAAATGTAATAAAATATGCTCTCCCGGTGGTGGTATTGGGGGGAATGGCGATGGTCAATGCGAAGATTTTAATAAAAAGGCTACCAATAAAAAATTGATATGGAAAGATGATCGTTAATGATAGGGATGAGGGATGAGGTATGAGCGATCTACGCACAGACTTCAAAAGTTGACCGGGCGGCTACGTTTTTTAATTCCATTAATGATTAAAATATTAAACAGCTGAAATCACGTAAAACCATGAAAAGTCTGGCCACAAAAAATCCCCGTTATAATTATAACGGGGATTCCTATTTTAATTAACAATTAACAATTAACCATTAATAACTATCCTACCTGTTCCTTCATGGTTTTCGACACCTTCTTTCTTTCATCTTCATCAAGGATCACCTTACGCATGCGTATGTTCTTAGGCGTTACTTCTATACATTCATCCTGTTGAATGTATTCCATACATTCTTCCAGTGTCATCAATGTTTTAGGTGCAATGCGTGAAGCATCATCACTACCGCTGGCGCGGTGATTGGTTAATTTTTTTGGTTCAGTTGCATTAACGATCAAATCTCCTGGTTTAATATGCTCGGCGATGATCTGGCCCGTATATACTTCTTCTCCCGGATCCACAAAAAATATCCCACGATCCTGCAATTTATCTATTGAATAACCAGTTGTTTTATCCTGGTTTTTAGAAATTAAAACCCCGCTATTTCTACCAGGAATATTACCCTTCCATAGTTTGTATTCAATGAAACGGTGAGCCATAACCGCTTCACCGGCTGTATTGGTAAGCATGGTTGACCGTAGCCCGATCAATCCGCGTGAGGGAATTTCAAACTCAAGGTGTTGCATGGTACCTTTGGTTTCCATGATCAGCATTTCTCCTTTGCGCTGCGTAACTAGGTCTATCACTTTACCGCTAAATTCTCCGGGTACGTCTACTACCAGGTTTTCATAAGGTTCATGTTTCTTGCCACCAATTTCCTTAACTAAAACCTGCGGCTGTCCAATGGTTAATTCGAATCCTTCTCTACGCATGGTTTCAATCAATATTCCCAGGTGCAGGATGCCACGGCCAAAGACGAGAAAACTATCAGCACTGTCAGTATCTTCCACGCGTAGTGCGAGATTTTTTTCTGTTTCTTTCATCAGCCTGTCTCTAAGGTGACGGGAAGTAACAAACTTACCATCTTTACCGAAGAAAGGGGAGTTATTAATGCTGAACAACATACTCATGGTAGGCTCATCAACACTGATTACCGCTAACGCTTCAGGAAATTCAGGATCGGTCATGGTATCACCGATGTTAAAATCATCCAATCCAACAATGGCGCAGATATCGCCGGCCGATACTTCGGTCGCCTTTTTCTTACCCATGCCTTCAAAAGTGTATAGTTCTTTTACCTTGGATTTTTTTATTGACCCGTCTGCCTGTACTAGCACAACAGCCTGACCTTCTTTCACAGTTCCTCTTGCAATCTTTCCTACGGCTATTCTACCGAGGAAGGAAGAATAATCCAATGAAGTAATCTGCATCTGTAATGTTCCTTCGTTTACAGCAGGTTCAGGAACATATTGTAAGATGGCATCCAGCAAGGGAAAAATATTTTCTGTAGGTGTTAGGGAAGTATTCATCCACCCTTGTTTGGAAGAACCGTATATAGTGGGGAAATTTAATTGTTCTTCCGTGGCATCCAGGTTATAGAAAAGTTCAAAAACTGCATCATGAACTTCATCGGGTCTGCAGTTAGGTTTATCAACTTTGTTAATAACTACAATTGGACGTAAATTAAGTTGAAGGGCTTTCTGTAAAACGAAACGTGTCTGTGGCATGGGTCCTTCAAAGGCATCCACCAATAATAATACGCCATCTGCCATTTTTAAAACCCGTTCTACCTCACCGCCAAAGTCTGAGTGACCTGGTGTATCAATGACGTTTATTTTTACATCTTTATATTGTACCGCTGCGTTTTTGCTGAAGATAGTAATTCCTCTTTCCTTTTCCAGGTCGTTACTATCCATAATTAAGTCACCTGTGTCCTGGTTTGCGCGAAATACATTGGTAGAATGTAGAATTTTATCGACCAATGTGGTTTTACCGTGGTCAACGTGAGCGATAATTGCTATATTGCGAATATTCATAATACGATACTTTTTTCTTTTGTTACCGGTAATATTTCATTTAGCCAGCGCCGGTAACTCCCAAAAGAGGCGCAAAGGTACGATTTTTCCGCAGAGAGGCAAGGAAACGTATTTAAAGCACCAAGCATCATTATAAAATATTAAATCCTGGTACCTATTAAACGCAAATCTTAATTGATTATTAAATATCATGTGGATGAAATGTAATTTGTGAATGGGCAGTTCTTTGTATTATAACAATCTTTTTACAATTTGTACAATAATACTTAACGCCACACTGAAAACAATCATTGTTGTTATTGGAAAATAAAAGCGGAAATTTTCTTTTTCAACGCGGATATCACCCGGCAAACGGCCCAGCCAGTGGAGCTTGTCGTGAAAGAAATATATACCAATGCCTGCTAATAACAAAAGAACGCCTGCAATAATTATATATTTACCCAGTTCAGCATTCATACAAAAATATTAGATTCACATACAAATATAAAGCATGCGCAGAAAATGGTTATTAGCTATTCCATTAATATTGGTAGTGGCATACCTTCTGGGGCCAAAGCCTGTCACACCAACCTATAATAATAACTTGCCAAATGTTCCATCGGAGGAAGTAAGTCTGGAAAATTATATACGATCCATAGAGTCGCTTCATAAGTTAAAACCGGATAACGAGGCCAGGATCATCTGGAGCAATGATAGCTTAAAGCAGAAAACGGAATACGCCATAGTATATCTCCCTGGTTTTTCCGCGAGCCAGGCAGAAGGCGAACCGGTGCATCGGAATATTGCAAGGAAATTCGGGTGTAACTTGTTTTTGGCTAGACTGGCAGAGCATGGTATAGATACCACGGAAGCTTTAGCTAACCTAACAGCAGAAAAGTATTGGGAATCGGCAAAAGAAGCCTTTGCCATTGGCAAACGGCTTGGGAAAAAGGTGATACTAATGGGAACCAGTACCGGCGGCACTTTTGCATTAATGCTTGCTGCCCGATTTCCGGAAGCATATTCACTGATTTTGCTTTCGCCGAATATTGCCATTAATGATCCATTTGCATTTCTCTTAAACAACCCCTGGGGACTTCAGATAGCGCATACTGTTCTGCATTCCAACTATGTAACATCCAAAGATCAAAGGGCTATCAACAAACAATACTGGAACGCCGCTTACAGAGTAGAAGCAGCTGTTCAATTAGAAGAATTACTGGAAACCTCTATGAATCGGGAGACGTTTAAAAACGTGAAACAGCCGGTGCTTACGATGTATTATTATAAAGATAAAATACAGCAGGACAGCGTGGTAAAAGTTTCTGCTATAAAAACCATGATAGAGCAATTAGGCACTCCGGTGAATTTGAAAAGATCCATCGCCATTCCCAGTGCCGGCACGCATGTTTTAGGGTCTTATATAAGGTCCAAGGATGTGGAAACTGTGCAACATGAGATTGAAAAATTTATGAAAGAAGTATTGTTAATGGGAAAGAGTTAATGGTTAATTGTTAATGGTCAATTATGATAGCTGCATGGTAATATTTGACATAACCCTTTCATCACTAATCAATTAACAATCAATAAATAACCATTAACAATTAACCATTATCCATCATCACCCTGCTTGTTGATATTCCCAGTCCGTCAATTTCTATTTCAACAACATCTCCTGCTTGCAGCCAGCGATCTATATAATCTGGATCCTTTTGTTTCGCGGTTTCATTAATATCAAAGTAACATCCGCCTCGGGCAGTACCACTTCCGATGATATCACCAGGCTGTATGTCTGCTCCGTAGGCGCAGCCAGCTAGTATCTCTGCAAAAGTTGAGCTCATATCAGCCATATTTCCTTCAGATACCTCTTCATTATTAACGCGGCATTTCATGGAAAGATTATAATTATTGCCGGTATGACCTTCCCTTGCGGGAACCTGGAATGGTTCAAGCTCATCAGGAGTTATGAGCCAGGGCCCCAGCACGATTGCGATATCTTTGCCCTTTGACAATGAGGGATTTACAGGGTCGTTACTGATTGTCCTACTGCGCGTATTAATACAATTCCTGATCATAAAACCCCCTATATATTGATCTGCTACCGCAGCCGTTATATTTCTACCATGTGCACAAACAACTATGGCAATGCCGAGCTCAAAGTCAAGCTTTTTGAGATGATCCGGCATACAATTTACTTCGCCTGGTCCTTGTACGCTATGATGATTTGTAAAATAAAAATCAGGGAGATGTTTAAATGTTTCATCTTGTGATAAAGCCTCCGGGACTGCCTCCGCTGCACTTCCAAATACACTCAAACATGCCGCCGGCAACGGTACCGGTGAAATCAGGTTTGCAGATACTAGCGGAATGCCTTTATTAAATGAAATCTTTCCCTGTTCTATCGACTCATTCACAACTTTTGCCAATGGAAAATAATCTTCCCAATAATTAAGGAACATACCCATAGTAGAAGGTAATTCGGGGTGAAGAACATCCATATCATATAAAATGTCACCCACCAGTAATGCCAGTTGCTCGTGTGATTCTTTAATATAGCAAACCAATTTCATGTGATTCTTTTTGTGATAAAAGTACTAATCAGATTGATCTTTACAAGAACTTACCGTAAAAAGGAACGTTTCTAACTAATTAGAATCTTATTTCGATCCATTATTATAAAGTACTACCGGTAAAATTCCCCAGCCAAAAGATGTAATTGTCATCAATTTGTTAAAAAATTCATTGTAAAATGATTACAATTGCGGTATACATTAATCATTAGTAATGTTTGTAGTTTTACATATATATACTGCATTGCAAAAAGAAGAAAATTATATTATTTTTGTTTTGACAATACATAACCATGAAATTCGATAAAATTAATAATAAAGGTCAGGCGAGGCTATTCAAAAGCCAGTACGTGGAGATGCTTACTAAAACGCATCCTCTGGTAATCTGGGGCATGTATTTGCCCGTAATTATATATTTTGTTCTTCTCAGTTACAGTAAACTTAACTTCTCACCGATTTATATTGCTGCTATTTTATTTATGGGAATGTTATCCTGGACATTTTTTGAATACCTAATGCACCGGTTTGCTTTTCATTTTATTGCTGATAATCCGAGGATACAGCGATTTATTTATGTGCTACATGGTAATCATCATGAATATCCGAGGGATAAAGAACGTTTATTTATGCCCCCCGTTCCCAGTTTAATTATTGCTTCCCTGTTTTTTATCTTGTTTTATTCATTGTTAGATAACAATGTGTTTATGTTTTTCCCAGGTTTTTTATTGGGGTATCTTATGTATGGAACCATGCATTTCGCCATTCATGCCTGGAATCCTCCATATAAATGGATGAAATCTTTGTGGAGAAACCATCACCTTCATCATTATAAAAATGAACACCAGGGGTTTGGCGTTAGTACTACTTTATGGGACAGGATCTTTGGTACTATGTTCGATTTAAAAAAGGAGAAAGAAGATAAAGAAAAGGTGAAAGAGCTAATGCATAATTAGATTACCATTTTTCGCTTTCGTTGATATTTTCGTTATTCTGCCGGAAAGCCTCACGGGTATTTATCTTCTGTGATTGCCTTTCAATAATAAGTTCGGAAATTATTTTTCCTGCGTTCGTCTTTGGATAATCCTTCAACAATTGCTTGAGCGTTGATTCACTTACATCCAAACGGTATAAAATAGCAACTAGTTTAGGAAAGTCTAGTTCAATTAATTCATTGATGCGTTGGCTAAAAACAGCCAGCCATTGATCTTCTGCATTATCAGTGGTGAAAAAAGCAAAATCCTTTTCAATCAGTTTTTGCACTTCAACCCTACTAATTCTTTTTTCCATAGCTGAGTGTACTTTACTATTCCGCTTCCTTAAATATAAAGTCTTCTGAGGGTATTCAAAATTTTTCTACAACTCCCAATGCAAACAATGCATAATCATATTTGACCGGATCGTCCCTATCAAATTTTTTTAGGCAAGCTGTTAATTCCAGGGCCGCCTGCCAGTCTATATGGGTTCTTTCAAAAAGGTGTAAACGTTTAGCTACCCGTGCTACATGAACGTCAATAGGACAAATAAGTTGTGCAGGCGATATGTTTTTCCAGATGCCGAAATCAACTCCTTTATTATCATTCCGTACCATCCATCTCAAGAACATACTCAGTCTTTTACAGGTAGATTTTTTTGCGGGAGAAGCGATATGTTTATGTGTTCTCGGCGGTGCATCTGCCAATGAAAAAAAATAGGTATAAAATCCGTTCAAGGCATTTTCAGTGGATGAGTCCTTTGCCTTCAGGTTTTTTGTAAACGCTGTTTCCAATGAATTACTGTATGAATAATGTGTTTTGAAGAATTCAATAAAATATAATAAATCGGTAGCGTTAAAGGTCCTGTGTTTAAATTCCAGTAATTTTTTCAGGTTACTGATTTTATGGTTCTTAATAAAATCGTATGGAGCATTATCCATCAACAGCATTAGTTCTTTGCTTTTATTAATGATGGTAGTACGGTTACCCCATGCAAAGATGGCTGCAAAAAAAGCTGCAATTTCAATGTCCTGCTTTTTTGAAAATATATGTGGAATGCAAACAGGATCATCTTTTAAAAAGGACGGCTGGTTGTATTCTTCCACTTTTTTATTTAAAAAATGCATTATCTTTTCAAAATCCTTCATATCATTGCTTTGCGCATTGCAATGTTAACAAATAACTTGCAGTGTAAAACATCAGGTAAGTATTTATGATGAACTTATAACAACAAGAGCCGCTCTGCTGAGCGGCTCTTGTTGTTATAAATATTATACTATTAAAACTCGATCCTGTAATTGAAGATAGGGAAGAAGCCCATCTGGTTAACTTTACGTATCCTTGCTTTATCTTTATCATAATAGCTGTAATAGATATTTTGATGATTAGTTAAATTTTGAATATCAAGCATGAATATATGAGTAGATGTTTTACGATTAACTTTATAACTAAATCCTATATCCATTCTGTAATAAGTATCACCTTTTTCGGTAAAGTATTTATCACGAACATACACGGCTTCTCTTTCAATTTTTGATTTTTCAAAATCAATGGGTGAATCTCTCAAAGCGCCACTTGCTAGTACCTTACCGTTGATGCCAATGATCTTTGTTTTTTTTGCGCCAATTTTCCATTCTTTTCCTGTTACAATGTTAAACTGGTAGTTCCGGTTATAGCGCGTATTGAACTCTTTTCCGCTATATGTTGTAAACGTTGATGTAAACAAAGAACCTGTTGCAAGAAAATAATAATTTTTAGAAAATGATTTTTCCAGGCTCAAATCAATGCCATAGTTCTTTCCTTTGCCACTATTGACCAACACTGAATCTACATTGTACAAGTCATAAATAGACGATGCATTTAACATGGAAAAGAATCCATCACCATCTTTTTCTACGGGTACATTATATAAGCGCTGGTAATAAGCTTCTGCTTTAATACGGATGCCACCCATAT
The DNA here is from genome assembly GCA_039921525.1 of Chitinophagaceae bacterium. Classification (GTDB taxonomy): domain Bacteria; phylum Bacteroidota; class Bacteroidia; order Chitinophagales; family Chitinophagaceae; genus JADCRZ01. Next base: position 7,558 of record JBDSBP010000506.1, on the reverse strand, counting down.
AATTTTTGTCATAAGCTAATACAAAATGTGTTGCTTTTGTGAGACCAAGATCTTTATTAGGTTGTTTGGCAATTTGTCCGGGAACCAGCTTTTCATAAAAATAAGTAGAAAGATGTTCCGGCTTGCTGTGCATGCCTGCTGATAAAGTAACAGACTGACTTGGATCTAACTGGTAACCGAGAGACATTCGTGGTTCTATGGCTGAGCTGTTGTTAAGAGCAAACAAGGAAGCATGCACCCCTGAATTCAATGTAAGCGATTTATTAATTTTCCATTTCCACTGCGTATAAGCCTGGTAAAACATGGTTGACCCCTTGCCGTCTAACAGTGATTCCCACCTGTTCTCTTCGTCATTAAAGGCATCCTGGTTGTAGTTGTACCGTAACTGGCTTGCTATAATTCCGACCCGCAATGTATTACGACTATTAATCTTATTATTATACAGTACCGAAGCCCGCAGAGACGAGTTGCTAAGTTTTGCTTTACCAATTGGAATTACTTCGTAGTTTTTCCGTTGATTCAAGGTATCCACTTTTTCAGTATACCTATCACCGGAGGCAGATAACACTGTTTTTATATATGAATCAGATGTTAAAAATATTTGGTTCGATATGCCGATAATGCCTAGTTTACCTCTTCCATCTAACATAAAATTTTCATTATCATCCTTCCATTTGGTGCTGTCTTTATCGGGATTCTTTGTGGCTTTATTTATACCGGCTAAACCAAATATGTCGAAGGTTCCGGCATTTTTTGTTGGTAGATTTATTTTGAAGGATAAATCCTGGTAGTCAGGTGCAATGCCACCAAGGTCGAGAAATCCTTTTAATAATGACAATGTTGAATAACGAAAATTTACCAGGTAGGAAGACTGACCTCCTTTTTTAAAATATCCTTCACTGGCGGCTTCTATTCCGAGACCACCAATCATTAGCGAATGTTCTCTTTTATCTTTATTGCCTTCTCTGAATTTTAAATCAAATGCGCCAGACAATGCGTTTCCAAATTCTGCGGGGAATGCGCCGGTATAAAAATCAGAATTTCCAAGTGTACTACTGCTTAACATACTAATGGCGCCCCCACTGTTTCCAAGTGATCCAAAATGATTGGGGTTAGGTATCTCAATGCCTTCCAATCGCCACAATACACCCTTAGGTGAATTTCCTCTTACTACAATAGAGTTATCCATATCTCCATTGTTGGATACTCCTGCAAAATTTTGGGCCATCCTTGCAGGATCAAATACTGCAGCTGCATAACGCTTTGTTTCTTCTACCGAAAATGAACGGGCACTTACAGAAGCGAATTCATTAAGCGCCTTAGTGCGGTTCCTTTTAGCGGATACGGTAATATTTTGGAGTTGCTGTATTTTTTCTGTTAGCGGAACTGTTATAAAAACTTCTTTTCCGGAACTAACAGCAATCTCTGCAATCTGCCGCGATTCATAGCCCATTAATGTAACCTGGAGTGAATGTCGGCCGATCGGTATTCCTATAATTCTGAATTGACCGGATGAATCGGTAATCGCTCCTGCCAAACTACCTTGCAGGCTAACACTCACATTACGTAAAGTTTTTTTTGAATCCGCGTCTATGACTACACCTTTTATAGTTTGAGTAAGGGTATTTGTCTGTGAATAAGACAAATAGGAGCATGATACCAATGCAGTGATTGCAAGAAATATTTTAAAATTTTTCATGAGTTGTTTTAGGGATTTTTTGTTAAAGCGGTAAGGCATGTTGTATTTGGCTTAGTTTAAAATCTTTTTCTTATACAACAACTGATCCCTGCTTTACCCCTAACCGATTGATCAAAATCTTTTTACTTAAATTATCGCAGGTAAAATGATTATCATACCAAATTAAATGAAGGATTTATCAATCAGGGTTTAGGGATGAGGTATGAGCTTTGATATCCAATTAGCTTCGCTAATATCAAAAAGTAAATTGATTTGCCTTAATTAAAATTTATTGTTTAATAACCCGGCCACTTCCGCTTATAGTTGTTGTAACATTTGGTGAACCTTTATAATAAACGTTACCACTACCTGCTATTTGTACTTTTAGCTTATCGGTTGCCGTAATTTTTGTATCCCCGCTGCCTGCCACTTCAATGGTAGCCTTTTCAACAGCAAATCCAAATGCATTTACATCACCGCTACCAAGTATGGACGTAAAGAAATTAGTTGCTGCGCCATATTCAAGCGTTATACTGCCTGAACCGGCAATGTTGGTTTCAAATTGATTATTATCAGTGAAGGTACCAGTAGAAATAATATCGCCAGAACCCTCTACAGATAAGCCATTCAATACAGGAAGTGTAACAAATACTTCCGTATTATCGTGCTTAACGTTTACGTTCTCTTTGTAACCCATTTCCAACGTGCCATTGATAACATTCGTTTCGAAATAAGGGAGAAGGTTACTGTATCCTTTAACTTTTACACTAAAGTTCTGACCTTTAGATACTGTTACATCTGTAGAGCCGGAAATACTAATTTTAGTAAAATTTTTATTAGATCTTTCGTCTGTCCTAATAGGTCCTCCACCTGTAATGCGATCTTTGGTACAGGAAGAAAATATTAATACCATACCCAATAACATAATGCTTGCGACATTTTTTTTCATAACTCTTTTTTATAATTTGAAAATGATTTTCGAGTGAGGTCGCAATGTAGGGAGAGAATAAACAATTGAAATAGAGTAATGGTATGAAACGTGGTATATGGATGATGAAATGTTGTCTGAACGCTGATTTGTTTGATTTAGTGAGGGCTATGAGTCGGGGGAGTATTCCTGTAGTTTTTGAAGGGTTGACTTCCGGAGTCTTTGAGGAAAGGTAAATAGGCGATCTTAATTTATTTATGCAATGACAGGAATTTTGAAATTAATTGTGTTCAAAAATTATCTATCGATCGGCAACTGTCGTCTAAAACCTATTAGGTTTGCGTTTTTAGTGCCAACTCCGGGTTCAAGCCTTATAGGTTTAAAACAGCTCTGACCAAAACATATAATTTTTTTGGGTTGACTTCCGAAGCAATATGACTTCGGAAGTCAGGTCTTTAGATTTTTAGCTACTTGTTATCTATCCTTCAATAGCCTGCCTTAAATCCTCAATCAAATCTTCCGCATCTTCAATGCCAACACTTAATCGTATCAAAGAATCCGATAATCCATTTTTAATTCTTTCCTCTCGTGGAATAGATGCGTGGGTCATGGAAGCCGGGTGGTTGATAAGAGATTCCACTCCGCCAAGACTTTCAGCTAATGCAAATATTTTTGTGGAAGACAATAATTTAAATGCAGTTTCCATACTGTCATCCTTAAGTGTAAAACTCATCATACCACCAAAATCACGCATCTGCTTCCTGGCGATGGCATAACCTGGATGATCTTCAAAACCACACCAATATACATGACTCACTTTTGCATGGTTGCGTAACCAATGTGCTATAATGGTACCATTTTCGCAATGCTGCTTCATACGCACATGAAGTGTTTTTATACCGCGCAAAACCAAAAAGCAATCCATAGGACCAGGAACGGCGCCACAGCTCTTTTGCAGGAAATATAGCTTTGCCCTCAGATCTGAATCATTCATCACCAGGCATCCCTGGATAACATCACTATGGCCTCCCAGGTACTTGGTTGCAGAGTGCATAACGATATCGGCGCCCAGGTCTAAAGGATTTTGCAGGTAGGGAGACGCGAAGGTATTATCTACACAAACCAATATGTTCAGAGGATTTGCAATTGCAGATACTGCTTCAATATCAACAATATTCATCAACGGATTTGTAGGGGTTTCCAGCCATATTAGTTTGGTATTATTATTTATATAAGGCTTAATACTTTCACTTTCCTGCATATTTACGTAGTGAAATTTTATGCCGTATTTTTCAAACACTTTGGAAAAAAGGCGATAGGTGCCCCCATACATATCATTGGCCGCAATTACTTCATCGCCTGGTTGTAATAGTTTAATCACAGCATCAGTGGCTGCTACACCGCTACTAAATGCCAGTCCGAATTTTCCATTTTCAATTATAGCAAATGCTTCTTCCAAAGCTTTACGCGTGGGGTTTTGAGAGCGGGCATATTCAAACCCCTTATGCTGTCCGGGAGCCGATTGAACGTACGTGGAAGTCTGGTAAATAGGAATCATTATTGCGCCAGTACTTGGATCAGGTTCAGCACCGGCGTGTATAAATTTTGTGGCGAGCTTCATATTATATAGTTGAATGTTATTTATATCTTGTAAAGATGAGGAAATATTTTTGAATGATCTTTTACTGTATGAAGTACGAAAAATATCGTTTGTAATTTCCGCACTTCCAGTTTAACAAAAGCTTAACCGCTGAATTGCAGGCTGGCACAGGATATTCAGCAACTGTTTTACTTGGTTCAATCTATGTTTTAAGGGTTTCGGTATTGAGTTTCCTACTTCCAATAATTTTTAAGTCACCTTTCCTTTGCCAGTTATACCAATATTTAATGTTGTTTTTAAAATCCAAATAGATTTGTTTTCTTATTAGTAAATCTCATCTTTAAATTTATCACCATGAAAAGGACAATTTTGGTTTTTTCCTGCCTCTTGCTTCTGACGGCTTCTTCATTTGCTTATTTGCCCAATGAAAAAGTATTAAAATCATTCGAATCAATTTTTAATAACCCACAGGATGTAAAATGGTTTGACAAGCCGGATTGTTATGAGGTAAGTTTTATCCAGTCAGATATAAGGGCGAATGTAAAATTTGATCCTGAAGGTAATTTCATGGGTTCTACCAGGTATTATAAAGAGCAAAATTTACCTACCAGCATTCTTTGCAAACTAAAGAAGAGATATTCTGATAGAAACATTTTTGGCGTTACTGAGATAAGCACCAGTGATGAGGTAAACTATTACATAAAACTGGAAGACGATAAAAGCTGGGTAACGGTGAAAGTAAATGGCAATGGGCAAATGGAGCTTATCGAGAAATATAGGAAAGCGTAGAGAATACGGCTAACAGCAATCAGCCGTTGAACTTTCGAATTATAATTCATATACATTAATAATTATTTCTAAGTTTCCTGTTATTCTATAAGCTGATTGCTGATAGTTGTACTCACAAAATTCAAGTCTTCTTAATTACCTTCACAGGTGTTTTTATTGGTGGCTTTACGTTTAGTGTAAGAGGAATAGTAACACCTGTATTTTCCCATTCCGCACACAGGTTAAAACCGGCTGGTGTTTTATCAAAGAATATGGAAAGTATTTCAGCCGTTTCATTGATCTTTTGAACGGGAACCTCCACACGAACAATATCTTTTTTACTATCGTACTTAAAACTTCCCCAGGTATCCGTTTCGGTATTAATGATCACGATCCATTTATCAAGGTAAGGTATTGCACATAGCGTATACCGCCCTTTTGGTACAGGTTTGCCGGCAAAATACACATTTTTAAAAAATTCAATTTCAGTGGCTTCATTGGCTCCTAACCTCCAGACTTTTTCATATTCTACCAGCTCTCCAAAAACTCCTCTACCGTTTCTTTGTGGACGGCTATATGCTACCCTTGCTATGAGTGGCTCTGTTATTTTATCCTGAATTTTTAATATTGGATAATTGACAGGATAATAACTCATATCCATAGGCGATTGATCCTGCGGTGGTAATTTGGTTTGTGAAATAGCCAAAATAGAAATGACCAATGCCAAAGCTGTGGACAAACAATACTTCATGAACTTTTTTTATAAGCACAAATATAGCGGTTGTTCATTCTTTTAAAGTAGTTGCAGGGTATTACAGGCAAAATCTTTCAACTCCGGGAAGAAATCCTGGTAACATTGTTTAAGGTCCTCGTAATGTTTCTCAAAAATAGCAAATGCTATATCCGACTCATCGAGGTATTGAGCTCTTCTCACCAAACCATGGAAACTATTGCGGATACCTTCCCTGAATTGGTAATTATACAACCAATTATGAGAAATCATGTATGGCAGCATCCTGTTAAAATTGCCAGGTGTAACGGATTTATATGCTGATAGCACCTGGTACGTTTGCGCTGCAAAGTGTGCCAGAGATTTTGAATCAGGGAAAAGCGCAGGATCATTAGCCAGGAAATGGTCATATAATACATCTGTAAACACAGCAGAATACAGCCTGTACACCGGGCGAAAGAATTGCTTTGCTTTGTTGGTAACAGGATGAAAATCTGTAAATTCATCAATAGCCCTATGCAAAGTTATACCCTTCTGAATTGCCGGGGAATAGTCAAACTTCTTTCTCCCTTTCACGAAATCACTTATCATATTACCCACCAATATATCAGGTTGATGAAATGAAAGAAATGCATGCGCAAGATAATTCATATTCAAATTTTTTTAAACATCCCACTAGTACACATTGTATAACGAAGGCCGCGCTGATTATAGTATAATTTCATAAATTATTGAATGAAGCTGAGAATCAATAATAGTTTTGGCCTCCTACCAAAGGGCTTATTCTTCATTCCTTTAAGCATCGGTAACCTCCCAAAAAAACTATACTTTTGCGGCATATTTAAATCGCAATAATCTATCCATAATAAAAAAAATAAAATGACAAAAGGCCCCATATCACAGTTTATAGAACATCATTACAGGCATTTTAATGCAGCGGCTTTGGTAGATGCTGCAAAGGGATATGAAAAGCATTTGCTGGAAGGTGGCAAGATGATGGTAACCCTGGCGGGGGCAATGAGTACAGGTGAGTTAGGGGTTTCACTGGCAGAGATGATCAGGCAGAATAAAGTGGATATAATAAGTTGCACTGGTGCCAACCTGGAAGAAGACATTATGAACCTGGTAGCACATTCGCATTACAGGCGCATACCCAACTATCGTGATCTTACTCCACAGGAAGAATGGGAGCTGATGGAGAAGGGTCTTAACCGCGTAACAGATACCTGTATTCCGGAGGAAGAAGCTTTTCGAAAGATCCAGCACCACATCGTAAAGATATGGAAGGATGCTGAAGCGGCGGGAGAGCGATATTTTCCGCATGAATATATGTATAAACTGTTATTGAGTGGAGTGATGAAAGATGGATATGAGATCGATGAAAAAGATAGCTGGATGATAGCTGCTGCGGAAAAAAATCTGCCGATGGTTGTACCCGGCTGGGAAGATAGTACTATGGGAAATATTTTTGCATCGTATGTGATTAAAGGAGAAATAAAGGCCAGTACCATGAAAAGCGGAATAGAATATATGGTATCGCTGAGTGAGTGGTACAGGAAAAATTCTTCCGGCAAGGGAATTGGGTTCTTCCAGATCGGCGGAGGCATTGCCGGCGATTTCCCCATTTGCGTGGTTCCCATGATGTACCAGGATCTTGAATGGCACGATGTTCCTTTCTGGAGTTATTTCTGCCAGATAAGTGATTCTACCACTTCATATGGGTCTTATTCCGGGGCAGTACCCAATGAAAAGATAACCTGGGGTAAGTTAGATATTCACACGCCGAAATTTATTGTAGAAAGTGATGCGACTATTGTGGTGCCGCTCATGTTTGCGTATATATTGGGGTGGTAG
>JBDSBP010000505.1:0-3497 GCA_039921525.1 Chitinophagaceae bacterium | reverse complement strand
GTCACTACGGTTGCAGCGGATGTGAGTGAAGAACAACTAGTTGTTGTAACTATAACGGTGTAATTTCCAGATGCTGTTACAGCAAATGTCTGATTAGTTGCAGCTGCAATTAGAACGCCTCCCTTATACCATTGATTGCCCGCCGCCGATGAGGAGGTTAGCGTTACTGTTCCACCGGTACAAAAAGTTGTTGGCCCGCCAGCTGTAATTGTTGGTGCCGGAGGAATGGTATTTACCGTCACCGTGGTTGCAACAGATGCTGGTGAGGCACATCCTGTTGTTGTTACTACATCCGTGTAGTTTCCACTTCCGGTTGCGGCATATGTTTGACTGGTTGCACCGGCAATAGCCGTTCCATTCAGGTACCATTGGTTGCCACTAGCGGACGAAGAACTCAGCGTTACCGTTCCACCGGTACAAAAAGTTGTTGGCCCGCCAGCTGTAATAACAGCTGTTGGCGGGATCGGGTTAACGGTTACATTGGATGCAGCAGATACGGGAGAGGCACAACCCGTAGTGGTAACCACAACGGTATAACTGCCACCAGTAGTTGCGGCGTACGTTGCATTCGTCTCACCAGGCATCGCCGTTCCATCTTTATACCATTGATTTCCCGATGCTGATGAAGAAGAAAGTGTTACTGCTCCGCCGGTACAAAAAGTAGTCGGCCCGCCTGACGCTATTGTAGGGATTGGCGGAACAGCATTTATAGTAATTGTTCCGGTAGCTATAACATCGGTACAAGTCGCCCCGGTACCGGTAACTGAATAATTAAAGGTGCCGGTTTGTGAGGGGGTTCCGCTAATTGTAAATGTAGTTCCATCAAAGGACGTTATGACGCCTGACGGCAGGGCGCCCGCAGTAATGGAAGCATTGGTGGCTCCGCCACCGAGTGTATAAACAATAGACGAAATAGCCGAACTGGCACAAATCGTTTGTACATCCGTACCAATGGCAGAAGTTAGATTAATGCTGCATGGTGCGGCGCTAAGGAAATGCCGGGAATTTACAGTGTACAAAGTCCCTGGCAAAAAGTTAGATCTATTATCTGAAAAATGGGGGGTGCTGACTTTACCCGCCAGAAACTGAGATATCCCGAATGAAGGAGCAATACAGGTAAATAATACCGATACGATATACGGTATGCCTATGATAATTCCTTTCATGAAAAAAAGCGGGAATTGTCGGCCGCCGATATGGTAAGTTTCTTGTAAAGTGGTTTAAAGACCTGCCTTGTTATCCTCCCTGTTTTGAAAATCATCTTTGTCCTTCCCAAATAGCAAGTCGTTCCTATCAAAAAATTTACAATCATTAAATTTCAGGTTATGCATTTGTCTTGTCAGAAATAGCCAATAATGGTTGCGGTTAATATTAGTGCAACGAAACAAGTAACGTTAAATTTGTATTTAAATTTTAGCGAGTATGCTACAGTATTTTATTAACTGATGTGGTTGCCGTAAATAAAATATTATTACGGAACAAACCACATGATTACATTAAATGTATTTTAAGTGTATCCCCTTAAGATCGCCGGTAATCAATCAATTACCATGGTTTATGGCAAAAATAAATAAGTAAATAAAAATAAAAATACGTGAAAATAGAATTTTACTCTTGCCAGTTCTGATAATGTCAGCTAAATCTATGGAGTCAGCGATAACGGGAAAGGCGACTGTGCTTTTTTGTCGATATTATTATTCCTATCCATTCAATTTGAGAAATATAGGAATATGAGGAATTGATTAGTATATAACCTGCTTGGATATTAAAAATCATCTATTAAAAACAGAAGCGAAGCATGCTGTCAGACGTCATTTCATGCTTCCTTAATATCCTTTCCTAAGATTTAGAATCTATGCTTAAATGTAAACTCTTAGAATTGCACGTATCTTTACTCTCAATTTTAATAATGGAAAAATATTAAAAATAAAGATGGTTATTGTGAAAATCCTGGCATAGTTTTACAACATAATAATCTATCATCGCATTATTCTGATTTTACTGTTTTAAAAACAGATTTCCACTCCTTTATAAAAGAATTACCCCGACAAATTCAAACTATTTAAAATTTCCTGTTGATGATAATAGCTTTTTATTATCATTTATTATCCGCTGTTAAAAAGCCGGAATTAAATGGTTTAAGCCTGCTATTTTAAATAATATAAATCCATTTTGATCATGTACTGGTAACCGTAGGTTAATATAACCTTAAGGCATCGCCATGGTTTTAGTGTAAAATTTTTTTCTAGTTTTTATCAACCTTTCCCTAAAATTTCACAAAAAGTACTATTATGAAAAAAGTATTCCTAGTGTAGCAACAATTTAGTTTTGCAACATTATAAAAATTTCATTCCTTTGTAGGAATAAATTATTATAATGAAAAAGAAGGAGGTCAAATTAAAGCCGAAAGAAATTTTATTTCTTCAAACTTTTAAGAATTCTGAACGTAGGAGTATACGGGAATATGATAGAGCTAATATTCTTTTACTGCTTCATAAAGGCAAGAAAGATGCAGAGATAGCCGATTTTCTGGAAGTGGAAAGAACTACTATTTGGCGGACAAAGCAGAAATATTTTGAAGGAGGTATTGTAAAGGCATTAGAAGAAAAAGAACGAACTGGGCAGCCTGTGAAATATGGTACGCGGCAGGAGGCGATGGTAGTCGCTACAGCCTGTAGCAAAGCACCAGAGGGAAGGGCAAGATGGACATTGGAATTATTGACCAAAGCCCTCAAAGAACAGGAAGATCTATCGACTATCAACAGGGAGACAATCCGGTTGATTTTAAAAAAACGAATGTAAACCTTGGTTAAGAAGGATGTGGTGCATCGCCGCAATCACTACTGAATACCGTAAGCGGATGTATAAATTGTTGGATTTATACGCTGAAGACTATGATAAGCACTTCCCCGTGGTTTGTATAGATGAAAAAAGTAAACAGCTTATAGAAGATGTGAGGACTATCATACCATTAAAACCTGGCAGTTTAGCAAAATATGATTATGAATACAAGCGTAATGGGACAAGGAACATTTTTGTGGCAGTAGAACCCTTGGCCGGGAAGCGAAAAATACAGGTAACTTGTAGAAGACAAAAAAATGATTTTGCATATTTCATTAAAGAATTGGTAGACAAAGATTATAAAAAGGCAAAAGTGATACGACTGGTACTCGATAATCTAAATACACATTTTGTCTCCTCTTTTTATGAAACATTTTCGAACAAGGAGGCTAAGAGAATTTTAAAGAAGATAGAGTTTTACTATACACCCAAACATGGCAGTTGGCTCAACATGGCAGAAATAGAAATTAACATGATGGACAGAGAATGTTTATCAAAAAGAATCGGCCATCCCGATGTATTGGAAAAGGAGATTAACCATTGGTCAAAGGAACGAAACAGAGTAAATAAAAAAATTAAATGGTCATTTACGAGACAGGATGCCGATCGTAAATTGTCTAAACACTATGTTGCTTAACTAAATTGTTGCAACACTA
>JBDSBP010000504.1:0-5467 GCA_039921525.1 Chitinophagaceae bacterium | reverse complement strand
CAGGCAGATCTGTTTGAATATTTTTAAAGGAGGAATAATCGATTTAAAAAACCAAAGGGAATAAAATTAGGAGTGACGGACGGAAATGGATACTGGACGTATTTTAGTTTGTGTAACCATGATAGTGGACCATTTTGTCTTAGCTTTTTCCCGGCTTCAGTTTTCTCATTAGCATTTCTTTTCGGTTGCGGGAAACATCTATAGTTGAGTTATCACTCATGAGTAATTCGCCCCCTTCGCCTTTGATATATTTTTCTATTTCATTAATATTAACAATGTAGGAATGATGTACTCTTAAAAAAGAATAGTCTTCCAGCATTTCTTCAATATCTTTTAACGTACGGGAAGCGATTATCTTTTGTTTATTTTTTAGAAACAGTAGTGTATAGTTGCTATCCGCTTTACAACTAATTATAGATTCGACCAAGATCATTCGAAGCCCCTCCATAGTTGGTATTGCTATTTTATTGACAGGAACAGCAGGACGATGTAATTTCTGCAAAAGAATTTCAATTTGCTGGGGAAAGGGCTTATGCAATAATTGTATTACTTTTTGCACTGCGCTTTGTAGTTCTTCACGGTCAATAGGTTTTAATAAATAATCCAGTGCACTGAAGCGAATTGCTTTAATGGCATACTGATCGTAGCTGGTAGTAAAAATGAGTTGAAAATCTATCTCAGGTAATTTTTCCAGCAATTCAAAACCATTCATATGGGGCATTTCAATATCTAAAAAAAGTATCTGGGGAGCATGTTGTTGTATGCTTTGTAATGCTTCGGATGCGGAATGGCATACATCTACCACTTTTACAGCAGGGCAATGACGTTCCAGCAATGTAGCTAAACTTATACAACAATCATGTTCATCATCAACAATGGTTGCAGTGATCATTGTTATGCTTATTTAAAAAGTATAGTAATTCAAATTTCAGTTTCAGCCAAATCCCTGGAATGCATTCGTAGCACCACACGTGTACCGGCCGCATTGCCCGCATCATCTGCAATATCTTCAATATCAAAAATGGTTTGTGCTCCTAATTCCTGATTCAGCAATGCCAGACGTTCCGCGGTTATTTGCAATCCCAGTGGTTTTTGTTTCTCTGCTGATTTACTCTTTAACAAGCCGGCTTTGGTTCTGCCGATGCCATTATCGGTAATGATACAAGTTAATATTTTATTTTCCGTGCTCAAGGCAATTTCAAGATGCCCCTGGCCCTTTTTATGCATCAATCCATGCCAGATCGCATTTTCAGCAAATGGCTGCAGAAGCAGGGGAGGGATGAAAATACACTCGGCATCCATTTCATTTTTTAAAACAATGTTATAATCAAAAGATTGTTGGAACCGTAATCTTTCCATTTCGAGGTACAGCCTCAGCATTTCCAGTTCATCTTCAAGCGTTACGAATGCCTGTTTAGAATGGTTAAGCACCATACGAATAAGGCGTGAAAATTTAGTAAGATAATCTGATGCAGACTGGCTTTCATTTTTTAAAATGAATTTATTAATAGAACTCAAACAATTAAAAATAAAATGAGGATTCATTTGTGCACGAAGCGCCTGCATCTCTAGCATACCTTTTTGGCGTTGAAATTCAATTAATTGTTTTTCTTTCTCTGAGCGTTCCAACTGCACGCGAAATTTTTGATGCATTTGCCATCGTATGATTCCATAAAAAATGGCAAATACCAAAAACGCTGCCATTATCCTGAACCACCAGGTACTCCACCACGGCGGTGTAATAATTACGTTAATGCTTTTCTCCGCCCATACCCCGTTACTAGTAGCTGCCTTCACTTTGAAAACATACCTGCCGGGTGGAACGTTAAGGTAATAACCTCTTCGTTCTGACCCTGACTGACGCCATTCTTTATCATAATTTTCTAGCTTATAAAGATGATGGTTACTTTGTGGATCACTGTAATGAAAAGCGGTAAAATAGAAGGAGAAGATGTTTTGATCGTGATGTAAGCGGATTTCCTTTGCCCGACTAAGGGGCTCCATCAAAGGACCTTCTTTTCCGGGTTTTACCAACTGATCGGCAAGGTAGAAATCGGTAAAAGCAATTTCAGGCGGTTTAGAGTTCCCACTCAATTGGTCAGGAAAGAGGGCAAAATAACCAGACTGGTCACTAAAATACAAACGGCCCTGGGGACTTTTGTAACAAGAGGAAAACTCCATTTCTTCGCCTTTCACTCCATAATTCTTACTGTATAAACTGGTCTTGTTTCGTTCCGGGTTTAGCTTCACCAACCCCGCCGAACTATATAGCCATAAATTTTCCTGGTTGTCTTCAGCAATATTGTATACTTCGGTTATGCCCGCTAAAGAACTTGAATCCGTAAAATGTAAAAACCTGTCGGAAGCACGATTGTATAAGTGAAGGCCATCAACACTCCCTACCCAAAGGTTGCCCCGGGAATCTTCGCAAATGCTGTAACTACTTTTGCCTTTTAAATATTCTTTAAATGTTCCGTTTTGTTGGTTGAACAGGTATAACCCGAACCATGAACCTACCCAAAATTTTCCCTGCCTGTCCTTCAGAACGTATGTAATGCAATTACTACCAAGGACGGTATTATCCGGATCAATAAAATAAGATCTAAACTTTCCTGTATTGCGATCCATCAGATTCAATCCTTTTTCTGTTGCTATCCACAATTTTGCTTCCGGATCTTCATATATGAAATTAACTCCGGTAGCGCTTAGGCTGGAGCTAACTTTAGGATCAGGCTGGTAATGAGTAAAGGTTTGGTTATCCTTGTTTAACAGATCCAGTCCACCCTTAGTTGCTATCCAAATTTTGCCTTCGCGGTCTTTTAATATGTATTGGATGTAATTACTGCATAGGGATGCAGGATTGAGGGTATCGTGTAGAAATCGCTTTATAATTCCAGTTGTAAGGTCTTTACGAAAAAGCCCTTCTTCGGTACCTATCCAAAGCGTACCAGCCTCTTCCAAAAATGATTCAACACGACTGTTACCGGGTGAAGGATAATGCGGAATATTCTGGTGAAGAGGATCAATCCGGTAAAGATTACCATTCGCGGTACCAATCCAAAGAACTCCTTCCCTTGATGTAAACGCCGACCATATACCTCTATCCGGTAACCCGTCATCCGTATCCTTTCCAGATCCATAGTGCGTAATTTTTTTTGTTTTGGTATCATAGTAATTCATACCGGCATTTGTCGTCCCGATCCATATACCCCCGGCAGCGTCTTCTTTAATGAACATGATGTGTTCCCCGATAGCTTGCTTATTTAGTGGCGGACGGCTTAAACGTTCCGGATGAGAAGGTTCATAAAGATGCCGCTCAAATGTACCCTTTGCCCTATCCATCGTGTGTAATCCATCCCCCGCAGTTCCAACCCAAAAGTTGCCTTTGCTGTCCTCCAAAATTGCCCTAACCTGGTTGTTGATCAAACTATGCTGGTCATTACGGTCATGCAGGTACCGGGTAAATTTACCGGTTTTTCTATCAAACCGGTTGAGTCCTCCCACTTCGGGCCCGCCTCCTTCCCATGGATATGGACTGCCCGTGCCGACCCAGAGTGTTCCCTGCCGGTCTTCATATATTGTACGCACCTGGTTATGGCTGAGGCTTGTTGAATCATTTGCATGATGGCGGTAATGAATAAAATTACCAGTCCTGGAATCGAACCTGTCCAGTCCGCCGTGCGTACCAACCCAAAGTATTCCATCATGATCTTGAAGAATAATCGGAACCGTTTCATGGCTGATGCTTATATCATCTTTTGCATTATGACTGTAATGCTTAAATGTTTTATCGAGTGGATCAAAACGCTCGAGGCCGGTATTGAAAGAGCCCATCCAGATGGATCCGCTGGAATCAGCACAAATAGATATTAACTTCTTATTAACTGGATTTATAGGTTCGTAATTATAAGAAATCATTTGGTACCCATCGTACCGGTAAAGCCCATGTTGAGTGACGAACCACATGTATCCTTGTTTATCCTGAACAATGCCGGCAATACCACCGAATGTTTTCCCGTGGGGTGGTGAAACCTTGTTAAAAAACATTTGCTGCGGAAACACACGGGCTCCATGCATAAGCAGAAACAAGACTGCAAAGAAAAAAGGAGCCTGACATTTCACTTCACTGATTTGTTTAATGATCTATTTATAATAGTTTATTACAAACCCATTATTGAAACTACTACCGTACGCATTCTTACGAAATATCGCTTTGTAGGTTATAAGACTTTTGTCACCCAACCTTTTAAAAATATCTGCCACGTAATGTACCTTTCAACAAAATACAAAAAAAATACAGTATTGCAAGCCATTTTAAACCAACTGCAAGTTTGTTTTTAAGTTTGACTTGTTCTGAATGAAGCTGGTAGTTTAGTTACTTGTTACATACGTCAAAGTGTAAATAATGAAAGAGTATAATTTAAAAAACATACTCTAAAAAGGTGGCGTTACCCGTACGTCTGCTACCCTGTTTCCAAAATCCTGGCCTGATGCTAATCCAACATCTATAGAATATTTATAGTGAACACCTCCAAAGAAACCGGCAACGCCGGCTTCTTCTGCCAATGCCCGGTAAGATTCAAAATTCCTTATTCCAAATCCCAGTAATTCATTTGTATTATCTGTTATCGGGTATTCATAGCCGATTTCTCTCCTAAGCACTTGCATAACAGCACTTGTCACAAATGAGTGTGCAGCAGGGTATTCAGGATAAGGGGGCGTCACTACAAGAGGAAGCCAGGCAGGATCTGTTAGTTTACGAATATAGGTAACCGGGCGAACCAGTGGATTATTGTAATTAGCCTTCGATAATACTATTTGTGCATCTCGCAGGGCGATCCCTGCTTTAGCGTACAGCACTGCCGCAACGGCAAGACTTAGGTCCAATTTTTCTAATAGCTGGATAACAATGTTAATGGAATGCCCCTGAACCGTATAACCTTTTCTTACACCTTCATTATTCCAAAATAAAGCAATCTCTCGTTGTTGCGGAGTTAAATTTTTAGAAATATCATATACTTCTTTTGCCATTTTATAATACGCAGAAGCAGGATTCTCAGAGTAAGCAAAAGGGAAGGCGGGTATCGTAAAATGCAGGTTTTTTTCAATAAAAGGCCTGGCATCCTTTACAAACGGAGCCAGGGCACCCGCAAAAGCAGGCGGAGTTGGTTGCCATGCCCCAGGAAAAGTTGGAGAAATATAACCGGCATTTGAAAAATTATAATTATCTGAGCTGGACCATTCTATCATTGCTGAAGCAACAGCACGGCCAAATGCCTGGGAACGCCTGAAAGTCGCGTCATCCATACTTGATTTCAAGACGTTATTGTATGCGTTTTACAGCGAATCAATGCCGGATTTGCTGGTTTCCGTTAATCCATCAAAAAACGAATGCACCATTTGGGCCAGAGCGGCATTCGCACTTGCAGCCCAGGAATAGTCCTTATTATTTTCCATCCCAGGCATT
>JBDSBP010000503.1:0-6885 GCA_039921525.1 Chitinophagaceae bacterium | reverse complement strand
GATATGGTACATTGAAAATAGCAATGCTGTATCCGGATGTATTTGGGCCGCATATGCACTCAGTCCGGGTGCATTGGCATGGGGAGCTGAATTCTCAGTTAACAATCCGGCTTTTAAGGGAATAGATTCTTTTAAAAACGAATTTAGTTCGTTGCAAATAACATAAAGCCTTATGAAAGGAGACCCTGACTTTATAAAAAAGTTTTATACCAAACTGATGGCAGATTTAGCCAGGACATATTCACCAAACGAAGGAAGAACATCTATCTCCGCCGATATGCCATTAAAATTTATTGGTGACAGCATGGTGATTGATGAAGTGGTGAAACAAAAATGGGAAGCGCAGTTCCCAATTAATATGATTGAAAGCCATTTGCCAGCGCTTAAAAGTTTACATGCATTAAAGTTGGACTGGGGAAGAAATGAAGAAGTTAAACACGTTCCAGGTACAAGCCTTCAATTCAGTAAAAAACTGGAAGCAAACGGAGTGAAGCATTTTGCTGAAGAGTACTTAGGGGGACATACTAACAAGCAGGGAGGCTCAGAAGGAAGACTATATACCGAAATGCTTCCGTTCTTTGACACTTATTTAAAATTCGGGAATAAAGCAACCTCAGCCTCAAAAAATTAAAGATACTAGTGTCATGTCAAACATAAACTGTCGGTTATTTTGGCTATCAGCTATCAGCAGTCAGCTATCAGGAAAACAATGCTAGAAGTAGTTTCCTCCTGATAGCTTATAGGGGAAGGCTGATAGCCAAAGCGTCATTTTAGAGTTGACATAACACTAGACTGGGCAAACAAAACGAATAAATCAATTTTTTAATGCTTCATTTTTTTTCATCACTAAAACAATACTCTATTATGAAAAGTAGTACAAGAAGATCAGCTTTAAAGCAAATGGCTTTTTTAACAATTGGGAGCGGCTTCGTTTTCCAAAGCTGCAATAGTGTTGCCCACGAAAATGATTCCCTTGTAATACCCCATAAACCATTAAAACCGGTGTATATTCCTTCCGGCACCTTTCCCAAAGCTGCAGATGGCTCTACATTTGGAGATGGTGTTACGGGAGGTCCAAAAGTAAGGAGCGAATATACTAATGGACAGTTTTGCTGTCAGGAGGGGTTCTTAAAACCTAAAACAGCAGGTCCACCCCCGCATTTGCATAAAGAGCTGGACGAAGTAATGAGAGTGGTTGAAGGAACAGTTCATGTATTAGTAGGAGATACAGTCACAGAAGTTCATGCCGGTGATTGGCACGTACGTCCTCATGGAATTATTCATACCTTTTGGAATGCAGGCGAGGTACCCGCCGGTTTTATTGATATATATTTAAACCAGGACCTTTTAAGTATGTTTGATGAATACACACGCATTGGTATTAAACTAAAAAGCAAAGGGCTCGAAATGCAATCGCCTGAAGGAATAAATTTGACGGATGAATTGATGAAAAAATTTGGGATAACAATGTTCCCTGATAAATTTCCACCAATTATACAAAAATATGGACTTACAGTATAGTTGAACTATTTTCCTCAATCTCTATGACTGTATTTTTACATCATAGTAAAAATTGTAAACTTCCAAAGGAAAAAACGAACGCGCAACAGCAGGCCTGGCAATAGACTGCCTGAGCTGGTAATTTTTAGCTATCCTTTGATATATGCAGTAGTCAACGATATCCGGCTATAGTTCCTGGCTTAACCACATAAATTTTCCAGGCCATCGTAAAGGCTTGAGCATATGCGTCAATCTGCCGCATTCATTATTCCTTTTGATGAGGTGTTAGAGCTCAAAAACAAAATAGATCCATAAAAACGTCGGTTTTTTACCACTTGAGTTTTCATTTTTGTTTTCATCTTAGCTATATCAAAAGCAGGTGCGTATTCCAACCGCTCATCATTTAGGTAACTCAAATAAATTTATTAGCTAAAACAAAATTTATGAAAACAGAAAAATGGGCACCTAACAACCGATGGCTCCGCCACCAGATGCTATACTAATGCAATTTCTTTTTGCACCTTTATTACAGCAGGCTGTTTGTGTTACGGCTAAACTCAAGATAGCCGACTTGTTGGTGCACCCTAAAACCGTTACCGAATTAGCCTCTTTAACACAAACGCATGAAGACACCTTAAACAGGGTACTGCGAATGTTGATTAGTGTTGGGATATTTAATAAAAATAACGAAGATAAGTTTGAACTTACTCCTTTAGCTTCATTATTGCGAAGCGACCTGCCAAATTCCATGTACAGTTTTGCGGTGAAAAATAGTTCCGGCATCAGGGTGTACGGCGAAATAGTTGAAACTGCTCATGCCATGAACTTGTTGCCGAGCCGTACCGCTGGTTTTACCAGCACCTGTTAAAAGAGTACAAAGATTTTACAGGTTTCTCTCCTACTAAATTTTACCTACTTGATACTAATGCCCCCGAGCGTTTCTTTGGCGATGTGGAAACATAAGACTTTAGTGCTAATTAGTTATCAGCGGTCAGCTATCAGCAGTCAGCTATCAGCTATCAGCTATCAGGAGGACACGTTTGAAAAGCCTCTCCTGATAGCCGATTGCTTTTTACGGACATTTTTGTTGACATGACACTTGTTCATCTTTCTAATACCCTGTTTAATACCTGGCCTAACAAGTACTATGGTAAGAGGAAAGTTACAAATATTTTCCCTGTCGCAGAATCATGACCCACAGGTGGTAGCCCTCAGCATTCAAATGTATTCCATCATTCTTTGAATACTTAAAATCAAGCTTTCCATTCTCGTCATGGAATTTACTATATAAGTCGATAAAAATATAACCCTCCTTTTTTGCAGCCTTTTTCAGTTTATTATTGACCAGTACAACATGATCGTTCTTCCCAAAGGCATCAGGATAATGAGTTTTTACCGAATCATTTGTCGGCAGAATGCTTTGCACAAAAATTTTCGTTGTTGGTGATTCCTTTTTAACACGATGAACAATGGACACAATATTTTCAACAATAACATTATCGGGTATATTTTTTGAGATATCATTCATGCCGATCTTAATAAACAATTTAGACGGTTGACGACTAATTACATCTGATAAACGATTTAAAATACCAAATGTAATATCACCAGGTATCCCCCTGTTGACAATAGTTGAATCATTTAATAAATGTTTCCAATCTCCAAAAGCAGTAATACTATTACCCAGGAAAATAACTTTTCCCTTCATGATAGGTTCTTTACTAAATTCGTCAATTTTTTTTTGATGAAATTCAAGCACATAAGGCAGCGTATCATAACCACGGTTTTGAGCAGGTGACCTAAGGGCTGCCACAGCTAAAAAAAATATAATTAATAATTTCATAAACGAGGATTTATTGTTTAATTAAAGCTGGCTGATCAAGAGATAAAAATTTCATTTAGTTATTTAACGAGCAGTACGGTTGAAACTTACACAGAAAGCACGTACTGCAATTCTAATGCATGTTTCTAAAAGCTATTTTAAATATAATCATTGCCTGCTAATTATGCAAATATCAAGTCAAAAACTATGGAATCTCCGATTTTAAAAATTTTTTAAAGAAAGGAAACATATCCATATAATAGCGGCCGTACGTTCCCGCTAGTTTGTTAATATGCCTTCCATTGTATTCTTCGGAAAAATAATTTATATGATTTGCATCCAGTTTTTTGCAAAACTCTATGCAGGTAGCGGGAATATGCTTGCCTTCATCATTTCTACCCCAATCGATTTTTAGTGCGTTCAAGCTTTTCAGGGCTTGCAGGTGGGTGTCTATCATGTTAAGTGGAAAATTAGCCTCCCACTTTTCGCGTACCTCTTTATTTACAATCATACTGTCTCCTACGTATGTCACTGGCATATCCGCGGAGATAAAATTCTTTCCAGGTGCTGGCGAATAAGTTCGGGCGAGATCGGCCATTAGTTTGGCTTGAAATCTGGGAGGAAACTCCGGCCTACCACGAATCATATCATCCGTTATTTGCTCGGCGCTGAACTCGTTTTTAAAGTTGCTCATGTTCTTGAATATGGGAACCTTGAGATCGAACTCGGCTCCCCACCCTATTGTTGCCGGACTAAGTGAATATACAGCACCAAAAACTTCAGGAAATAGCATTCCAATTTTCAAAGCTCCGTAGCCGCCCATAGAATGGCCGGCAAGCCCCCGGCTGTTTCGATCATTGATTGTTCTGAATGATTTATCCATATAAGAAACAACATCCTTCCCAATGTAATCAGCCCAGTTGCCAGTCAATGTTGAATTGGTATACCAGCTTCCGCCATAGGACGTTTCGCTGTCAGGCATCACGAGAATCATTGGTGGTAATTCTCCGCTAATGATAGCAGAGTCCATTAAAGATTTGAGCTGGTTATAAACCATCATAAGGCTATCGTTCAATAAAAATGCATGCAAAAAATAAATCACAGGATAACGCTTCGTGCCCTGTTCATATCCCGATGGCAAATAAATAGTCAGGTTGCGTAATGGGTTTTCACCACCGGCGTTACCCTGGATCGATGGAGCAAGAAATTTTTGGGTAACAAGTGTTCCTTTCTTAAGATCCTGGGCGAAAGGGCTTGTTACCAGATTTATGAAAAATAAAACAGTTAATAATATTCTCATGTTTATAGGTTGAATTTAATTTTGAATGATGGTGCTGCAGATCTTTGTGTAAAGTCACATTAAGTCATTGTAGGCTAACGCTGCTCATCGAACATCGTGACTTCGTATTGGGAATTTAACTTTTCAATCTTAGTGTATGCTTCTTCTGACGTGACTGGTACGTTACAATGCTTTGAACGGCGTGCACCTTAACATGGAAACCAGCGCCAATAGCACTTTCCGGGGGCGGACCGGATGGTGGGATATAATAAGGTTTTAGTGACCCTTTATCAATTGGAGTAATGAGTCTCGTGAACCTGGGCAACAAGGTACCAGCGAGTAGGCCTGACAGCAGGAAATTTCTACTTTCCATAACAGAGTTATTGTTGTTATGTAAAAGTGAATAATTCCGTACATAATCGGGTGGTACAAAAACGACAATTAATTTATTATTCGTGAATGCCGAAAACCCGCTCCGGCGCCTGGGCTTCAATTTTATAAAACGATGTGGGGGTGAGACCAGTGATAGTCTTGTAGTCTCTCACCAGGTGTTGGTAATCATAGTAGCCGGCTTCAAGGGCGATACTGAGCCAGTCTTTTTCGGGGTGGATATTTTTAATATGAAAAGCCCTGTCAAAGCGCACAATTTTTAGTAGTTGAGATGCCGGTATTCCCATGCGCTCAATAAATAAGCGTTCAAACTGCCTGGGAGACAAACAACTTTCTTTAGCAAGCCAGTCGATGGAAATGGCTCCCCGGTTTTGCTGTAATACAGAGGCCGCTTTATCAATGCCGCGTGTTTCTCTTTTTGATTTATTAATAAGATTGGCAACAAATACTTCAGCGATCTTAAATAACTCGGCATAGGATCGGGCATTTTTTAATTGCTCGGAAGTTGTGCTTATCTCTTTTGGGAAAACCGTGTCAGCGTCAATAAATGTGTCGTTCAGTACACTCATCGGAATTCCCGTCAGGCGAAACAAAACACCAGGTTGAAATACTATATCCAGAAACAAAAACTCGCGTCCAACATGCCTATTCATGACGCCAGTGTGTTGACCATTGATAATAGCAGACGACCGTTTTGTTGTTTGATTCTCTCCGGGGTAATAGAAATACTCCGGATCCCTGAGAAAAAAATTAATAGAGTTTCCGGGTTTTGGAGTGAAGCATTTAACAGGGATGATATGGTTTTGGGGAAAGACGAAGTGGACGAGTCCTATATAATCAATGTATTCGTTTAATGGCGGAGCTGGAATGTGATTTGTTATTAACATTTCATAGACTTTTTTTAAGCCTATTTAAGGTACCCATTTTTTAGGGGAGATGCAAATATTAATTATCCATCGGATGTTTATAGATTTTCTTATCTTACAATACAGCCGGGGCAAAATGCCATTCATTGTCCTGAATTAGCTGACTGTGCATTTCATTTGCCCGTTCATCGGCTTTGTTGAGCAACTCTATCGCATTATTGACCTGGTATTTTTCAAACAATTTTTGCCGTATATTTCTGACAGTATTTGGGCTAATGCCTAAATGCCAGGCTATTTCTTTCACTGAAAGTCCCTGGCGCGTCAACGGTATCACTTCTGCTTCGCGGCTGGTAAGATGGCCAAGTTTGGAAGCAGCGTTATAATGCATTATCTTCTTTTCTCCCATCCCATCTTTAAACACAGTGATTTTGACACCGGAAAAAACGGTTTCCTGGCTGAAATCACGTAAAAGAAAATAGTGAAGGGGAAGACCGTTTTTCAATCGCAGCATCGCTTTTTCATCGTGCACATGAATATAGCGGCCGTCAGCATGCTGTAGCCTGTATTGAAACACGTAACGATATAGATGCAGCTCTTCCTGTTCCACTTTGTGCATAAATTCCGAGGCAAGGTTAACACAATGCGAGAAGTGATCTATATCAGCCGGGTGTAGCCTACTAAAGAAAACTTCGGGCGACATCTTTTCTGCAATACTGTCTGCACTAAAACCCAGCATGTGCTCGTAGTTATCACTCACGTAAAAAAATCCTTTATGCATAAACCTGCAGGTGCAAATAACCCAGCGGGGAAAAACACGATGCATATTTTGCAGTGTGTGCAATATCTCTTCCTGAATATCCTCTTGTTGTGGCAGGTGGGGATTGATAAAGGCAAGAATGCGTTCGATTTGTTTTACGATAGTCAAGGCGGTGCTCATAATGATGGGTTGAAAGTGTGCTGCTTTTACTGGCAGAATTAATCAACAGTAAAACTAATGGCTTTGTGACTACAGCTTCATCCCCGAATCC
>JBDSBP010000502.1:0-2492 GCA_039921525.1 Chitinophagaceae bacterium | reverse complement strand
CAACGTCATCAGCATCCAAAAAATTACAGAAAAGAATATAAGAACTGTTGGATTCAGGATGGTATTTCATAATTGTCATGTAAGCCGGCCTTGCACCATTGTGACCATAACCGATATCGGGAGGATTTAATTCCGTGCCTAAGCCATAATTTACGTGTTCTTCGTTGGTAGGTATGCCGGTTATCATTTGAGCATGCAGGGCTGCATTTAATATAGTGTTACTGCCATACAAGGCCTCTGCCCATGTAGCTAAATCTGCGGGAGTGGTGATGATATTACCTTCCGACACTGCAAAGGAAACATTGTCCTTGTCAATCTCTAGCAAGTCATTTTTAACTTTTAGCCACCCACTCAGGTAAGGTTGCGGCATATTACGATCGGTGCCGAGGTAAGGAAAACGGGTCTGGTTCAATTGCAAGGGTGTTAAAAATTCATCTTTCAGAAATTGATCATAGCGCTTGCCGGAAACTCTTTCTATGATAATTGCCAATAAATTGCAACCCGTATTGGAATAATGAAAGGCAGTACCGGGCTCAAAATAACTTAAATGATTTACTGCAACAACATTGATCAATTCAGGGAAGGTAAAAGTATGCTCTTCACCTTGCTGGGCCATCACATAATCGAAGTAACGTTCACCGGCATAGGGTGCATTGGCCGTATTGGGAATATTCGTATTTGTTACATCAAATACTCCGGCCCGGTGTTGCAATAAAAGCCTGATTGTAATCTTGTCTTTGTACGGTATTGCATACGTGCTGGTAGCAGGAATATAAGGTTGACTTGTGCCGGGAATATTAGCCGTAATCAAATCATCAAGATTTAATTTTTTTTGTTGACAGAGCGTAAGTATAGCTGCAGCAGTAAAAGATTTAGTAGTACTAGCTCCTCTGAAATGGATATTTTCTCCGTACTCTTCGGGGAGGCCCGATGAAACATATAGATTCAGGTGATGGCTTTTACTTGTGTTTTTTACATAAAGCCCAAATCCAATACTCCTGCCATGGAATTTTTCCTTGAAATGTGCTAAATGCTTATCAAGGGTTTGCTGAAGGCTCTCTTTTAAATAAAGCTTGGCGATAGGATTTTTTTTGCAGCCGCTATTAATTATAAGCAAAGTAATAATTAAGGGAAAAAGTTGTTTGCGCATGTTTATTGATTTGAATCGAAAGAATCTAAATAATTCAATTCGGCTCCTCATGAGTTTATTAGAGTTGATAAACAATTCATCTGCAGGCCCAGGTGGTATTAGATTACCATTGACTTCAAAAACCAGGAAAGAAAATAATAATGTGCCACAGGCCGGGTTTAATTCCCCCTGGTAACGCGCAATCGAATCATCTTTCCGCACCTTCCCGGATCCGTTTGCGAAACCGGGATAGGTGCATAAAAGACTTAATAACTTTTAATATGCCATTCGGGCTACCATATAGCTCGCAGTGGCACATTATCGCTTCGTTATTTTTATTTGCGGGAGCGGAAACAATGGTTGGCAACACATTAGGATAACCTGATGTAATCGCTGTTACGGAGCAGGCACTATTTCAACGTTGAGCTGATTGTTATTGGTAAGGCCCACACCTACGTAATAGGCAGCGGGAATTAAATCAAGATCCGACCGGTATTCACAACCTATGGGGTAGTCTTTCCATCTGTCGTAATTATTGTACAATTTACCATTAACAATTTTCCATCCTATTTTATTACTCTCATAAGCACGATAGGCCCAGCCGTTGTATCTGAGGCTTAGATAGTTACCGTCACTAATCTCCCAATAATCAAATCCGTTTGTGCCTGGATGCACTTTGAATTTCCATCCACTCGCACTAATTTGCATGTAATCGTAGAATGAGAAGACGGGGTCACTACTTATTCCTGCCAGGTATCCCATTGCATTGGGAGTTTTTGGGTCTATGTTAGTCACTTTGAGAACGTACCATTTATCTGGCTCGGCCCCTACGCCGCCGCCGGGTTTTGGCGTTTCCTTATGGCATCCTGTAAGAAATGATAGCAGTAAAACTGCACTGGTAGCCTTAATGGCGGCATTGCGTAATAAATTCCTTCGAGGTAGTTTTTTAGGCTTGCCTTCGGGGTTCTTGTCAAAATCTGTCATAAAACATTTTTTAGATTGATTAAAAATATTGAGGAAAATAAAATCAATAGGAATTTGGGTCAAACCAGAACGGGCTATTTTCAGCGTCTATTTATTTCAAGATCTCGTTCAAACAATTTGACCTTTCGTTTTGCCGGGGGTAGGGAAGAAAATTAAAAAAAAGAAAAAGTAACGATTCACAAAGAACAACAATTCCTGATAAAGTTTTTTGTAGTATTAATTCGAATTTTTCATTCTTAAAGATTTCTTGGTTTCATTGTATTCGTATGTTTCTTAAAGTATGGAAGAAGCACCGATTGGATACAAAGTAAATGCAAATGCAAAGAACATATTTGTAGTATTAATTCGAATTTTCATTTCTTAAAAGTTTCTTGATTTG
>JBDSBP010000501.1:0-4686 GCA_039921525.1 Chitinophagaceae bacterium | reverse complement strand
AACAAAAGTTGTATGGATGACTTTAACATTTGGCCTTCATAAACACTAACGGTTTTTCGATCCGGTAATCACAATAATAATAGTGAGTTTTTTGAAGTCAAATACCACCGCCAAAGGCGGTGGCTTGATGGTGCAGCCCAAAGGGCTAGAATCCCAGTTCTGGCTGTTTGAAATCATTTTGATCTCTGTCCTCTTTTCGTTCCTCTTCTTCCTGATACTTCACATACCTTTTTATCATTTCTTCATTTATGCCAACCGTATTCACAAAATAACCTCTTGCCCAAAAATGATTCCCCCAATATGGCTTCTTCTTTAACATCGGATAATTCTTGAACATCTTTATCGCTATTTTTCCTTTCACCGTTCCCATATAGGTTGACACGGAGATTTTCGGTGGTATACTTACTACAACATGAATATGATCTGATTGCACGTTTAACTCTATCACCTCACTGCCAAGCCATTCACTTAATTTCCTTATATCTTGGTCAACTAATTTTCCTATCTCCCCCGTCAATATTCGCAAACGATACTTAGGTACCCACACTATGTGATAATCACACTTGTATACTACATGAGATTGCTTCTTATATTTGCTCATGCATCAAATTTAAGCATTCGGCATAGCCCCTAGTACATTACCACCGCCAAAGGCGGTGGATTTTTAAGGTAGATTAAAAGTTGGGCCTAACAAACAGCTTGATATGGCGGAGCGACAAATATATTCTCAACTGATTGTTCGTTAATCAGCTTCAGTGAAGCCGGCGAGGAACGCCGGGCTATAGAATAAACAACGAACTTTTATTCATAAACTTAGCTGCGTCAAAACATCGACGATTTTAACTGCCGCCTCATTGCCAAGTCTTAATCGTTAGTGGTCAGGCTAAAATGACAATCCCAACGCAAACAAGAATAGAGTATTTTAGATTACATTTAAGCAGCAAAATTGGAATTGAAATTATGCAAACAGTCGTTTCAATCAGAACAATATACTACTGTTCATTAGAAAAAGCATTTAAGTCACCAATGCTTTGTGACGTTTCTAAAGTTCACACGGGATATGGTATTATGCCGAAGGTAACGCACTGCAAAGATGACGAACACTGGGGACAACCCGGTTTTAGTAAAAAAGTATTTGTTGCTAAGTCGTTTACCCAAAAAGGTGGTTGGTCTTCTGTAGACAAAGTAATCGAACGCATTGAAAATAAGTATTGGAAAATTGAAGTAAGCGAATTTCAGTCCTGGATGTTGGGATTTTCAAGATTTGTAGGAGAATGGAAAACAAGTGAAATTGAAAAGGATAAGGTAATAGTGGAATACACTTATACTCTGCATTCTGACATTGCTTTGCTTTATCCTTTAAATTGGCTTTTTGCAAAGACATTCTGGAAAACTTATATGAAAAGAGTATTAGAAAATGTTAGACAATTAGCTCATAGTAATGAACCATATCTAAATGAATAGAAAAGCCCGATCTACTAACCCTGCACCAGCAATGGCAGGTCCACACGCTGAACTATCAGCTATGGACCTACGTCGGCATTTGTTCGGGGGCGACGTTATTAATATAGCTTTAATTGTCACCTTCAATACTATATTTCCAATAAGCAACATTCCAGGGGAGACTTCAACAAATGCCCTGACATCGCCAATGCGGTAACGTAAGCCGCTCCGTTATCAAACACATCCAGGACAGAAGCTCAATACTACACTACAGATACCGTGATTAGTGTCAGTCTTTCCCACTTGTAATCTTTAGTTAAGAAACACCTCGTCAAAAAATGACTAACCACTTTTCTAACTTGGAAATAGGCCTTATTGTCTGCTATCTTTATAAATAATCTTTGTTTTAAAAATCACTAATAAAATAACTTGCATTATTTAATTATAAATAATGCAAGTTATTAGTTAAGCTTTTTAAATGCTATTTTAGAGCCTTTATTTATAAAAAAGCAATTCGTTATTAGTCCTTTGGAGTCAATAATAAATTCAAACTCTTGTGAAGGGTCCCTGGCAAAAAAGAATTTAGTTTCAGATTCGGGTTTCAGTTCTATTTCGCCACCGCCTTCAGGCTTTAAATAAAGCTTACCATCCCGCTCAAGCAAATTAAAATTAGTTGTTCCTCCTACCTGGTATTTACCATTATACCTTTTAAGTACAATTTTATTAATATGTCGTTCCACTGGTTTATAAGGCAATTGTACCGCAAGATTAAAAAGGGTAGCAGTAATTGCATCAGCGATTGCGTCGGTAGTAAAATCACAGTTTGATAATATTACTATCGAGATACCTCTGGAATTAATTCCGCCCAGGTATGAAGAAAAACCAGGAATTGTTCCAGTGTGTAAAATACGCACCTGCTGCTGAAAAGTATCAATTCGCAGGCCATATCCATAATTAGATAAATATGGAGTAGTCATTTTTAACAACATATCCTTTGAAACGATATTACCTGATAACAATGTTCTTTCCCAAAAGTACAAATCTTCAACAGTCGAAATCATTGATCCTGCACTAAAGGGTATCTCCATAGAAAAATACTCCGCGTTTTTCCATTTGTTGTTTTCGGTTTTCGAATAACCCCTGGCACGGAGTGCAAGCACGGAATCAAGGCGATTAGCGCTGGTATTTTTTAAAGCAGCTCTTTTAATCACATTTTCATATAGGTAAGTTCTGTAATCCTGTTTGGTCACCTGTTCAATAATGCAGCCCAATAAAAAATAGCCTGAATTGCTATAGGCCCATTTTGTACCGGGAGAAAATGTAAAAGACTGATTTTTAAAAAGCGAGATAACAGAATCTCTTACAAGTGGAAGCGTATGTACCGGATAGAATGCTGGTAAGCTGGTAAAGTCGGCAATACCGCTGGAATGATTAAGCAGCATGTGTATTGTAATACTGTCTCCTTTGGGATAGCCCGGAAAATACATGCTTAACTTATCGTCTACGTGTAGTTTTCCTTGTTCGGCTAATTGCAATATAGCAACGGCCGTAAACTGTTTGGTAACCGAACCAATTTCAAATTTTGTTTCTGGCGTATTAAGTGATTTCCACTCACGGTCAGCATAACCAAATGCTTTTTTGTAGATGACTTTGTTGTTATCAGCAACTAATACAACGCCACTGAATTCGTTTACACGTACCTGTGCCTGAAGATATTTATCTATCAGTGCTGAAAAATTTTTTTGAGCCAAAGAAGTATGTACAAACTGGAGCATAGCTATGCCCATAAAAAGAAATGTCTTTTTCATATAAATTAATTTTTGAGTTTAACAATTAAGCAGCCAATGTATTTAAGGCTGGTATTCAAGTATGTCACCGGGCTGGCATTCGAGCGTTTTACAAATCAGTTCGAGCGTACTAAAACGGATTGCTTTGGCTTTGCCTTGCTTTAAAATAGATAAGTTTGATAAAGTAATACCTACCTGTTCGGACAAAGCATTTAAAGACATTTTCCTCTTAGCCATCATCACATCAAGGTTTACTACTATTGGCATATTTATATAGTTAAATTATTATCTTCTTCCATTACAAAACCAACTCTGAAAATTTCTGAGACTATCAATAGTATTATACCAGCAACAAGAAAGCTTACATTAAACTGGTAGTTTAATTTTACACCTTCTTCCCATTTAAAATGGGAACCAAGAAATAAGTTTATACAAATATTAAACAGCCATTGAAGTATAGAAAAACAAATTAACAGAGCCCCTACATTTCTTATACGTGGAATATTTAGTTTATTAAATGGCTGATTTAATCTGAAATTTAAAAAAATAATTTTTAGTTGATAGGTAATTAGAAGTAAAACACTAAAACCCATCACAACACCGGCTAAAAGCAGCAATGTATTTTGCAAAGTGACATTAAAAGGAAAGACAAAGTTTCCATTCATAACATCTAATTGCCCATTAGGAGTATTGTTAGTTATTGGGCTTATTGTTTTAAAATTAACGCTTGAAAAGCTCACCGGAACAGTTAGACTAATATGCTCTTTAGAAAAAGCAGCGATCATTATGACTGCTATTAAAACTGTTCCGGCAATCCATTCTGCCCACCAGGCTATGTTTATAACAATGGCCAGAATAGTTGACAATGATTTATTCCCTAATGCTTTCATATGTTTATTTATTTGTTGACAAAGATGATATATTTATTGATAAACAACAAATTATTTTTGATTATCAATTTTTAAGTGCTGAAATATACTGTATTGCCCCGGTTGCATTTGTTACCTACGGTGGCTACGGTAATGGACAGCACATGGCAAGTAGTCTGCAGTTCTGCAAATGAAATCACCCGTCTAAATAGTATAAACCATTACTTTATATGACAAACGAAGTATGATACTCTACATAAACAATAAGGCTTGCAGTAGATGCGAATGATACCAAAAGCCATATTTAAGGCTACGTACCTTTTTTTTACGGTTTTAGGTTAGCACACTTTTGTAACCTGGCATTTGCCTTAATGACACATAAGAACATTTTTAGACAGATAATTTTGTACTGTGAAAACCGCTAACATTGACCTCCGTAAAGTCTAAGGTAGACATTTGATCAGCACACAGGGCGGCTTAGATAGGCTTGGTGTTATGGGCGCTGGAGGTCAAATGAAACCCGCAACAATAACAAGGCCTGAACGTTAGCGGTAAAGGCGCCCGTAGGGAAATCGTAGTTTCTTGCC
>JBDSBP010000500.1:0-3258 GCA_039921525.1 Chitinophagaceae bacterium | reverse complement strand
TGTACAAAATACTTTTTTCCGTCTGCGTCTAATTCCTGGATTGATAAACTTCCATCTGATAAACCCACAAATGACGGTTTGGGACTGATCAATTTTGCCGGACTGAAGTTTCCATCTCCCAGGTTCTCTTTATAAAACCAGCCTCCCGCCTGCTCGCTCAAAATTCCAGCAATACCTTCACTGTAAAAATCTGTCCACTGGTATAACCGATTGTCCAAACCTATTGGATCATGAATGATATTATCAGTAGATATCTCTTTAACCTCCCGCGAGAACCCTGGTTTGAAATAAGAAAACTCCAGTGGAGGCAATGACCTTTTTGACTGTAAACTTCCATCATCTTTCCATATATATCCTGTCTGTATAATGCTTTCAAGATAGGTAAGGTGTTTCTGTTCATCGTACTTTAAGTCAGTGGATCGCACCAGGTAATCATCCTGCTTTAATTCGGTTGTAAAGTGATGAAACATTAAAATTCGCCTGCATAAACGATAAGTTCGAATTTCAAAGCCTGAACGGTAATCAGAAAAGGGATCTTTCCTTGAAGCCCATGTATTAATTAATTTTTTAGTAGGTTTTAATGCATCATGCTCTCCATAATCAAAGACCAACTCAAATAAAAAGTCCTTTGGCAAAATGTCTCCCTCATAAAAAGCCGTTGTATTACTGTACTTTACTCCTTTCAGATAAATGTTTGTAAATGGTGCAATGCCCTTGCTTCTGTTTTTTTCAAAAATATCCGGTGTTACGTTGTCAAAGTTTTCTTTCCTATAAACATAGCTGGTAAAATTTCCTTTATCATCGTAACTATATTCCAGGCACCACCTGAATATCTTGTACTTTTCTCCAGGGACTGGACTGAATAATTTTGCTTCATCGCTTTTGCCAAATACTGAAACAATATTATCCCTGGACCGGACTCTCCAATATATATTCCCGGAATCGTCGATCTTTTCAATACGGGCAAACCCTACTTCAATACGGGGACGGTAACGTGTGATAGTCGCACTACCCTCTTTGAATGTATTTTTTTTCCAGATATCATTTCCTTTGGAATCTTTAGTGACCATTAATTCCGGAACCAGGTCTTCAGCTCCGGAAAAAATAAAGGTGTCGGATTCTAAAGCATCTTGATATTCCGGCAGCTTTTTTTCGGTTTTTCGTTGGATAGTGGGATACGATGAACTCCAACCCAAACCGAAGGGGCTATTTCCTCCACCCGAATTGTAGCTAAGAGGAAGAGAAGGAGTAAAATTATTCCGCCCGGGGGAAAGGGGTAGAGAAACGCTGTAAGATGCAGTTCCATTGGCAGCATTCACTTCAAATTTTTCATCAATGCTTTTCATTGCACCGCCGCCTTTTGGCAAGGTGATGGAAGGTATTTCAACTATATTTGATTTCGTTTTAGCGGAATTGTTTTGTGTATTATTAATAAAAGAAGCATTCTCTCTACCTAATTGAGATTTTCTATTATTATTTTCATCCTTGTTTAAGAGATCGGACATGCAAAATATTTTAGGTGAACAAATAGCATTTTAGCACCAAAACAATATTCCGGTTGATAAATAAAATGCAGCAACTGCATAAGATTTATTACAATCTTCAATATAAAAACAACAGTAGTTTTCTAAAAACGCCAGGAGGAGGGAAGGGATAAATTAACCTGCGAAATGTTACTCTTTAGCTACAATGTAAATTATAGTGTATGCCTTTTTACTCATCAACATATTGTTTAAGTTTATCTTCTTATCTGCTACAAAGTCACTGTTAAGTTTGTAATATTAAAATTATCTACCTCAGTACATTAAGAAGGTGTGTGAACATATGTAGTCTATTTAGGTCTATTTTTTTCATATTTCCATAGGCCATAGCTTTTTGTCCAGCCGTTGGTTTTGTAACGGACCCAAAAATGTAATAGCAAAGCGGACACACACACAATTAAAAAGATAATCCAAAACAATTTGCTAAGTTTAAAAAAGTATATTAACAGTAAAACGATGACATATTTTAAAACCCTGAACCATACGGGCTGAGCCTGTTTTGCAAACGCAACTTCCGCTTCACGTTTTAAAATTTTTTTAAAAGACTTTTCCATTTACGTGTAAATAATCTAATGAAAATCAACTCACAAATTTATGTATTCCTTTTTCCTTTTCAAAGTGTTCTATAAATTTTACGTTTTTGTATTTCGTCTATAAACCTTGTTCCAAAATATCTGTGTAGGTTTATTGGTTTCTTCTTGATATAGTTCCCATGCTCCTTTATGTAAAATAAAAATCCGCTGTGCTATAGGTTTACCGATTCCCCCACCTGTACTTCTTCATAATAAAGGACGCTGCTACGGAAAAGTAAGTGTTCTTTTGTATAGATGAGCCTTACCAAAAAATCCTACATATTTTTCATCTTTCGTTATGATTTATGGGGAACTGCCATTTTCTCCTGCCAATACCTATCAAATTTCCTTTAATCATAAAACTACTAAGTTTAGCGGCCCTGGCCTCAAAGGCAATTGCGAACAACCTTTCTATTGAGGGAACTGTCACTTTTAATGAGGGAACAAAAAATCAAAGGCTGTGATTGCATACAATTATACGCTTCCCTCAATAAAGACGCTGCTAACCATGTGATAAAAACAGCTTACATAAATTAGCAGATAATAGCTGATGAATTTGTATAGCTTTAAAGAAGCAAGTAATCTAAAAATGACGATAAAAATTTCAGCATATTGGTGGTGCCAGTTTGGAGGCTGGACGGCTTACATCTTCCTGGCAACATTTTCCTATCTATCCTTACCTGGCTTTTCCATCTCCATTACTGTATTGCCAGTACTATTGGCGGGTATACTGGGTTTGTTTATTACCCATCTCATGCGACTGTTTATAATCAAATCCGGACAATTGCAGCAAAGTGTTCCGAAACAAATTAGATTCATGTTTCTCACCACTGTTTTCTTTTCCTTTATTTATGCTACCGTGTCAATGTTGATCATGGAGATTTTCGAATTTGGCCAGGAATTGATAAGCTTTTATACGCATGAATATAAAATGAATAAAATAAACGGGCTGCTAATGCTTATGTTCTCAGATGCTGTCTTTCTTTGCATCTGGAGCCTTATTTATTTTTCATACCACTACGTGGCAAGAAGTCAAAAGGAAAAAATAGAAAGAATTCGTTTAGAAAGTGAATTAAAGATTAAACAGTTAGAAAGCGAGAAATCTCAAATTGAATATCAGCGTAATCTTGGAAATTATTATTTGA
>JBDSBP010000499.1:0-3072 GCA_039921525.1 Chitinophagaceae bacterium | reverse complement strand
GAGTGATAAATACCGTTGCCATGAAGCAGATGGTATTAAGCTGTTTAGTATTCTTAGCCTAATTTGAAATGTATTGTTATCGTCAGCAAGTAAAGCGTATAAAACATACAATGGAAAATGTTTTTTAGTAGCAGCAACAGCTGGTAAAAAATGCTAATATAGGTCAGTTATATTTGGATTTTTGAAGCAGGAGAAATCATTTCCGATATTTGATTGTTCATCCAATTGATCCAATTGATCCAATTGATCCAATTGATCCTTGTTGATTCTCTTTGGAGGATTTCGGAATATCCTTATTATCGTTCGCTGTTGATGCAGGTAGGCAATTATTCGCGTTTTACACCCTTTGAGGGGCGTGAATAAAAAGGCAGGAAACAGTTTCACATCATTTGCTAAAAGTAAATCTTAAATGCTGGCGAACATAATAAGTTTTTTATTAAGTAACGCATTATTCCTGAACATAATCAATGCTTCTTTCCAGTTTAGATAAGCTGTCCCTTGCCCATTATTGTATTTACTGATATTATACAAAAATTTCCAGTGCCTGCAGATTTCTTTCCAAGCCTGCAGAATATTATTGGAAGGGTCATATATATGGGTGGGTTCGCTGCCAGCGCCGTTGAGTTCGACGATCCCAAACTTTTCTCCCCCCTCGAGTGATTTCCAATCTTCAAATTTTATATCTAACCGGCCATAATAAAACCCATCAAACTTTTTACAAAGATTATCAATAGTGGTAATTAATGCAGGAGTAATTTTATTCGATGCGTTGATAAACATGGCACCTCTTGCATGATTACCAATCTCGATAACCGTACGTATCTCGCCACCTGCGATTATGGCTGACATTTCTTTATCACCAAGTATTTTTCCTAACGATCTTACCTGTAACATGTAGCGGGGATTTTCTTCAAGCAATTCCTTTAATGTGGACCTACCATTACCGGTTACCTGAATATATTTTTTTTGAACAATACCTGTTATACGTCCTACTGATTCGCCGGGCATTCTTACGTAGAATATACCTGCTTCATTCCGGTAATCTATTCGTTGCTGAATAATATATGACACCGGGCAGCTCTCGTGATATTTTTTTAGATCTTCAGGGTTATTGATTATCGCCACCCCGCGTCCCTTCGATCCTATGTCTGGTTTCGCAATAAATGGAAAAATTATGGTGGATGGTATGATTTCTTTGAGCTTGTTGAAGTCCAATCCGGGTTCAATCAAAACTGTATCAGGAAAAAAACCAGCGGGTGCGGTCCTATGTATCTTCCATTTCGACTCCATTAGGAAGCCACCATACTCAATCCCGGGGTTGGCAGCATTAAAGAAAAAAACGCTTCTTGCACGCAGCCATAGAAAAGCCAGGTAAGGAATTACCGGCAGGTAGATAATCGTGCTGTTCCAGTACTCCCAATGAGTGAGCCGGATGTAGATAATTCTACACTTACAAAAGAACGCTTTCATGTTTTCTTTTTAGATCCATTGTTAATAAAGCCATGGTGCCTGTAAGGAGATCAAAATACCTGAAGTTGATCCTGCTGCGTGAAATTTCAATGAGCGAAATACTTAATGTTCTGAGAGTGTCTTTCCTGTTCATGACAAAACCATCATGCTCATCATTACATGATCTCAGCATTTGGTATAAGCTTTTTGAATCAGGGTCTTTATTTTTATCCACCCATTTTGTGAACCACTGTTCCCGTTTCTTCATAGCATTTATATCATATAATGTTGATGAAGACCAGATATGTGGCTTACCCGGATTTTTATATAAGCAGTGTTTCTGCCTGCCGTTCCATGAAAGCTCGAACAGTGAGGGATGTTGCCAGACTACAAGCGTAAAGGGTGCAACGTTCGCCAGGTCGATATAGCTCCACTCATTGTGATGATTATCGCTGTTCAGCAGCTGCTTTACCACAAGCCCCCTGCTTCTTGAAAAAGATGTTTGAGAAGCAAAGGAGTTTGCTGCACCATTCAGCAATACCATCACAACACCGGAACTATGAACACCTACCCAGGTGCCAGATGCGAGTCCATCGGTTGGATAGATCAGGTCACCATCTTCAGCTTTGGTGATCATCGGCAACAGTGCTTTTTTTCTTAGCGGACTTTCATCGCGGTTGGAAGAAAGCAACACACCTCTTCGGGTAGGGATAAATGTTACTGTGCACATACTTCCTCATGGTGTTTAATGGTTGCCGGTGCCACTCCAAAATGTTCGCTTACGAGATCGAGGTTCATTTCTCTCAGGGCTACGCGTATTAATGCCATATGGTGAATGGCGTGCTCGGAGTTATAGATCAGTTCGCGATAATATGATGTGTTAACGGATTTTAGAAGGTCGTTATCCTGGATAAGCAATAGCGGACGGTCGTTCGGTACCAGGTTATGAATGCAGTCTTCAATACATTCGATTGCAAACTGACGATCTGTTTCAATACGAAAATCCCTTTTTCTGTTGTCGTAATTAACACAGCCTCCATTATGACCTTGTTGCAGGCATTGTATCAATTCAATAATGTGCCTTATATGCTGGCCGATACTGATATTGCCAAGCATGACTGAACTGAACACATAGTCTTTTGTTTGTAAAACGTTGAGTAATTTATGAAGATCGTTCAATTGATCACTTAGTGGATGACTTATCATGAGCTATATTTTTTAAAATTACATGGCGGGTAATTTTTTTGCATCGACATTATTTAAAAAGGCAGTCAAAAATTGGGTTTTTGATCCGCTTAAGGGTGGTGCCGGCCTGCCTTGAATTACAAGGGAGTATTATTAGTGCTTAGCCCTGTAATAGGCTCCCCAAGCCCAGGCTGCTCTGATATTGCAATTGTGGGGCTCAATGGATGTTCACCTTTCCTGGTGAAAATTCAATTCTAAATGAACGATGACTGGATTGGTAACACGTTGTCGTTGACAAACATGTAAGCTATTTTTTGTCCGACGAGGCAAATACACTCAACATTAATGTGAGTTTATCTGCCAACACGAAACTGTTTCCACCAACCTCAAAATCCCTCCTGTTTAACGTTAATTTACCTTTAAATAGATAGCCATTTT
>JBDSBP010000498.1:0-41626 GCA_039921525.1 Chitinophagaceae bacterium | reverse complement strand
GCAAAAATGCCTGATAATTTCCACCAGAGGTCCAGCACACTGCTCACACCAATTATACTCATACCAACCCCGGTAGCGATGAGTCCGATAACGATAGTGGCCCAGTACAGTATGCGCAGCTGTTGTTTGTCGGCCATATTTTTGTTGATATATCTTTTATGGATGTCTACCATATAGATGGTAGCGGAGCTGTTAAACCCAGAGCTTATGGTGCCCATCGCCGCTGAGAGTATGGCCGCGAAAATTAAACCCACGAAACCCGTCGGCACTTTGTTAACGATAAAATGGGGCAATACCTTGTCTCCTATGTCGGCATCCGTTAATGTCTTTGCTTTAGCCATAACATCCTGCATGGAGGCCCCGCTTCCTAAATTGATAAGTGCAACCTGTTCTTTAACCTGCATCAGCATATCAGGATGCTGATGATAATAGGTAAAAAGACAGGTACCGATTATAAAAAACATGAGGGAAGAGGGTACGTACATATATACGCACAACCAAAGTGATTTGGAGGCTTCTTTAATACTGGGTGCCGTGTGATACCGCTGCACATAATTTTGATCTACGCCAAAATTGGTAATATTGATCAGCAGGCCATACAAAAAAACAACCCAGAAAGTATCCCTGGTGAAATCTGGTTGCAGACTTCCAAGGCTCAGTTTATTACTTAAGGTAGCGGTATGATAAATTTCCTTAACTCCCCCGTTAACCCCCCATACTACCATAACTAATACCAGGATGGCGCCAACCGTTTTGATAACACTTTGTACAACTTCTGTCCATATTACCGCTTCCATTCCACCTATCACGGTATAAATTGTTACTACAATTCCAGTAATAAGAATAATCATTCGGATGTCTATTCCCGTTAGTGCATTCAGCGTGATGCCAACACCCAGGAAAATGGTACCGGTACGTGCCAGTTGCGTTAATAAAAAACAAAGAACGGTATAGGTCCTTGCCCAGGGCCCAAATTTTTTTTCAAAGTGTTCATAGGCAGAGATCTCGCCGGTTTTGCGGAAGAACGGAATTAAAAATTTAACGGCAATCACTACAGCAATTGGTAGTGTTAACGTAAATACAAACGAATTCCAGTTCCCGCCAAAGGCTTTACCGGGATTGCCAATAAATGTGTTACTGCTCAGGTAGGTGCCAAACAACGACATGCCAATTGCCCATCCCGGAATTTTACCAGATGCAGTGGTAAACTGGGCCGTGCTTTTATTTTTCCTTCCCAGGTACATGCCCATAAGGATCATAGACAAAAAATAAACTACAAGGACAACCAGATCCAGTATGGGTAATTGCTTCATTACGGGTTTTTGAAAGGTTTTTAAGGAAGTGGCTATCGGCTGTCAGCTATCAGCTGTCGGCTATCAGCTGTCGGCTATCAGCTATCAGCTTTAGAAATACCAGCGACAGTTGTTGGTAAGATAGTAAAATTCAATTAATATTCACACACTCTATTTATACCAACCCTCCCAGGTACCAAGCTGATAGCTGATAGCTGATAGCCGATAGCTGATAGCCGATAGCCGACAGCTGATAACTGAACCCGATTCAAAAGCTATTTATCCCTTCATTACTTCCTCCAACACCCATACCGAAACCGATCCGGCCTTTACGCTAAATTCTCCCCATCCGGCTTCGTTGATGATTACCTGTTCCGGGAAATTTTCAAGATAGTCGCAGAATATTTTACCAGCGTGTTGACTACCTACCTCCATCGATTTAAAACCATCGTCACCATTTGATAACAACACGGCGCAAACGGAGCTGGTATTTTCGGAGGTACCATCCCGTGTCCATCCGATACAGTTGGCATGATCAAAATAATCTCTCTGCTGTCCGTAAGCAACCTTATTTCGCGCATGTAATAACTTTTCTATATGGTCTGCCTTGTCCAAAAATATTTCATAATCTTGTCCATCTTTACCTTTATCAGTGTAGTGCGCGCCGTATAAATCAGGATAAAATACACAGGGATAGCCGCCTTCCCGTAAAAGAATAAGCGCATAGGCATGGGGTTTAAACCATTTTTCAACTGGGGCTTCCAGCGCCTGCAGTGGCTGGGTATCATGATTATCTACTACGGTAACTGCCAATAGAGGTTTTTCCTTTACAAGGCTTTCATTTAGAATGGTGGTAAGATCATAATCTTTACCGCCTTTGGAGGCATTGTGAAGGTTATGGTGAAGGGAAGAATCAAACAATGACATCCTGCCTCCGGTTGCGTCAATATATTTTAGCAGTAGTTGTAATTCACCGGGTGCCCAGTACTCTCCCACTACAAACAGATCCGGTTTTATACTACGCATATGGTCCAGCCATTCATTATAAAAATGGAAAGGGATGTGCTTTACAGCATCCAGTCGGAAGCCATCAACAGGCACTTGCTGCAGGTACCACTCACCCCAATACTTAAGCCCATCCCTTACCGCAGGATTACGGAACTCAATATCGGCAAACATCAGGTAATCATAATTACCCTTTTCGTCATCTAATATTTCATCCCAGTCAAATCCATAATCGTTAAAAATACTAAATATGGATGTTTCGTTCAGGTCCGCCGCGTAATCAATCCCTGAAAAACAGGTATAGTCCCATATGAACTCTGAATATTTTCCATTACGCCCTGGAAAAGTGAATTTTGTATAGGCATCAATGTCAAATGGCTCACTGGTAAAATCGTTGCGGTTATCGGCATCAACCCTTATAACTTTGATGCGTTCGATTTCATCAGCACCTCCTTTATGATTTAAAATAACATCAGCATATACGCCGACCTTATTTTTTTGAAGCGTATCAACAGCATCCTGGTACTGCTGTTTTGTTCCATACTTGGTTCGAACAGAACCTTTCTGATCAAATTCTCCCAGGTCAAATAAATCATAGATGTCGTAACCGTTCGTATTCTCCCCTTCCTTACCCTTGCAGGCAGGAGGCAACCACACTGCATTAATACCTAATGATGCCAGGTTCCGGGCTTCTTCTTTAACCTTTGTCTATAAGTTATCTCCGGTGTTTATGTACCAATGAAAATATTACATCATAGTACCATTTGTCATAGTGTACGAAATTTGAGGGTGATTTATTTGAGTTTGATCGATGTGATCAATGGCGAACAAATATATACTCAAAATGTTTTAAGGACATGGTCATACCGATACTTTTTGCCGTAATTCATAGCTAGCTGCCATCTTATGAATATTACTCACCAGGCATTAGCCATATCCTTATTCACCCTTTCAGCAACAGGAACGGGTTCATTTTTCCAGTCTGGATTGTACGAAACAAAAAATGACAACCAGATGGTTCTTGAGATTCTCATCAGTAATGGTTGCATCATAATAAGAGCTATTCCATTAATACCCATCCACCAGAAAAACCTGGAATCCTGGAATGAAAAGCCGATTATCAACCACCATAATATAAACGTTATCATACAGATCAGTATGGATAACCCATAACTAACATAACTGGTACCATAATAAAACCCAGGCTCCAGGTCTATTGGCTGACCGCATACCGCGCATCTTTCCGGCATTTTCATAAAGGCATTTAACTGGTAAGGATTTTGGCTGGTGTACATGTTACCCTGCCTGCATCGCGGACATTTATTTTTTAAAATGCTTACTGTCAATCCTTGCTTCTTTTCTATTCTTTCCGCGCACATAACAAAATTTTTATTGATGATTAAAGTAGTATGATTTGTTAACTAATCATGATCACAAAATTAAAATATAGCAGGAAACTTTAATGGAAGTATTTAAATCAAATGTGGCATTATTTACTTATTTAAATTAAAATTAAATTGTTTGAAGTTAGAAATTGTTGTGTCACCGAGTTTTCCTGCATACCGATTTTCTTATAACACACTCAATAATATTTACTAGCTGGCAGCCTTCAAAAGCGGACATACTGCAGAAAGCATAATGAAACTTTACAACTTTAGGCGATATGTAACAGATGATGTTGCCGAAGATGAAAGCTTGGAGTAATTCCGCGATGGTTTTTTTAGTGGAGGTGGAAAACAGTTTAATAGCAGAAGCAATTAATATAGACACTGCCCCGCAAACCTATAAAGTTTGTGTCTTTAGTATCGGCACAACTTTGTTCAAACCTTATAGGTTGAGGTTGACATGTCCGGCATTGATTTGTTCAAACCTTATAGGTTTTAATATCAAACCCTCCCCTGCCTGCGTTTCATCTTTTCCACATCCGGCTTTATTCCTGTAAATAGCTCAAAGGCTTTTGCGGCCACGATCAATACCATACCACCCCCTGAAATTGTTTAGCGGCCGATAGACCGGGCATACTGTAAAAGTTCGGTTTCAGGCAGAAAAATCACAACCGAAACATGATGGTAGCGCCGTATGTTCTTGGATCTCCTAAACGTGTAGCGCCAAAATCATAGGCGTAAGAGAAATACCTGTAATCTGTTACGTTTCTTGCCCATAACATAAGCTCCACGTTTTTTGCGGCTATACCGGCCCGTAAGTTCAACAAATTATAAGGAGCTTGTGTGATGTTATTAGCAAGATCGAAATAGGTGGTTCCCAGGTATTTCCATTCACCCCTTACTACTGCTTTCAATTGTTGCGGGCCCCCGAATGGATAACTATATTGAACAGATAACATAGATGTAATATCAGGCGTAAAAATCTGGTGCTTACCGGTTAAATCTACGGATGAACCATTTTGCGCGATCTTTAATGATTTAAACCGTGCATGCGTGTACCCAAATTCATAACCCAGTTCCAGGCCTTGAAGAGGTTGCGTGACTAATTCCGCTTCAATACCTTTGCTGACCAGTTTACCGGTGTTCTTTGTAATGGTAACTGCTTCAGGCAATACCAGCGTTGGAA
Organism: Chitinophagaceae bacterium; assembly: GCA_039921525.1. Taxonomy (GTDB): domain Bacteria; phylum Bacteroidota; class Bacteroidia; order Chitinophagales; family Chitinophagaceae; genus JADCRZ01. The sequence continues at coordinate 36,758 of JBDSBP010000498.1, read as the reverse complement.
CCTGCGCGTTAGTTACATTGCTGTAAAATACATACAGGTTTAAACGCGTGGACTTATTAAACAAATCATTTTTAATACCCGCCTCGTAATTATTACTGTACTCGGGTTCAAAGGAATATAAAGGAAGCTGAGAGGGGTCGGAAGAAAGGGGAGTTAAGCCACCAGCCCTGAAACCCCTGCTATACGTAACATACGCGACTGAATTGGATGACAGGTGATAATTTACAGAAAGCTTGGGTGAAAACGCATGGAACGAAGCTTTTGCCGAAGTGTCAGGAAAAGTAGTTGCATAGGCAGGATCAGGATCGTGCTGGTAGGTGGCCGATACGTTTTGCTTCTGGTGTTCGTAATCATATCTCAGACCGAGCGTAATATCTACTTTCCCGGAAACTGTGTAGGTAGCCTGACCAAAAAAGGCAGCGCCAAAATTTTTGCCGATAGAAGTATTAACGGTGGTAAATAAAGAATCACCCGCACCGATCAGGGTAGCGTCTTTGCCATATCGCACTCCCTGTTTTGATGGGTTATCCTGGTAAAAAAAATACGAACCGGCAGTCCACTTGAATGCGGACTCTGATGAAGCGGGTGACGACAGTTTAAATTCCTGTGTCAGTACTTTAACGTTGTTCCACTTTTTTCCAAAATTATTAATGACTGTCACGGCATCCAGGGGAGAAAAATCTCCATCCAACGGGCCTTTGTAATACCGGTAATTTTTTTGAACAGCTGTTTGTGAGCTAAAATTTATTGAAGACCCGGTATAGTTAGCGGAAAAAGATGCATTTTGCGTATTATCTACCATGGTAGTTACCGCATTCTGATTCAGCAGGAATTGCCTTTTCTGCACATCATCACCAGCCACTAACGGGAACGCACCATCGTTCCTGTTGTCATGATGTTTTACATTTAACGTAAACACCCAGTTTTTACCGGCAAGATATTTTAGGTAATAATTCCCGGTTATGCTATGCTGCTTGTCGTAAGAACTATTATTATATTCATTTTTATAAAATCCATCCCGTTGGTTGTAAATAGCGGCTATACCCAGGTATAATTTATCCTTAACCAGGGATGTGCGAAAGCCTGCCGTATATTTCTGCTGATTGAAGTTACCGGCATCTACCTGTACAAACCCGCTCCTTGTATTAGTGGGTTGCCTGGTAATGATGTTGATTACGCCTCCCATAGCATTTCTTCCATACAGAGTGCCCTGTGGACCGCGCAATACTTCGATCCGTTCTGCATCTATTAAAGCCGGGATATAAGTATCCAATCCGAATTGATTAACACCATCGATATAAGTGGCTACTGCAGGAACATACGATGTTGTGGTAATACCGCGTACAGAAGTTACATTGCGATGATCGCCGGGTTCAGCCGAGTACAGGTTGGGCACGATGGCCGTAAGGTCTTTACTGTTCCACAACCGGTATTCCTGAATTTGCTTGTATGATATGGATGAAATACTTACCGGCACCTGTTGCAATAATTCTTCTTTTTTTTGCGCGGTAACAATTACTTCATCCAGCTTAAGCCTGGCATCGGCTAATAAGATAGGCACGCTTTTGTTGCTGCTTTCTTTGATAATCACATCACGGTTGCCGGTGGCGTACCCTATTGCAGTTATCTCTACCTGGTACTTTCCCGTTTTTAGATTTTTAAAATTAAACTGCCCCTGATCATCCGTAATGACAAACTTGTTGCTGTTTAATAAATGCACGGTGGCCCCTGCAATGGCTTTGGATTTACTGTTTGTAATTGTTCCTGATAAGTTTACTGTCTGTTGACTATGTACCAGGATGGTTTTTACTAAAAAAGAAACTAACAAAATCGCCTGTTTAATTGCGATCATACTTTTCATTTTCATACCTGTATAATTATCTGTTAACATTTACAACGTGTGCTTTCAGTCGCCTTCATTGTACCTTTTAAAATTGATTCATTCGGTTCATCTTCATCCCATGCAGGTCAGGTAATGATCCTTTTGAAGGTCAAAGATAAATTGATTTTGATTTCTGGCTTTAAGAAATAATTATGAGGCAGGAAGACATCCTGATGCGGAAATAGTTGTGCCTGAAGTTGCTTATAAAAACCAATAAAAAAGAAGAACAATCAACTATTTAATAATTCAATGTGGTTTAGAAAAACCCTGAAAGGGCTTACCCACGGTACTCAACTATCTTTAACCCTGGATGACTATGCATAATATAAAATAAGTAGTGTACTAACGGTAGCCTTGAGGAGGGGAAGGCAGCACTATCACCCTTACTGATTACCATAGAAAATTTTCTAAACTCCACGACATCAATTAACCATAAACCATTAACCATTAACTCCTATCTTATCAATGTAATATCCCCCGTCTTACTTGCCCTCGTACCATCGATAAATTCAATCTCTAAAGTATATGTGTACACATCCATAGGTTGAACTACACCTTTAAACCTTCCATCCCATCCCTGGTTAATATCCGTGCTTTCAAACACTTTCTGACCAAGACGGTTATAAATGGTAAACTGCATTTTGCCTACCGCAAATCCGCGAACAAAAATGCGGCTTGCCTGCACGGGACCAAGCGGTGTAAAGGCATTCGGTACATCCAACCTCGGCACTACAATCGTTTTTACTGTAGTACAAACTGTATCCGTGCAACCAAGTTGATTATAAGCCACCAGGCAGGGATCGAAGGTTCCCGTTGCGTTGTACTGATGATCTACAGTTGAACGACTAGCCGTTAACAGGCTATCGCCATCGCCAAATATCCATTTGAACCGGGATGCATTTGCTGACGATGCATTGACGAAAACAAAAGGTGTATTCTCCACCGGCACGGTGGGCGTAACGGTAAACGCAGCCGTTGGTGCCGATTGAACTATCAGCGTTGACTGGGTAGAATCCTGCACATTACAGGTATTGGCATCAACCACTTTCAGCTTCACCACATAGGTGCCGGGATTTGCATAGAGGTGCGACGGATTTATACTGTTAGATAGCGGGCTGCCATCCCCAAAATCCCAGGTAAAATCTTGTCCAGCAAGTGAAGTGTTTTTAAAGACAGCAGTGAACGGTGCACAGGCTAATGGTGGTACATCAAATTGTGCCTTCACCAGGGGTGAGATGCGAATTTCTTTGACTATAGAGTCAGGCCCGTTACAATAACTGGTGTCATTTAGAACGAGTGATACTTTATAGGTTCCTGCCGAAGCATAGGTATGATTTACACTGCCAGTACCGGCATTTACCCGGGTGCCGTCGCCAAAATCCCAAATAAACAGCTGGCCGGTAAAAGGCTTGCCCGGTGGCGCGGTTGACTGATTATCAAATCGAAATGCGAGGGATTCACAAGGCGGCAATTTCACCGGGTTAAAATCGAGTACTGCCCTGTCGTTGCGTACGATGATGGTAATATGTGCTGTATCCCTGATATTACAGGTGGCCGAATCCACTGCTATCAGTCTAACTGAGTATGACCCAATATTATTATAAGTATGCGATACTTCAAAGTTATCCGAAACAACTCCCGGGGTTCCATCCCCGAAATCCCACTCATAACTTTGAGCATTAAGGATAGTATCCTTCAGCGTTACCGTCAACGGCACACACCCGGTAGTGTCAAAAACCGAATTGATATAAGCCCTGACACCGGCCCGCACGCCGGCATAATTAAAGGAAATTTTCAGGGCGGCCAGGTTACATTGAGCTCCACTCCTGGAACCTGAATATCCGCTTGAGCAACACCAGGCGCCCGGCGTTACCGGCCATTGGGGTCTTGGACCGCCTGCGCCTCCACTGCAGGCACAGAGCGCCTGGTAGATAACTCCATTCTGGTCGAACCGGCTGGTGCCGCCATCAACATGTTCTCCCACCCCACCATTTTGGCCATAAAAAGTTCCATATAATAATTTAGAGGCATCCCGTTGCAGCACTATAAAGTAAAAATCCGATGCATCCGGCACCCTTTTTAAAGCATCCGGGGTCACCGGCATTCCTGCTACAGGAGAAAGATCGTAGTTACCCGTGATGGTTTCCCTTCCCCAGCCGGAAACATACACATTTTCACAACGGTCAACCAGGAATGCTACCGGCGAAATATTCGGTGTGGCAGAGCCGTTACCAAAAACAGTAGAATATACAAAACCTGAAAGGTCTTTTTTAAGCTTGGAGATAAATTGTTTTGAATTAGGATTCGTGAAGAAAGTGTTGCCAATACTTACAATTGGCCAGGCGCCGGTAGTAATGCCCATAATATACGGAAAATTTTCCCTGTCAAACTGTATTCCGAATATTACATCTTTAGCAGCGGTGCCCATGTACGTAGTTTGCTTAAGAACGGAACCATCGTTGGAAAATACAGCTATATATCCATCGCTTACCCCGCCGCCATAGGTTGGCTGGTAAGTGCCGGTTTTATTCCCGGGAAAATTGTCACTCGTGGTACCACCTGCCATGTAAATATCCTGTGTGAGTGGGTTTAGGGAAAGTACAAATCCCGCATCGTAACCAGATCCACCCAGGTAGGTGCTATAAACTACGTTCCTGCAGTTAGGATCCACTTTTATTAAAACCGCATCCTGGTTGCCGCCAAATGTTTTCTGTACAGCGGTAGGCGTAGTAAAAAAATCACCAGACATAGTACAGGAGGCGACATAAATATTATTGTTTTTATCCAATATCACCTCACTCCTGGCATCGTCACCATAATTGTTCATTAACAACCTGGGCTTTTCTGCGTGACTATCCGCTATATTGAAACCATCATCACCCGCGCCAGCTACTATTACAGATCCGATCAAAGCTGTTCCCGAAGCATTTAACTTGGTAACCACGATGTCCCACCCTCCCCGCTTTCCAAATGTAGCCGTAGAAGGATAATTATCAGAAGACGACCTTCCTGCAATAACCAGGTTGCCCTGGGGATCGGCAAACAAACTATGCGGCTGGTCCTTACTTTTACCACCGATATACGTCGCATATATCCGCTGCGAGCCGTTTGAACTGAACTTCATGATTCCCATGTTCCAGTAACTTTGATCGTGGGCGCCTGAAGCCCCATAAGATGTTTGGTAAGCGCCGGTTGAAGTGGGAAAGCCAGTATCGAATACTATTCCCCCCGCGAAAAAGGTGCCGTCACTTCCATATGTTGCGGTGTATCCCCAGTTGTCTGCTGTGCTGCCGGTAAAAGAGGCAAATATTAATATAGGATCTATGATAAGGGTAGATGAACGGGAAAAATTCTTTAGGGCAAATTTTACCGTATTGCCCCTTACCTGGTAGCGGCAATCGAGTGTTTTCTTCTGCGATCCTTCGTACTGGTAGGTGTAGGGATATAGCTCTTTAATTTCACCTATTGATGTTCTGATGATAAGCTGGCTATTGCGGACACTCAGTTTATCAGCGCCTGTAAATTTCATGGCTATCTGAGAAGGATCGGCACCCGGTTTTACAATGAATTCATACTTGAGATTTCCCGATTCACTATAAAACTTTACATCGATACCGGGATATATGTTCTTATAAGTTACTGACTGGAACTGCCGGCAGTTACCCGCCCATTTCGTAGAATCGCTTCCAATAAAATAATTATTGTATCCCGGCTGTAATTTATCGGCAATTATTTCCGGGTTCTCATTGGCTCCCACAAAGTCAACCTCGTAAGCATGAGACCGCAGAATATTCCTATCCTGGCCAGCAGGTTTGGAGGCGTCAGCCTTAGCTTGTTTTTCAAATATGGCCGTATTTTCTGAAGAAGCCGGTTTTCCATGTACGCTTTCCGAAAGGCGGGCCAGGTCATCCGGATTGTGCTGAACCACCGTAAAACCGTTTTTACGCAGGAAGAAGGCCCCGTTGCTTAAAACACCTTTAAAACGAATACTATTTTCCCATTGTCCTTTATTTTCAATAAACTCCAATGCACTGGCATCAGTTTGCGCAATTAACTTGCAAGTAACCAGGATGCAGAACAGTGATAGAATGGATATTTTGTTTTTCAGGCTCCCCATAATATTTTACGCTATTAAATTAAATTGTACCATGGAACAGGTACGGATTTACTATTAACAAATTTATAGTTTAGTTACGAATTGCGGCAACGTGCCGATTTATACGCAACTAAATAGCATTTACTTAACATAATTGAAACAAATCTGATTGCTAATGCTAGAACGATACATGCGTAACGATAGTACCTTATGCAGCAAAATTTAATTCACGGCATTAAAAGCTGTTGTAGGATGGATGATTAGACGAAAAGTTTAAATGGCCTAAAAGTCGGGGTGTTTGTAGGGGCGGGGTTTACCTCCGCCCAACCTACATAGGATACTGTAAGAATATTATCGGGAACGTTCACACAATACTACAGGTATCCAGTGTAACAGGGCGGGGGCAAGCCCTGCCCCTACAAACGCCGTGACTAATTATGAAACTGCCTGAATATTTATACGGTGAAATAATAATTCCGCCTGCCTAATTCTTCAAAAAATTATTAATATTCTCTTTTGTAACCAGTTGGAATGGTATAAGCACCTGCCTGGAAGATAATTTTTCTTTTTTGATTAAAGCGATGGCGGTTTCAACAGCGCCATTGCCCTGTCCTTTTGCATCCTGGTAGATGGTGGCATTCAACCGGCCATCCTCAACTGCCTGCAAGGCATCTGCAATAGCATCGATACTTACCAGCACTACTTTATCCTTCATCTTAGATTGTTCCAGTGCCTGTAAAGCACCCAACCCCATCTCGTCGTTATGTGCAAAAACCGCATTGATCTTGTCACCATACGATTGAATCCAGTTTTCCATGAGCGTCATTCCCTTCGCCCTGTCCCATTCAGCCGTTTGCTCGGCAAGTACTTTTATCTCAGGATATTTAGCCAACACCTTTTGGGCACCGGTGGCTCTTTTAATCTGGGCAGCCTGTCCCATATAGCCGTCCATAATAACGATGTTCCCTTTATAATTTATAGACTTGGCAATGTATTCCATGGCTATCTCTCCCGATATTTCATCGTTGGAACCCACAAAGGCATCCGGTTCCGATTTAGTTTCAGAATTAACATTAATTATCGGTATTCCTGCGGCTCTTGCTTTGTCAACCGCTGGAGAGCTTGCTTCCACCTCGCAAGGATTTAAAATGATCGCGTCCACCTTTTGTGAAATAAACGTTTCTATCTGTTGCACCTGTTTTTCAGCAGTTCGCTGTGCATCCGTAATATTCAATTCAACATGCAGTTCTTTGGCCCTTGCCACCATAGCATCTTTTACATTCACAATAAATTCGGATTGCAGGCTAAGCATGGAAACCCCTATTACTATCCCGGATTTAGCATCCTCTTTCTTACCTCCGGAATGGCAGGCCCACAATGACAATACAACGATTCCTAAAACAGATAGTTTGATTTTATGGAAGGATGACCTGCCACTTTTGGAATGCCTACTATCCAATACTGAATTTTTATCCAGGTATCTCATGATCACTTTATTTATTTTGATTTCTTTCTATCTATTAATACAGCGCCTACAATAATCACCCCTTTAATTATCTGCTGGTAATAAGAAGTGATATTCAGCAGGTCGAGCCCATTGTTTATCACACCTATTATCAACGCCCCGAATACTGTTCCGATGATGCTGCCAATACCACCCGACAGGCTGGCTCCTCCTATAACAACAGCTGCAATGGCGTCTAACTCATAGGCAACGCCTGCATTTGGCTGACCGGTTGTTATTCGTGAAGCAAGTATAATGCCCGCTAATGCCGCCAGGCCACTGCATACCACATACGTAAAGAGCTTAACCGAATTAACATTGATACCGGAAGCTCTTGCAGCATTTTCATTCCCGCCGACCGCATAGATATAACGACCCGTTTTAGTATAATTTAATATGATAGACGCCAGTATAACTACAACCGCGAATATAATGATAGGCACCGGGATATCCATGAAATTACCACCGCCGATAAAATTGAAAGATTTGGATAAATTAGATACAGGTCTCCCGTTACTTATTACCAACGCAAGACCCCGGGCTATCGTCATCATTCCCAGGGTTACGATAAATGGAGCCACTTTACCCTTTGTTATAGTTAACCCATTAACGGTACCGATTAAAATACCCATTAAAATTGCAAGGCTAACAGGCACGATCAGCGGATAATCGCCCGGATGAGAAAATAGCGCAGCCACAACGCCGGTTAATGCAATAACCGATCCCAGTGAAAGGTCAATGCCTCCTGCAATTATAACGAATGTAACCCCTACCGCCAAAATTCCATTTATAGATATCTGTCTCAACACTATTACCATGTTCTGAACACTAAAAAAATTCGGGGTTAAAACAGACAGCAGTATGCATATTATCGCAAACGCAATAAAGATCTGGTATTTTACGAGGTATTTCTTATAAGCTTTGGAATAACCGGATGGCATAGACGAAGCTACTTTTAGTGTGTAATTAGTTATATAAAATTATTTATTTCGACATCGCATATTTCATAATCAATTCCTGCGATGCGTCTGCGCGATTCAATTCTGCCGTAACAGCCCCCTCATGGATGACCAATATCCTGTCACTCATTCCCAATATTTCCGGGAGTTCCGATGAGATCATGATGATCGCCTTCCCTTCCCCCGCAAGGCGGAACATTAATTTATAGATCTCTGACTTGGCGCCGATATCGATACCTCTTGTGGGTTCATCCAGGATGATGATATCCGGATCATTTAATAAAACCTTTGCCAAAACAACTTTTTGCTGATTGCCGCCACTTAGAAAATTAGTTAACTGGTTCCTGGAAGGTGTTTTGATGGCCAGCTTTAAAATTTGGTCATCAACAATTTTCTGTTCTTTTTGTGTATTAATGAAAGGGCCATTGCTACACTTCTTTAGAGCTGAAAGAGTGATATTATGTTTTACGGACGAAGAAAGCACCAGGCCATAATGTTTCCTGTCTTCACTTACCAGGCCGATGCCCAGTTTTATGGCATGCTTTGGTGAGCGGATTATAACCCTTTTACCCTTTATAAAAATCTGCCCCTTGTAAATCTTTTCTAATCCATAAATAGCGTTTACAATCTCCGTTCTGCCTGCGCCCATCAGGCCCGCAATTCCTACAATTTCTCCCTTCCTTACATCGAAACTTATATTTTTAAACCTGCTACCGGTTAAACCCTTTACGGATAAAACCATTTCACCCGTCGCTGGCTCTTTCTTGTAAAATACCGTACTCAGCTCTCTTCCCACAATCAATGAAATCAACTGCTCATGACCGATATCCGATTTAGCAAAAGTGCTAATATATTTTCCATCACGCATCACCGTTATAGTATCCGAGATCTGCCGGATCTCATCCATCTTGTGCGAGATATAGATGATCGCTATCCCCTGCCGCTTTAATTCATTAATGATGGCAAATAGAGTGTGCACTTCCCTGCCTGATATAGCGGAAGTAGGTTCGTCCATAATAATTATTTCAGCGTTATTGGAAATGGCTTTCGCAATTTCTACCATCTGCATTTCAGCAATGCTGCACTCTTTCATCAGTTTTTGCACCGGTATATCAACCCCCAGTCGTGCCAATAATAACCCGGCATCCTTATTCAATTTCTTGCGGTTGATCCATCCGCTCTTTGCCGGCTCATTACCCATAAATATATTTTCTGCAACGGTAAGATGTGGAAAAGGAAATAATTCCTGGTGAATCATGGAGAAACCGGCTTTGATGGCGTCATCAACACTGGTAAAGCCTATTTTAGTTCCTTTAAAATAAATAGCTCCGGAATCGGGTGTATACATCCCTATAAGGATTTTCATAAGGGTAGATTTTCCGGCACCATTTTCACCCATCACGGCGTGTACTTTTCCCTTCTCGATATCAAGCCGAACGGAATCCAGGGCCTTAACTCCCGGAAAAGATTTGGATATATTTACTGCCTGGAGAATGTAAAGAGGATCTATATCCATGCAATCATTTTATTTTCCCGATGAAAATATTGCATTTATTGAATATAGCAAGAAAAAGGTGGGAGGAGGTATGGACTTTGGATGTAGAAGGGGGCTGGCTAAAAACCTAAGAGGATGATTGTTCTATCTTCCCCTCCTTTTTCACCTTCAATTATATTTTCCTTAACCAGGTCGTTGACAAGGTTCTCTAATAATTGCCGGTCATCTTCGGCGCGTTTTGCATCTATAGTGATCCGGGTGGATTCCTTTCTTTCCTTGAGCTCTTCTCTTTCTGCCTACTCCATATCTTTTATGGCTTTCTGATTATCCACTTGCTCTATGGGCATTTTATACTTTTCAGCCTGCTGCTGCGCATCCTGCCCGGCCTGTTGTTTAGATGCAATGGATGCCTGTTTCTGATCTAGTTTTGATTGTTGCTGATCTCTTTTCAATTTTTGCCGGTCCATATCCTCAGCTTGTAGTTTATCCTTTTGCGCCTGTAGGGCATCTTGTTCAGCGTGTTTTTTACTTACCAAAGCTTGCTCCTGGTGAAGCTTTGCCTGTTGCCGGTCCCGGACAGATTGTTGTTTGTTCTGTTCTGCCATTTCTTTATCTTCTTTAACCTGCTTCATGATCTTTTTTATTTTCTCTTCATATTTACCATAATTTTCCGGAGATATTAATTTATCGTCTACATACAATTCTAAAATTTTTTCCCCTTCCATTTTAATTTTAAAAGACTGTTGATCATCCTCGAAATTAACCTGGCTTTGTGGAGATAGGGATCGATTGCTTTCTGATTTTGATTGAGCCTGGATTGTTGTCAATAAAAAAAAAGCTGCAATAATAGACACACCAACATTTAAAAAGGACTTTTTCATTTTATTTATTTTTAGTTAATAATAAGCAATAGCATTCCCTCCACCGCCTGGTGCACAATAAATGACTGTACCCTGATCGAGTTTAGATATTCTTTTCGCGAATAATTAATGTGCGCATCATTTTATGATTCTGTGAAAGCCGACAATTTGCGTGGTTTATATTATATTGTTTATCTACCTGTTGAAGGTATCTTATGGCCTGCATCGCATCCATTTCTGCCTGCTTTTTTAACAGGATGGCGTGCCTCGCATCCTGCTGCATTTTTTCATTTTCATTTAATGCCGCAGATGTTATTTCATAGTGCGAATCATCTGCAAAAACCTCGTTATCTATTTCTAAATCGCCCTGTTCTTTTTCATCCGTTATTGATGTACCAATTATTTCTTCGGCCTTTGAAGAACGCCGCTGCCTTTTTTTATCAGCAGTTGCAGCCTTTTTTGAGGCTGCAGAAAAATTATCATAAACATATTTATCTACATGTTGCTTTACTATTTCCAGTGGAACAATAAAGGTATCCTGCTGGTTTGGATGTTTTAAATTGCTGGTCATGGTACTGTGTTCGCGGCTCGCCACTGCTACAATAAGAATACAGCCCGCAACAAGGCTTAGCAGTAAAAATAATCGTCCTGGAAAATCCAGGCTCCTGTTTTTGTTGGTAATGATCCTGGTAAAGCGATGTAACAAATCACTTTTTGTACCCGGGAATGCTGTGGCATAAGCCGGAGTGAGAAGGGTATGTTCTTTAAAACTGATCAATGCCTCCAGGAATTGTTTTTTATTTTTTGTCAGATCAAGAGCAATATCATCGCAACAGTTCTCTCTTTCCTCTCTCAGCAAAGCAGACATCCATAACAAAGCCGGGTTAAAGAAAAAAACGCTCTCCGTTATATGCTGTAAAAAATTTACCAGGTAATCATTACGGCGAATATGTGCCAGTTCATGCAGCAAAATGGCTTCTACCTGTTCAGCCGGCAGCTGATTCACCAGGGCAACAGGTAGCAGGATGACGGGCTTCAAAAATCCCATAACTACCGGAATTTTAATCAACGCCGATTCTAACAAGATTACGGGTTTTGTTATTTGTAATTTTGAACGGAAGGATTGTAGCTTGTTCTGCCAGAAAGTATTGATAGCATGAGTTTCGTAATTCCGGAGAAGCCTTGCGTGATTAATGCTTCCCATCATCCTGCCTGTCTTAATAAGAAAAATAACAAACCAAATAATTACAAGCATTGAGGCGTTGGCAGAGCAAAAATTATTAAAAAGCAGCAGTAATCGCTGTAAAACCATGGCCGGCAAAACGGATATAGGTATTAACCTGTTACTTATGGCAGAGGCATAGTTGTTTGTATGCGACGCGGCCAGGTATTCTATAATGAATGTAGAAGCACATCCAGATAAAAATAAAAAGAATAAAATAAGCAAAATATTATACCGGAAGAGAGGGCTATATTTTTTTGTAAGCATAATCGTCGCACCACATATAACGGTCACCAACAGGCCCTGCCAAAGGGAATGTAAAAGCATCCAGCAAAATGCCTGTATGAATTTATCCCAAATTAACTTATCCAGTAAGAACAAATGCATATGAATAGATTTAAATACTTATTCCTCTTTATCTAGCTTCCTGATCATTTCTTTCAATATTTCGAGTTCCTTTTCAGAAGTTTTTTCGTTCTTCACCAAGGCCAGCATCAAATTGCTGACGGACCCGTTGTACATCGAGTCCAGGAAGCGGCCTAACATAAATCCTTTTGTTTTTTCCTGTTCCAAAACAGCCGTGTAAATATGTTTCATATTGGTTTCATCTCTTTTCAACATGCCCTTTTCCGTCATTACCTGCATCAGTTTCAACGTAGAAGTATATTGAACAGCCTCTTTCTGTTCATTTAATTTATCGTGCACAAATCTTACCGTGGAAGGCCCACTTGCCCAAAGTATTTGCAGTACTTCCAGTTCAGATTTAGCAGGAGCTGTTTCTTTACCTTTTTTTGATGACTTCATACGACTAAGGTACGATATAAAACGTACGTTCCAAATATTTATTGCGTTTTCAAAACAGTTGGTTAAAAAAATCTATTGGTTTCAATGAATAAGTAAGCGTAAAGAATTATTCACAATTTGTTACGGTGGCTTTAGCTATTGGTCAATTAAAGTATATTTGACCATTAAAAATTGGTGCTAATTTGCTCTTATGTCTTTATTTATATCTTCATTGAATTCTGGAAGTAATGGTAACTGCTACTATATTGGCAATGAAGAAGAAGCGATCCTTATAGATGCAGGCATTTCCTGCAGGGAAACGGAAAAACGACTGAAGCGCCTCCATTTATCGATAGAAAAAATAAAAGCCATATTTGTATCGCATGAACATTCTGATCACATCACCGGAATTGTGCAACTGGCAAAAAAATACCAGCTACCCATTTATATTACAGCGGGAACCCGCACCGGAAGCCGGTTGATACTGGAAGAACATTTGGCTGTTACCTTCGCAGCATACCACCCGGTTAAAATTGGCGGACTTACCATTACCCCATTTCCAAAATTCCATGATGCCTGCGACCCTCATAGTTTTATTGTATCTTCTTCGTCCGTAACGGTTGGAATTTTCACAGATATTGGAATCGCCTGCGACCAGGTGATCCGATATTTTCAGCAATGCCATGCTGCTTTTTTAGAATCCAATTACGATGTGGACATGTTAAATAATGGCAGGTATCCGTACTACCTCAAGAAACGCATAAGCGGGGGAAAGGGTCATCTGTCTAACGCGCAGGCCCTGGCGCTTTTTTTAACGCATCGGCCACCTTTTATGACCCACTTGTTATTATCACATCTTTCCCAAAATAATAATTGCCCAAAATTGGTGGAGGAACTTTTCAGTCAATATGCACTGAAAACGCAAATCACTGTAGCGTCCAGATTTGAGGAAACGCCGGTTTTCCAGGTTACCGCTTTACAACAGCAGGAGGTACCTTCTGAACAATTGTTTAGGAATACAAAACACTTGCAGCTTAGTTTATTTTGAGATTGTTTGACTGGCGAAAAGTGTATACAATGATGGATTGGTAAACTGCCGCACAAACCTATACCGTTTGAACCCGAAGTGCCGGCATTAAGAAAGCAAACCTTATAAGTTTGGCCAGAATCTGACCAAAAAAATATTTATTCTTTAATTACTTTAGTATTATTCTAATAGTTTACATTTATGCGTAATAAAATAACGGTTTAATCCTTTATACCGTCTCCCCTTTTTTCTGATATACCAATACGAACAACACATGAAATTAATTAGTCTCTCCACGTGGCTGCTGGCCATGCTTTTGATTGTTTCGTCCTGTAAAAAGGAACATCCCCCGGTTAATCCGGGTTTTGGAAAAGCCGACTTCTCAAGATATATCGCTGTCGGAAATTCAATTACGGCAGGATACTCCAGTGGTGGATTATATCTCGAAGGACAAAAGGTAGCGTATCCAAATATAATTGCCGCTCAAATGAAAACAATTGGCGGTGGCAGTTTTATTTCCCCGTTCTTTTCGTTGGACCAGTCAAATGGCTCAGGCTATCTCAGGCTGGCTGGATTTAATGCAGATGGATCCCCTAATATAGTTCCGGTAACTGACAAACTCGCTATTCGCGGGCAGGCTAATATTCCCGGATTCGGTCCTGTTACATTATATACCAAGTATAGTGGTAATATAGAAAATTATGGTGTGCCGGGACTTAGGTTAGAGCAAATCACTTTTGCTCCTTATGGAAATTTAAATGGTTATTTTGAACGGCTTCTGCCAGGCGATGCCGGTACCAATAATACTACCTATCTTGATTTTGTTACCGCCAAACCATTTACCTTTTTTAGCTGCTGGTTAGGAAATAATGATGTTTTGGGGTATGCCTCTTCAGGCGGTATTGATTCTTTAACGAACAAAGCAGTTTTTAAAGATCTGTATAACCTGGCACTTAGCACCCTCACTAAAAGTGGTGGTAAAGGCATCGTTGTCACCATACCCGACGTAACTGCGTTTGCTTTTTTTAATACTGTAACGGTGAAAGCCCTTCTCGACGCTGCAAAAAAAGCAAATCCTGCTTTTAATGCTATTTATATATCAGCCTTCAATCCCAAAACAGGAACATACACTCCCAGGGTAGCTACTGAAAGCGATCTAATTGTATTAAGATTTAACACAGGAAGCCTGGGATCGGTTGTTAATGGTTTACCAGGTTATGGACTTACTCCTCTAAATCCATTGGCAAACAAAGAAGTACTTGATGCAGAAGAAGTAGCCCTGGCACAGGAATACGTAAAATACTTTAATCTGGTAATAAAATCATTTGCAAAAAGTTATAACCTGGCAGTTTTTGATTCATATGACTTTTTAAACAGATTGAAAGCCGGCATGATTATAAACGGGGTAGCAGTTAATTCAACTTTCATAACCGGTGGTGCATTTTCACTGGATGGGGTGCATTTAACTCCCCGCGGAAATGCTGTTACAGCGAACGAATGCATCAAAGCAATCAATTCCAAATTCGGCTCAAAGATTCCACAGGTGGATGTTTCAACGTATAAGGGAGTGCTGTGAGAAGCTGTCGGCTATCGGCAGTCAGCTATCGGCTATCGGCTTTAAATTTTGGTTTAGTTTTTTATTTGGCTTTGATATTTGTAATCAGCATGATTACTGTAATGATCTTATTATAAAATCAAGTCGATATTTTTTAAAGCTCAATTATATTGGGGAAGACTGATAGCTGATAGTCGAAAGCTGACAGCCATCCTCAATTCAAAAACGCTTCATCAATCAACAGCAGCATATTCTTACCTTTTGGATTTTTAGTATCGGGAGGAATTTTATAAGTACGGGCCACTATCTTTATATAGGAAACCGTCTGCGGTTTAAAAGTTGATTCAAATACTTTGATGACGTGTTCGCTATCTTTTTCGGGGATCTCCGGTTTCACGGTGCTTAATAATTTAGCATCGTTTTTGTCTTTCCCTCCCCATATTTCTATGACCGATGCAGGATAGATACCAGTTTTTGGCTCCAGCATGGTGTTCAGTCCAACGGAACTTAACAATATCGGTGTGTTAAATAATAATACCAGCTCCATATTATAGTTTCTAAACCCAGCCCAGTTATTGGCCCATGCCGGACTGTTCGCATTAAATGTGCCCATCTCCCTGTCGAAAAATGTTTTAGCACCATTGGCCTGGTGAACAGGGTTAAGAGGAAAAAGCAATAACATGCTATCTGGTTTGAAGCTGCTTTTATATAAAGTAAACTCTGACACATTACTGCCATACCATCCTTCCTTATACGCTTTTGCTTTTATAGTGGTAAGATTATCGTGCAACACCGTTTCATTCTTAAACAACCGGGAATTAATACTATCTGGTTCCGTTCCATCTGTAGTAAACCTTATGTCTACCCCTTTAATGGTATGCTTTAACTGAAGAGATAGCTGGTCGTTGAAAATATTGGAACTGTTTTTTAAAGATGGCGGGTTTAATTGAATAGGATTACTTCCATCATCTTTAAAGCCGGTAATTAAATCAATATTTTTATTTGATTTCTGTAGTTCCTGCATCTCGGCATCTGTTAAGCCGGTATCCCACACAGTTAATGTATTCAGGCTTTTAAAGGAACGCATTTGCTGCAAAAGATCCTGGAAACTAAGACTGGTGCCGGAAAGTGATAATGATTGAAGATGTTGCAATGTGGTAAGATCTTTTAAACCGGTACCGGTTACGTCTGTGAAATTAAGATTTAACGTACGCAGATTTTCAAATTGCGAAATGCTTTTAAGGTCAGCATCTTTTACCGGCATTTTATTTAGTTCCAGTGATACCACCTGTGTTTTAACAGCGCTTAGATCATCCAGCGATTTTTTCGAATATGCATTCTTGTTATAAATATTCACGGCTAATGCAGGAGACTCTTTCGAAAGCGCATATACCACCCTGTAATCGTTATTTAATTTACGCACCGTTTCCTTATCGGCAGCAGCGAAATCAAATTGTTCTTCTCTGGGTTGCGTAGGTTTTAAAAGTACAGCAGCCAGTATTCTTAATGAATCTTTTACCGGCAACTCAATTACTTTTTTCTTAAAGTCCGCGTTGTTTTTAATCCATAGATGCAATAAGGTTACTTCATCCGGCGTGAGCTGCGTTTTACCGGCAGGAGGCATATGTTTTTTTTCATCCTCGGGCAAATGTATACGCTGTAATAACAGGCTGATTTCAGGTTTGCCCGGTACAAACAATTTACCGTTTTTACCACCTGCCAAAATAGACTTCATATCGGTAAGGATCAGGTTACCTTTTACTTTATCCTCGTTATGACAGCTTATACATTTTTTTTGAAAAACAGGCATCACCAGGTTATCAAAAACAACAGCCTGGTCGATAGGAACCAACCGCTGTTCCCCGGAAGATACCGGACCTAAAACAAAATTAACTCCATGCGTGATAGTAGCTCCATAATGACCTGCCAAGATCAGGCAAAGGGAAGCTAGAACGGCACTGCTTTTAGCAACTGGTGCCTTGTACCATGGTTGGCTCCGGGCCCAGTATATTAACGAAGTAATAAAAGCGATGCTTGCACCCGTCCATTTATGCCATTGTAACGTTGAGCCCGTGTATCCGCCTTCTTTGGATAAAAACAATCCCATAATAACAGTAACAGCGGCAGACAGCGCACCTATCAGCAATAAGTTAGAAGTGAAACTCTGGTATAATTCCTGGTTATTGTATTGGGGTCTAAACCGAAAAAATTCCAGCACCATGGATAACATGATAATCACAATGGGGAAGTGCAGCAACATGGGATGCATTCTACCGAAAGCCTGCAGCCAGTGAGGAAGAACTAATAAGTTTTCGAATAACAACAAAAAGATAATGAAGATATTCAGCGTAAATAACAGATTGCCTGCAAAACCCCTAAGACTGCTTTTCATGATTTAATCTACTGTCTGATTTATAGTGTAAGGCCCGGCTATCAGCAGTCGGCTATCAGCAAGGTCACTAACACGTATTTTCTCTGCTTATAGCTGATAGCCGATAGCGGTTTAACTGATTATATCCCTGACTACCCTGCCGGAAACATCTGTTAATCGATACCGGCGTCCGAGGTGTTTAAAAATGAGTTTCTCATGATCAAGCCCTAACTGGTTTAAAACTGTGGCCTGGAAATCGTGCACATGCACCGGATTTTTTGCAATGTTGTAGCCCAGTTCATCGGTCTCGCCGTAAACGATGCCGGGTTTGATACCACCACCGGCCATCCAGACACTGAAGCATCGTGGATGGTGATCCCGGCCATAGTTATCCTGTGTTAATTTTCCCTGGCTGTAATTGGTACGTCCAAATTCACCGCCCCAGATCACCAATGTTTCATCCAGCAAGCCTCTTTGTTTCAGATCCGTAACAAGAGCGGCGGAGGCCTGGTCAACATCTTTGGCCTGGCTGGCTATCTCAAATGGAAGGTTACCATGCTGATCCCATCCCTGGTGGTACAATTGTACAAACCGTACGCCGTTTTCGGAAAGCTTGCGAGCCAGCAGGCAGTTTGCCGCGTATGTGCCAGGTACCAGGCAATCGGGGCCATATAATTTCACGATATCATCCGATTCTTTGGAGAGATCCATTGTCTCAGGCACTGCAGTTTGCATGCGGTAAGCCATTTCGTATTGCTGTACCTTGGCATTTATTTCCGGGTCGCCAAATTCCTTATAAGACAGTTGGTTCATTTCGGCCAGGTTATCCAGCATCTCCCGGCGATCGTGGCGGTCCATACCATCCGGATCGGTTAAATATAATACCGGATCCTCCCCCTTGCTGAACTGTACGCCCTGGTGGATAGAATCCAGGAAACCATTTGACCATAATTTTGAATACACACCCTGTCCATTACCAATTCCACGGGATAATAATACGGTGAAATCAGGTAGGTTCTTATTCTCACTACCCAAACCATAACTCAGCCAGGAACCCATACTGGGACGGTTACCCTGTTGAGAGCCTGTCTGGAAAAAGGTCAGTGCCGGATCATGGTTAATCGCTTCAGTATACATAGATCGGACGATGCAAAGATCATCCACAATTTTGGCCGTATGAGGAAGAAGGTCACTGATCCATGCGCCGCTTTGCCCGTACTGTTTAAAATTGGTGAAGGAGCCTATTAATGGAAATGAGGCCTGCTTGGCGGTCATACCGGTTAATCGCTGATTGCCGCGAACAGATGCAGGAAGTTCTTCGCCCATCATTTCACATAGTTTGGGCTTGTAGTCAAACGTTTCCAGTTGAGAAGGCGCGCCATTCTGGAATAAATAAATAACACGTTTTGCCTTAGGGGCAAAATGCGGAATTCCGGGTGGATAAATGTCATCATCCATGCCAGTTTTACTAAACAAATTCGGAATCAATAAGGAACCCAGCGCCAGGCTACCAACCCCTAAACTTAATTTAGATAGGAACCGGCGCCTATTGAAATTGAGCCCATATTCT
The DNA here is from genome assembly GCA_039921525.1 of Chitinophagaceae bacterium. Classification (GTDB taxonomy): domain Bacteria; phylum Bacteroidota; class Bacteroidia; order Chitinophagales; family Chitinophagaceae; genus JADCRZ01. The sequence goes on along the minus strand of JBDSBP010000498.1, from coordinate 17,434 downwards.
AAAATATCTTTTTCCATATTCAGGTTTTTGTAATCGTTTCTTCCAAATTATAAATAGTAACTATTACCTGCATGAGGGCAGCCTGCTTTATCTTATCTGCTTTTTCATCCTGCGGGTATTCACCTTGAGATAATAACCTGGCTGCTTTTTTATCATTCATTATTTTTAATTCCTTCCTATAATAATTTGATAACACTTCAACTTCCTTTTCCGCAGGTTTTCTTGATACGATCGATCGAAATGCCTTGGTGATCTTTTCTTCCGGCCGGCTATTTTCCCGGATTAACTTATCAGCGAAAACACGCGAGGCTTCCAGCACTGTAGGATCGTTCATCATTACCAATGCCTGCAAGGGCGTATTGGTTTTTAAACGTCTCACTTCACACTGGTCCCGGTTACTGGCATCAAAAATACCCATTACCGGTGGTGGTACCGTTCTCTTAATGAAAGCGTATATGCCTCTGCGGTATAAGTCAGCACCATGATCCTGTTTATAAATGGAAAGAAGTCCGCGGCCCGAGGTGGCGCCCTCCCACAATCCGGCTGGCTGGTAAGGTTTAATGCTGGGTCCGCCAATGGTTTTATTCAGAAGCCCACTGCTGCTCAACACCACATCTCTTATAAATTCAGCATCGATCCTGTATCGCGGTGAACGAGCCATTAGAACATTATCCGGATCTGCTTTTAATTTTTCCGGCGTTATTACGGCAGACTGGCGATACGTAGCCGACATTACCATTTGCTTCACCAGGCGTTTGATGTCCCACCCATGATTCATAAACTCTACTGCCAGCCAGTCGAGCAATTGTGGATTAGATGGCAGTTCTCCCTGTTTACCGAAATCGCCAGAGGTTTTCACGATGCCCTTACCAAATAACTCCTGCCACATTTGATTTACGTATACGCGGGCAGTGAGCGGATTTTTTTTATCAAACAACCATTTAGTTAAACCCAACCTGTTTTTCGGATAGTCTTTATTAAAGGGCAGGATAGAATCCGGTGTGCCGGGTTCTACTTCAGCACCATGGGCATCATATCCTCCGCGGATCAATACATAAGTCTTCCTTGCCGTATCCAGGTCACCCATTACAGACACGATCAGCCTGTTAGTGTCTGGCTTATTGATAAACGTTAGTATATTTTTTACATCCTCATTACTAATCTCTATAAAAGGCTTCTTGGCATAGGTTTCAGGTCCACCGATCACAGATTCTATACCCACTTCCTTCACGTTGTTGAAGAAAGCAAACATGCGGTAATATTCCTTTTGGGAGAACGGGTCATATTTATGATCGTGGCAATGGGCGCATTCGAGCGTTACTCCTAAGAATGCCTTGCCGAAAAGATCGTTACGGTCAGTTACATACGAAACGCGGTATTCTTCATCCACCACGCCGCCTTCTTCGGTAATCTTATGATTGCGATTAAACCCGGTGGCCAGTAGTTGCTCTTTGGTTGAATTAGGTATCAGGTCACCAGCTAACTGCCAGGTAACGAAATCATCATAATGCATGTTTTCGTTAAAAGCGTGTATTACCCAGTCGCGCCAGGGCCATTGGGTTCGGTAACCATCATCCTGGTAACCATGAGAATCTGCGTAGCGTGCCACGTCTAACCAGTGCAACGCCATCTTTTCTCCATAAGCGGTATTTTTCAACAATTCGTCTACAACTTTTTCATAAGCATTGGCAGAATTATCAGCCATAAACTTATCCATCATTTCGAGACTGGGAGGCAAACCGTTAAGATCAAGACTAACTCGTTTTAACAATCTTTCCTTATCAGCTTCCGGGTTAGGTGTGAGCCCTTTTTGCTCCTGCTTGCTTAGTATAAAATAGTCTATCTCATTTTTTACCCAATCCTTGTTTTTTATAACAGGTAGCGACGGGGATTGTGGCGCTACAAAAGCCCAGTGTTTTTCATATTTAGCACCTTGCCTGATCCATTTTTTTATTAAACTTACTTCCCGCTCATTCAATTTAAGGTTAGAGGCGGGAGGAGGCATCAGCATACTTGTATCCGGGGTAGAAATTCGAAGAAATACTTCAGACTGCTCAGGTTTACCAGGCACGAGTGCATGGGCGGTAGGATTATCCTTTAACGCACTGTACACATTGGCGGCAATATCCAGTCTTAAATCAGCTTTTCTTTTATTGGCATCCGGGCCATGACAAGCGTAACATTTGTCGGAAAGAATGGGGCGTATATCGAAATTGTAACTAACTACATCGGGTATACGTTCTTCGGCAACCTGGGTGGTTGCATTATTTTTACACGATTGAATCAAACAAATAGAAATAACAATCGCAGCGATTACAAAAAATAGTCTTTTATTCATATAATTTTTAGCAAAACAAACGATACGGAAAGATTATGGGCAATCGTTTGCCAAAAGTACAAAATATTTGTGGTAGAAAGTTATCTGCGATGAGCTTTAACGACTGGTTTGGGATTTACGATGGACGATGGATCATTGATTATTGAAGATGGTGCTATCCCCCGACTTGTCTGCTAAACGACAATCAATAGTCAATCGTCGATGGTCAACCAATCACATTATTCATTATTTTGCAACAAATCAAGGATAGCCGATGCGAAAAATTATTATTTGGGCTGCATTTTCAATCATCTTATTACAAGCTGAGAGCCAATCCAACTTGAAAGAAAAATCAGGCAACCCGGTGTTTCCCGGCTGGTATGCCGATCCCGAAGGAGCTGTGTTTGGCAACCGGTACTGGATCTATCCCACTTATTCAGACGCCTATGAGAAACAAGTATTCTTTGATGCATTTTCTTCCCCCGACCTGGTGAACTGGACAAAACATGAAAAGGTGCTTGATTCGCAACATGTAAAATGGGCCAACAAAGCCATGTGGGCGCCTTCCGTGGTTAAAAAAGGCGACAAGTACTACTTTTTCTTCGGTGCCAACGATGTACATAAAGGCGAGGTCGGCGGCATTGGGGTTGCCGTTGCTGATAAACCTGATGGCCCCTTTACCGATTACCTGGGAAAACCCTTGATTAATGAAATCGTAAATGGCGCCCAGCCCATCGATCAGTTTGTTTTCAAAGACAAAGATGGACAATATTATATAATTTATGGAGGCTGGAGCCATTGTAATATCGCCAAATTAAAGGATGATTTTACCGGCCTGGTACCTTTTGAAAACGAAACAATGTTTAAAGAGCTTACCCCAGAAGGATATGTGGAAGGGCCCTTCATGTTTATCCGCAACAATAAATACTATTTTATGTGGTCTGAAGGCGGATGGGGAGGGCCAAATTACAGGGTTGCCTACGCTGTGGCCAATTCACCCTTCGGTCCATTCAAACGTATTGGTACCATCCTGCAACAGGATACCCTTGTTGCTGCCGGTGCCGGCCATCATTCCATCATAAAACTTCCAAATGAAGACAAATGGTACATCGTTTACCATCGACGCCCACCGGGAGAAAAGGCTGCGAATCACCGCGTAACCTGTATAGACGAAATGTATTTTGATGATAAAGGCTCTATCCTTCCCGTCAAAATAAGCAAAGAAGGCGTAAACAGCAGGGTTTTAAAATAACATTCGTTTTATTACTACAAGAAATTTTTTAATTGTTCGTAAGGAATGAATTCCTCATACCTGGCACCTCATACCTTGAACTAATGGCTCATTATTAATTTTTAATGAATAACAACCTATAATATTATAAAATAGTATTATTTTTCCTTTTTAAAATCTTACAGGTTATGGTCAATGAAGTGGCCGCACTCAATCCCACAAAACGTTTTTCGAACCGAGTAGAGAATTATGTCAAATATCGCCCCACTTACCCGGCAGATATCGTCCCTTTTTTTGAAAAAACGTTTTGTTTGCAAACCGATCAACGGATTGCAGACATTGGTTCAGGAACCGGATTATTTGCCGAGTTGCTTTTGGAAAAAGGTTTTCGGGTTACCTGCATCGAGCCGAACAACGAAATGCGCAAAGCAGCCGAAACCAAGCTTGGGCATTTCAAAGGCTTTTCCAGCAGGAGATACCGGGCAGAGCATACGGGTTTAAAAAGCGACAGTGTAGACCTGATTACCGTGGCGCAAGCCTTCCATTGGATGAATCCCGTTGCAGCGAAAACAGAATTTCAGCGAATTTTGAAACCCGGCGGTCATATTGTGCTAGCCTGGAATATAAAACAAACAAATACACCCTTCCTGCAGGCATTTGATGAACTAAAGCATCAGTTTGCAATTGACGAACAACAACCGGAGAGAATAAATGAAGCTGTTATTGAACTGTTTTTTTCTCCTGCTGTTATGAAGCTGCATTGTTTTCAGAATACCCAATGGCTGAATTTTGATGCATTAAAAGGGCAGTTGTTATCGTCTTCGTATATTCCCCTGCCCGGCCATGAGTCATATGACGCAATGATCTCGGCCCTCGTGAAGTTATTCGTTGACTACAATGAAAATGGCTCTGTGAAGATGGACCATGAAACGAAGTTGTATTATTATGAGGCATGAGATATTAGGTATGAGGTATGAGGTATGAAACCTACGAAAGAGTTACAGGATTTGCCAGCGCTTCAAAATTTTATGTTACCCCTTCGGGGTTTATTCCTAAACTGTGACATATTGTTATCCTCATATCATCCATTCGGGGTTTCATACCTTTTATATAACATCCGCATAGTGCTACGAAATTCTTCTGTGATGCAAAACTGATAAAAGGTAATGGTAATTTTTAGATCACAATGGTATCCTTCCGGGGTATGACGAATGGGGTACTTCAAAGGACGGTATTCCATAGTTCATTACCACTTCAAAACCTCTGGGGAAGATGGCTAAGAATAACTTTTCTCAATTCCTTCATACCATGTTTTCTATCATCCGGGAGTTTGTCGATATATTCCTGAACTGCAGTCATTTCAATCGAATTTTGTTTTATTAAAATTATTAAAAATGACTCTAAAAATCAATAAAAGCTAACAAAAAGGCTAGTTAAACGTTATTATAGTGTCGCCTAAATAACCAGGTTTGACTTTTTAAAGATTAATTTGCAACTACTGGTGTTAAGGCGAGGTTGTTATTCACGATTTTAAAAAGATATACGATGAGACTTGTTGTAATAGGTGGCGGTTTCGCAGGCGTAAATTTTGCAAAGGCCCTGGCAAATAATAAGCAGATAGAGGTAACGCTTGTTGATAAAAATAATTATAATTTCTTTCCCCCGCTTATATACCAGGTAGCAACGGCTTTCCTGGAACCATCCAGCATAAGCTATCCCTTCAGGAAGCTATTCGCAGGAAAACAAAACCTTCATTTTCGGTTAGGCGAACTATTGAAAGTAGTTCCTGCAGACAAAAAGATCATTCTTTCAAATGGTGAACTTGAATATGATTACCTGGTATTTGCTACCGGTGCTGAAACCAATTACTTTGGAATGGAGAATGTAAAGAAATACAGCATCCCCATGAAAACGCTGGATGATGCTATTGCGATGCGTAATAGATTGTTATCGCAGATGGAACAGGCAAGTATATCCAAGGATCCTGCAGAAATTAAAAAGGCGCTCACTATCGTGATAGCGGGGGGCGGTCCGACCGGCGTGGAAATATCAGGCATGTTTGCAGAATTGAAAAACGGTATCTTAAGAAAAGAATACCCTGAATTCACCGGCAAGGGCGGTGAAATTTATTTAGTTGATGGGGGGCATGCGGTACTTTCTCCCATGAGTGTTGAATCGCAACAGGATACATTTGAAGCGTTAACAAAACTGGGTGTAAAAATAAAACTGGAATGCCAGGTAAAAGACTTTGTGAACGAAACCGTACTATTCAGCAGTGGAGAATCGATCCAGACAAAAACACTGATCTGGGCGGCAGGTGTTACTGCAAAAATTTTTGAAGGAATACCCGCAGAAAGTTATGGCAGGGGAAAAAGACTATTGGTGGATGAGTTTAATAAAGTTAAAGGTGTTGATAATATTTACGCCATTGGCGATACCTGCTTACAGTTAACCGATATTAACTTCCCTAACGGTCATCCACAGGTGGCGCAGGTTGCCATCCAGCAGGGATTGTATCTTGCCAAAAATTTTATTCATCTTACTCAAAACAAAGCATTAAAGCCATTCAGTTATAATGACAAAGGATCTATGGCAATTATTGGCAGAAACAAAGCGGTGGTAGATATTCCTAAACCACACTTGCATTTTAAAGGGTTTCTTGCATGGCTGGTCTGGTTGTTCATTCATTTATTGTCGCTCATTACATATCGTAACCGGATAAAAACGTTCTACAACTGGATGGTGGCTTATTTCACAAAGGATCAGTCGTTGCGAATGATCATAAAGCCGGATAAAAGCGATCAACCTTCAGTTATCAGCAATCAGCTTTGAGTTATGAAGGCAGGACACTTAGTGCAGATTTTAATTTTTTTTTTACGCTGATTACTTGTAAGAGCTGATTGCTGATAGCTGAAGGCAGATAGCTAATTGCTGTTTATAAAATACCGTCAATTTTTACTAACCTGGTGAACCTGAACAGGTACGTGTCTGCAAATCCTCTTATCTTAGAGGATTCATATTGAACCAGGATCGGTGCGAAAGCTGAAATATTTAGCAATATCATCAATGCACCAAATAAATGCAGTCCTAAAAAGACGGCAATAAATGTATGCATACTTAGGATGCTGATAAGCCAGAACTTCCTGGTTTTTTTCAACATCATCCCCATCGGGTACAGACCTTCTATAATAATAGTGCTCCAGCAAAGTAATTTCGGTACGAGGGGAAAGTTTGCGAGCCAGTTCATATTTACGGTATGAAACTGATCCTGCTGCAGGGCTATCCAGATAGCTTCACCGTTCCACCACTGCGTTCCCATGGCCTTTTCAACACCGCAGGATAGATACATAATGCAAAGATGCAGTTGTATTAACCGAACACTTAACGTTACCAGGTAACCAGGTATTCTTGAGATTTTATTACGACTATCTATTGACCAGCAGATGCCAACGGGCAGAACCATGCAATAAAATAATGCAATATGCGTAAACGTTTCAACGCCGTAAGCTGTGAGATGCCCGGTAGCATTGAGGATGCCGTGCATTAGCCAGGCAAGAAAGCCCATCAGCCGGGTTTTATAACCTATCAGTAAACCGACCAGTGACAGTACATACGTACCGGTAACAAAATAAACCACACTATTTGCAGATACATGCAACCAGGATAAAATGGATTGGATATTACCCAGCGAAGGCATATGTGTTTTAGCAAGAGGTTCGCTTACTTCCCAGGGGATTAGGCCGGCAGGACCATAGAACCACATCCAGTCTGGTAATAAAACCACCAATTGAATCAATGCGAAAGCACTTATGGCAATCCTGAAAAACGCGAGTGTTTCTTTGGGAACAGGTTGAATAAAAAAATGGCGAATGTTGCTGGCTATCCTTTTCATGACTGTTGATTGGCTGATTTATTATTATTGATTAAGCTTATTATTTTTTAATGTACAGAAGCTAAGGGCAGACTTCTTTCAAAATCGCGATGAAACCAGAAAACCCATTTACTCCGTTCGCCCTTTCGGAATTCAGGCATGGTAGGTATTTTCTGCACTACCATCGCAATTCGCACTTTTTCCGCCGAAGGGCATTCATTCATGACGAATTTTGCCAGGCTTGCCGAAATTATCATGCGTGCTTCGGGGATGGTAAGATATCCATAGATATTATTTACCCGGTTGGAGAAATCTCTTGAACTACCCTCGAGATCAATGACATGATTTATACCGGTAGTATCTTTCACATCATAAACAACAAAGGGCTGGTCAGCGAGTCCGGGTGCAAAAAAGCTGAAAATATTATTGCTGCCGGTAAAGTTTCCTACAGCGCCGAGTGATTTGATAATCCTGTTATTCCTTCCCCAATCTGCAGAGTGTGCCGCGAACAATGCCACCATTAGCAGGTGCAAAATTGCAAGGGCGTAATATAATTTTTGTTTTAGTGGCATGTTGCAAAATATTAAGATGTTTAAAATAGGTATCCGGCAAAAACCGGATACCTGGTAAGCACACACTGTAACCGTAGTTGAGTGTAGGGGTTGTTTAAGGGTGTATTATCTTTAGTATTGCATGGAAAGCGTGGCAATATTTCTGGTTTCATCTATTGGATTCACTCCAAGGCCTTTGTATGTGGCAGGATTAATTTTTTGAAATCCTTCTTTTATGACAGCCAGTATTTCAGGGTCAAAACAGCCAATGAGTATGGGCCTGGGGATGAGATCTTTCAATGTCTTTTTATAGGGTTTAAGAACAATGTCATTAACATTGGCAAAGCCGTAAGCGTTCCTGGTAAAGAAACCGTTGGATTTGGCGGGGTCACCGAACAATATAAACTTCTCCGGATTGAGTCCTTTAATGATCTCATCAATCTTATCTGCTTTTAAACTGGCGTATTGCCTGGTAAAAGTTTCGTTGGCCATCAGTATGCCACCGCCAGCTAATTTTATGCCCTGTAATCCTTTAAACTGAGCCGGATTAGCTTTCTGCAGCAATTCATTAATTTTTTCGAATTCATGCGGGAAAGGGATCATGTCAGGACATGTGGGAACAATAAATTGAGGCAGCTTCCAGATGGGCATATATTTCTGATACTTTTTAAAAATAGGATCTCCGCAAATTAAATCCTGTGGATCTGCATACACTACATAACTGGTGGCTCCGTAGCTTGTTTTTGTAATTCCCGAGGTAGGTATGGGCTTGTCGAAACTTAACGAGTAATCGCTTTGAGCGAGGTCTTTCACGATGGCGTCAATGCGGTCTTCCATGGTGGCAGAAAGGGAGGTAAAGGTGTTCGAACCGTTGTTGCCGGTGGCTGAGTTGTTAATTCTACCGGCTTGTTCTTTTTTGCAATTAGTAAACCCCAGCACAATTGAAAAAACTGTGACAGCTAAGGGGATTGAGAATGTTCTTTTCATAAAAAATAGTGTTTAAAAAAATAAAAAAATGGTTAATGAAAAACTTATAGAGAATAAGAGATTCCGTGTGTAAAATCCAGTTGCGCTTTGCTTTCTGCTGCTAATTCCTACCTGGCAACTGCATGAAACAAATGTATAATCGGAACCGCGGCAGGGAAGGAAATACTACATGAAAGAAGGGAAATAATACACGAAGGGAAATTGAGAACTTCTAAAAACGTGTGAGAGTGATGGCACTATCTTCCCCTCCTTTTTCCTTTAGATTTCAGAAACGATGCGAAGCACGTTTCTGAACGGGGGTGGTTGCTGCGGAGTGTTAAATAGTACTCCGGATTCCAGAAGTTCAAACATTATTTGTTGGATACATCCTTGCGACAACCACCCCCGTTTGATTCCGTGCTGCGCAACGGAATCCAACGTCCCCTTAAAAAAGGAGGGGAAGATAGTGCCATTACGCTCACAGGTCTATAACAACTTTAGTCAGCGTCTAATCAAACAGCCACATGTGGCCTTTCAACATTTTCCGGAAAATCCTGTTGGGGTGATTGCGGGTTTATAGGAAGGGATAATGTAAATGAAGTTCCTTTATTTATGGCGGAATCAACTTTAATAGATCCATTTAATTTTTCCGTGAATTCTTTCGCCAGTTTCAATCCCAACCCTGAAGAATCGCTTCGAATACTGTTCCATTCAAATATGGTCGCCAGGTCAGTGCTGGCGATACCTGCACCATTATCCTTTACCGTTAAAAGGATATCATCTGCTTTTCTAATTGCAGACAGTTCAATAACACCATTGTCGGGTGTAAACTTTATGGCATTACTGGTAAGATTTCTAAAAATCACTTTTAAAAAATTGGTATCCGTATATAAGTTTATATTATGAGGACAATCTTTTAATAGCCCAATATTTTTATTCCGTGCGGCCGTTTCATTTACTTTAATTACATCTTCAAAAAAATCCGAAAGATTCACATACTCGAAGATGGGATTGAAGTTCTCCATCTGGCTTTTCGACCAGATAAGGAGGTCCTCCATCGTGTCCAGTAAATTATCCGCGGCTGCACTTATCTTTTCATTATGTTCATCCTGTTCCACCAGGGTAAGACGGCCGGGCGCCTGCTTTTGAAATTGTAAAAAACTAAAAAGACTGCTTATAGGGCTTCTCAGGTCATGACTGAGAATGCCTAATAATTTTGTCTTAGAATAATTGGCTTCATTCAATTTTGTATTAAGCACATTAAGTTGCTTGTTCGCTTTTTGTTTTATATAGAAATTCCACAACAAGATGACGCTAATTAAAACAATAAATGCTAATCCCGATATAAGAAAATTTCTTTCCAGCCGTTGCTTTTCTATTTTACTGTTTGTAACGATATTCTGCTGCTCCAGCTTTAGAATCTCTTTCTGTTTTTTTTCATTTTGATACTTCGTTTCCATTTCCGCATAACTGCGGGCACTTTCTTCTTTAAAAACGGTGTCTTTAAAATTTATTTGTCTGGATAAAAAATTAGCAGCCTGCCTATAGTCCTTAAGTTTCAAATAAGCATCCCCCATGTTTTTATAAGCCGCCGCCAATAATCCCTTTGAATGCAGGTTTTGAGAAATAGCTATACTGTTGCCACCATATTCTATGGCCTTCTTTGTATTACCGCCGAGAAGAAAAAAATCAGAAAGATTTAAGTATACTAACGCCAATCCATACTGGTGATTCATTTTTTTCATCAGCGCCAACGATGACTGGTAGTGCCCGTAGGCATCTTCAAATTTATGCATGCTTGAAAGGGAAGAAGCCAGGTTATTCAAAGCAAATGCTTTTACCTCTTCTTTAATATACTTTTCATAATGAGTAATTACTTTTTCGAATACATCGATTGCCTGCGGGTATTTTTTCTGATCCATATACATGATGCCCATATCGTTTAATACGCCACTGCTGCCTGTTGAATCAGAAATCTCCTCGTATTGCCACAATGCCTGGTCCAAAAACTGCCGGCTTTTATCATAGGATTTAAGTATCCTGTAGATGTTGCCAATATTCTTCCATGTTCCGGCAATCTTCTTTTTATTGCCAATGCTCTCGTAAAATTTTAAAGCGGTAAAATAATTGAGCAGGCCATCTTCGTAATCACCTGCCCTGTCGTAAGCAATGCCGATCCCGATATGTGCGTTGCCTATGAGAAGGGTATCTTTAAGCTTCTTCGCTTCCGACAGGTAATTATTAAATTGAATGATTGCCGCAGAGTAGTTATTTTTTTCAATACTATTCTTTGCCGCAGTAAAAAGGCTATCCATATTAGGTTGCCTGGCAGTTATGGTGGCGGGAAAAAAAATCGCGCACAGCAGGCAAACTATTACGATGAAATATCGAACGGGTATACGAAGATGTTTCAAGCTGTCATTTCTTTTTGGGATCCTTTGCTTTGTAAAATCGTGCATACTCACTGGCTTTAAAATAGAGTGTATCCTGCGATGAGCCGCCCTCTCCCTTGTAGTTTCTTTCTACTATAAAGGCAACAGGACTGCTCTGGGCCCTAAGGTACAGCGTGTCCTGGGATGATCCGCCCTCACCGAAATATCCTTTTAGGGAACTGCTAACCGATGTAGATGTACAGGAATTCAAGACTGAAATAATACATAAACTGACAAATGCTACTGTTGTTGATTTCATGTTATGGGTTTTTATTTTAATGTTCAGAATTATTCTAAGATCTTTACAGAACATGCTTCTTTTAATTCATACCTTCAACAGCACTTTATTTATTTGCTGCCGGTACGTTTTACCAATGGGCAAACTAAATGTTCCCAGTTGTAACATCCCATTTTCAACACGTTGTATTTTATCTACTGCAACAGCATAACTCCTATGTATCCGAAGAAATTTCTCGGGAGGTAATTTATCAATAAAATTTTTCAGATTGCACAGGGTAGTATATTTTTTATTGGGAGTAACCACCTTTGTATAATTGGTCAGTGCTTCCAGGTAAATGATGTCATTACTTTGAACCTTATTAATGCTGCTTCCTTCCTTGATAGTTATTTTATCTTTTTCGAAATGCAGCTCGTACTGCAATGCTTTCTCCTGGATCTGGAACAAATCCCTCAACCGTCTGACCGCCTCTTCGAAGCGTTCTTTTTTTACTGGTTTCAACAAAAATTCAAACGCATGAATTTCAAAAGCTTCCAAAGCATAATCCGCGTAGCCGGTAATAAAAACACAAACCGGTGGATCTTTAAGGGTCTTGAAAAAGTCGACGCCGTTCATTACAGGCATATCTATATCAATAAAAAGAACGTCAATTTTCTGTGTCTTCAATGTTTCGATGCATTCCAGGGGATTGGAAAAACATCCCTTAAGCTTAAAATCAGCGTACTGTTGAACGAAATCTTCCACAATCAATCGGTCAAGCCGGCTGTCATCGACAATTATGCAATTGATGGTTTCCATTAAGTACTGTTTAGCAGTCAATAAATCATCGCGGCTGTCAGCTATACACAAAGTTAAAGCTAATGGTTCTATCGAAGAAAAGCAAGAAATGAAGGAAAGGGCGGTTTGGCTGTTGAATAGTTTGCAGACACCCATAGATGTCATATCACCCTTAGGGGATTGTTCCAATATCTATACTTATTTTGCATACTCAATCGCCTTCAGGCTTAGGAAACCGTTTGATTGCTTTGATGATACCTGGTAGCTGATTGCTCCCTGTTGTTTATTGCGTTGCATAGGAGATAAAAATCAGCGCAATACTTAAAAAAAACATTCGCCGTTTCATCATTGAAGGCAGTACCTTCTTATATTACATTCTATATACAATACATTGCAGGGCCCACTGCCGCAATTTATCAGTAAACGCTCTTAAAACAATCATCGAACTGCCATGAATAAATTAGTAAGGCTTTATATCTTTGTTTTCTTACATCTCGTTATAACTGCCGTATCAACCGCTACTGCACAACAATCCGCTAACAAAGCAAATCAGCCCAACATCATCTTTATTTTTTCCGATGATCATGCATACCAGGCTATCAGCGCCTATGGCAATAAGCTGATACAAACGCCCAACATTGACCGGATCGCGCGGGAAGGGGCTCTTTTTACGAATGCCCTTATCACAAATTCCATTTGCGGCCCCAGCCGGGCGACGTTGCTTACAGGTAAATATAGTCATGTAAACGGTTACAAACTCAATGAAAAGGCATTTGACGCCTCCCAACCCGTGTTTCCTGGTATTCTTCAAAAGAGCGGTTATCAAACAGCATGGGTGGGCAAATGGCATCTTGGCAGCCTGCCACAGGGTTTCGATTATTTCAGGATACTGAATGGCCAGGGTCAATACTACAGTCCGCAATTTATTGGCCCGAAAGATACCACCCGCGTGGACGGTTATGTTACGAACCTTATTACAGATACTTCCCTCGGCTGGCTTGACAGGCGCGATACCCGCAAACCCTTCTTCCTCGTAGTAGGTGAAAAAGCCACGCATCGGGAATGGCTGCCCGATATCCAGGACCTGGGCGCTTATGACAATATAAAATTTCCTATCCCGTCAACTTTTTATGATAACTACCGGGGAAGGATAGCCGCACAGAACCAGGACATGACGATTGATAAAACCATGCGGCTGAAAGAAGATCTGAAAGTGCATGCGGATTATGACAAAGGCGGTAACTATAATCGGTTCACACCAGAACAGAAGAAAGCCTTTTATGATTATTATGAAAATAAAATAAGTAAAGAGTTCGATCGAAATAATTACAGCGGCAAGGCACTGGTGGAATGGAAATTCCAGCGTTACCTGAAAGATTACCTGGCAACTGCCAAATCATTGGATAGAAATATCGGCCGTATTCTCGATTACCTCGACAAAAAAGGTTTATCAAAAAACACTATTGTTATCTATGCTTCCGACCAGGGCTTTTATATGGGAGAGCATGGATGGTTCGACAAACGCTTTATGTACCAGGAATCTTATCGTACGGCTTTTATTATGCGTTACCCCGGTGTAGTAAAAGCCGGTACCAAAATCAATCAGCTTATGCTTAATATCGATTGGGCTCCTACATTCCTAAACCTGGCTGGTGTATCAATACCAGCGGATATGCAGGGAGTCTCTTTTCTTCCTTTATTAAATAATAATTCCGCTAAAAATGTTCCCTGGCGCAAGGCGGCTTACTATCATTATTATGAATATCCTAAGCCACACCATGTGTATCCTCATTTCGGTGTAAGTACAGAGCGGTATAAACTTATCAGGTTTTACGGTCCTTCCGATTCCTGGGAGCTTTTTGATTTGCTAAAAGATCCTCATGAATTAAATAACCAGTATGCATCAAAAGAATATGCAAAAATTGTGACCCAACTGAAACAGCAGCTGGATGAACTTATTAAACAATATAAGGATACGGAAGCAGCTGAGATTTTGAAGAAGGGTTCTTAGGAAAGGGCTATCGGCTTTCAGCTATCGGCTATCGGCTATCGGCTTTCAGCTTTCGTACTCCGGCTGAATAAAATAACCATCAACCGATATTAATAACAAAATGTCAAGTTGGAATTTTCTTTTATCAAACCTTCCTTTTTTAAACTGACCTAACTACCCAAAGCCGATAGATGATAGCTGAAAGCCGATAGCCGATAGCCAATGGCTGACAGCCGATATCCCCTCTCCCTTCACACCTCTTCCCTCAAAATCTCCAGCGGCGGCCTTGTAACCACCGACCGGCTATTTGCCAAGCCAATAATAACCGTAAGAATACTTACAATAAAAAACACCAGCAAAACCGGTATAAACTGGGGCGAGAACCTGGCATCAAAAACATATTTGGCCAACGCCCAGCTTCCTCCAAGGGATAATACAATGCCGGTGAACGCTGCAAGTGCTCCCAGGAAAAAATATTCCAATGCTATGATCACAAATATCTGTTTACGGCTGGCTCCTAACGTTCGCAATAGTACACTTTCCTGTATCCGCTGATACTTGCTTATAATCACAGAAGCAATTAAAACAATAAGCCCTGTAATCATGCTGAACCCCGCCATAAAGCGGATCACAAATCCTATTTTGTCCATTATTTTATCTAATATACTTAATACTAATCCCAGGTCTATAATAGAAACATTGGGAAACTCCTTTACCACGGCCTGCTGAAAACGCGCAGAGGTTTCTTTATTGGGAACATGCGTTAGCAACACATGAAACTGCGGCGCCTCTTCTAAAACACCTGTAGGGAAAACCACCAGGAAATTGGTTTGTATCCGGCTCCAGTCTACCGCCCGCAGGCTGCCGACGATTGTGCTGATGATAGAGCCCTGCACATTGAAAACCATCGTATCTCCTGGTTTTATTTTATTTCTATTAGCAAAACGTTCTTCCAACGATACATATACGTTACCGTTAGTAGTGCCAATCCATTTTCCCTTAGTCACTTTTTCAGAAGCCGTTAATGTATCGCGGAAAGTAACACGGTACTCGCGAGAGAATATCCAGCGTTGCATCGGCAGCGTGCTGTCTTTCTGCAAAGTTTCACCGGTGATACCATTTGCCGATTCCAGTCGCATGTTTACAATAGGAACGGTTCCATTTACAGGCAATCCAAATTGCTGTGCCATCGCCATTACTTTTTCTTTCTGGGCCGTTTGAATGTCGAATAATACCGTATTTGGCTGATTGCCGCTAGCAGATAAAGTAACCCGGTTGAGTAAGATGGACTGAATAAAAAACAATGTACAAATAAATGCCGTGCCCAACCCGATAGAAACAATAAGTATGGTGGTTTGATTATTGGGCCGGAATAAATTTGCCAATCCCTGCCGCCACAGGTAACTCCATTTGTTGGGAAAGAAACGCCTTACCAGCCAAACGAGTAATGAAGCCATCCCGACAAGTATTAAAAAAGCCACCAGCACCCCTGTTGCAAAGGAGACGGCCCCTCGCCAGTTACGCAGTTGAAGGTAGGTAAATCCATACACAAAAAGCAGGATCAGCAGGTACACAAACCATTTTACCGGATCCTTAAACAGCGACATGGGTTCTAATGATAAACGAAGCGTATTAAGGGGAGATACGTTTCTTATAGACACCAATGGTAATAATGCAAAAAGCAGCGAGATGATAACACCCAGGGTAATACCCTGTAAAATAGAGCTCCACGAAATATGAGTTGTTATGCTGATAGGCAGGAGATCCTTCAAGACAAATGGCAAAAATTGTTGAATAATCGTTCCCAACGCCGCTCCGATAAGAGAGCCCATAAAGCCAATGCTCACTATTTGTATCAGGTAAATTAAAAAAGACTGCAAGCCTTTTGCACCCAGGCATCGCAGCACGGCTATGGTGTTTATTTTTTCACGAACGTAGATGTGAATAGCACTGGCAACTCCTATGCATCCCAACAGCAGGGCAATAAATCCAACCAAGGAAAGAAACCGCGTAAGGTCACGAAAGGAACGGCCAGTGTCTTCTTTTTGGCTTTCGATCGTATCATAGTTTAATCCTTCCTTTTCAAGACCCGGCTCTATTTTTTTCACCAGCTCCGGCATATTAATCGGCCGGTCGTATTTAAAATAATATTTATAACTGATCCTGCTGCCTTTTTGTGAAAGCCCGGTTTGCTCAAGGTATTGTAAGGGGATGTATACAAGAGGGGCTACAGATGCCGACAACCCTGTTTGCCCGGGCGCACTCAGTAAAGTTCCTGCAATAGCAAAGGTGGCCTCTCCTACTTTTATGGAATCACCCGGTTTTGCATTATACTGCAACATCAGTGTTTGATCAACCAATGCCTGCCGTTTAGTTCTAAATGCCGTGCCGGCAGCTACAGGCTCTGTTTCCAACTGACCATAATATGGAAACGCCCCTTCTAATGCCCTAACCAGTACCAATCTTGTACCCTCACCTTTAGGAAAATAGATCATCGAGGTAAAACTGCGTTCCTCAGACCTTCGGTCGCCCAATGAATCGATCATTTTTTCAATAGAGGTCGAGACCTGTTTATTGCTGGAAATTTCCAGGTCAGCACCAATTAATGAAGCAGCCTGCTGATCAATTTCCTGCCGCATATTATCCCCCAAAGAATAAATAGCCACCAGGGCCGCGATGCCTAAAATAATGGAAGAAACAAATAATAATAAACGCGAACGGTTACGACGACTATCACGCCAAGCCATTAACACCAGCCACCTGAAATTTAAATCGCCCATTATAATTGTTAATTGTTAATGATTAATGGTTAATGAAAAACCACCTAAATGGTTATTTTAAATAGTGTATACAACATTTTCATATAGTTAAAATAATATCAAAGTTTTTAAATTATTCATCCTGACTAACTATAATTAACAATTAACCATTAATAATTAATTCTACTTTGACAAGTTAAACCGGCTTTTATTATCAGTTGAAGGTAGTCGGCATATTCAAATTTACATTACCGGAGCCGCCGTTTAATTTCGAACATTCTTTAAGGCTGCGAAATATATTT
>JBDSBP010000497.1:0-6616 GCA_039921525.1 Chitinophagaceae bacterium | reverse complement strand
AACAAATCCTTTTATCTACAAACTTCCTATCAGTATGGGCGGAACAATTAGCTGCTATTCAAAATCAGCAAATTATCATATGGCCATTGTGGTCTTTGACACAAACAACGCAATTGTTTTTACAGGCTCCGGGGCAGGAACCCAAATGAAAACCGCGGGCGGAGCCACTTCTGCCGTTCTTCCCCACCATCGGTTGTAAAACAAGCTACTATCATGTTTCTTTCTCATCCTGTTATTGCTATTAAAGCCCCCTACACCCTCGAAAAATCAATTAAAGATCCGACAATGACAGATAGACCATACGGAAGATTAGTAAATATCATATCGCAAAATGAAGCTGGAACAGAGGAATGCGCGGTTATCATAACCCTTAATGAATAAATTAATCGCGGGATCAGATGTTCACGGATTCGGTTATCCCATACGTTTCCAAAACAACCCAAAAAAATAAAGGCCCACTACCATAACGTGTATCCTCAAACGAAAAAAATGGGGAACCGAATCCGACATTAATTCCTTCGTTGTCCATATCCGACGTTTCGGCGGATGTTTTTTTGGTTCTTCGTCACTTTTGGTGAATAATCCAGGTTTAAAGATTACCATCCAGCGTATCAATTTAAATCTAGCTCTTCTTTTATCCGGTCCTTCGAACTTTCATTATTTATTATTTTGAGTTCCCCATGCATTATTAGAAACTTGAACATTGGATTGGAAAAGATTGTCAAAGTGTTGAAAGTACTTTCGCCAAAATTGACGAAGAAACATCATCAACGGAATATACATCATAATTGAAGTTGTGCTTTCAATTCTTTTTGCAAGTGACTATAGTGGCTGTAGCTGTTAGCCAATGCTGCATCCGGAATACGATCTTCTGGAAAAGATCTTCGTGATCTTCTTACAATCCTCGTAAAGTCTGCACATTTCATGGATAATACCCTGATGCTGTCGATCACCACTAAAATTGCTTTTCATCCATGCTTGTGTACTGTTTATTGAAATGATAGGTATGACCCCTGCCTTCCGTTTCCACACCGATAATATTGCCTTCGCCATCCCCTATAAAACTAAAGTGCACATTTACTTTTTTGCCATAAAACTGAAATTTGTTTTGTGGGTAAATCTCAAAAGCTGGTTTTGAGCTAAGTTTTGCATATAGTTGATCTTTAACAATTAATATATTCAATTCCTGGCTGTCCATTACATACTTGCCTGTGAATGTTTTGAGCCCTGCGGCGCTCATTTGGAAAGGGCTGTTGATTACCGGCATGTCGAAAGGCTGTTTGAAAATGATCTTTTCGATGTCGCTCCATAATTCATTTACAGGCAGGGTTGAAACATTGCTTAAAATAACAACCGCCATTTGCTCGCCGGGATACCAGGCAGAAAGAGCTGAACAGCCGAAGGTCCCGCCGCCATGATAGTATGCAGGCCTTTTTCCTGCCCGGATAAACCACCCATATCCATAGTTAGGCCCTTTATCAGAATGGACAGTAAAGAGCAACTTTTGCACCTTTTCACTCCATATACGATTCGAGGAAAAGCTATTGTTCCATTTTATCAGGTCTTCTGCACTCGCATAAAGGTCTCCGGACCCTTTCATGAGCGAAAAATTCCTGTAGGGCGCTACGATCAAACTGTCGCCGAGCAAATGATAGGATGATGCCATGTCTTTAATCACATCTCCGGTATCATACACACCGGATTGCCGCATGAGTAATGGTTGCAATACCTTATCCTCAAGGATCGAGGCGTAAGAACGCTTGTATATCGCTTCAAGAATACATGCGAGTAAAAAGTAGCCTGGGCTGGAATACTTCATATCTGCCCCTGGCTTAAATAGCAACTTCATGGCAAATATTTCTCTAAGGGATTGGTCGTTTGTGAGTTGTAATCGGGATTTTTGTAGCCAGTAGTCGGCGATGCCTTCATTATGCGGAATCCCTGAAGTATGTGATAGTAATTGTTGCAAGGTAATACTGCGCCATTGGCGGTCCTTTATCTCAGGGAAGAACATAATAAGAGAATCATCCATTCTGAGCCGACCTTCCTCAGTTGCCAGGGCAATAAGCATGGCGGTGAACTGTTTGCTAATAGACGCAATCCGGAACACAACATTGGAACTCATTGGCACATCCAGTTCCTGCGATGCTTTTCCGATGCTTACCTTATAAAGTATCTGATTGTTTTTAGTTACCATTACTACACCGTTGAATTGCAGCCTTTGATGCTGTATCTCCAGATATTTGTGCAGTGCTTCCCGTTGTCCCGAACAGGAGGTTGTAAAAAATCCGAGTATGAAAAATATTAATGTAATCCGGCTCATGCTTTCTAATTTCTTAGTTAGTTGCCTGGAAGACGATAAACTTACAAGAAACAGTAAAACTATAAAATTAGATTTATGTAAGTATGTGAAAAAATAATCTCAGTGCGACTATTATTAGTCTAAGGTTACCTTTAATTGAGATGACAATAGTTGCCAGTTCAAGAGCTATTTATTTCATATTAAATTATAGAGTGAACCTTCATAATTCTGTTTCAGGCGATAGAGCAAATTTTTTAAAGGATACCAATTTAGTCCGGGCAACATCTTCATTAATACCATTAAGATTCCATTCAGCCCAACGGGGCATATTTCATTAATACCATGCCATTTCCTCCTGGAAAAACAGGTTTTGTAACCGATCGGCCTTCGGCGGGTATTTGGCAGGGAGCCATCACCCACTTCTATAATTCATTCTGGATCTATTTTTCAGCGAATTGCCAATCCAGGCTACAATATAGTTGGGCTGAAGGCCCGGTGATGATCAAGCGTAACGGATACTATTATTATTTTCCTGCCGACGATGTTACAGGCGGACAGTAATGCCTTGCGCGGAACGGCTCTTACCGCCGACTCGGCCAAATGGGAAAGACTCGGTGATTTTTTCAAGCCCATCACAGACCCGAAAACCGGTTTCCGCCGGCCTAATCATATTACCGCACCCGTTCAACGGGCAGATGGAACATGTTGGACTATAGGTCAGAGTTATGAAAAAGCAGGGAACGATGACTGGAAAAAAATTCCCGACTGCAAGCAAAGAAATGATGAACATCAAATCCATTCGTTTGTTACAGGCAAAATAGAATATTAAATTTGCGGGGTATGAACTATTGTATGAGAACTGTTTCATATAAAAAATGTAAAGATCACAAAGAGACAATCAAATAATATAAAATGAAATTCAAATCGGGATTAAAAGGAACGCTATTAGCCTTTACCGTTTTTCTACTGCTTGATTCCTGTTCCAGCAGTGGAAAAACCACAAGTTCAAAAAACACCGTCAAAGGGTTGAAAGATTATTATAAGGATTATTTTCCGACGGGTGTTGCTGTTACTCCCCGGTCGCTTCATGGCGGGGATTCAGCATTGATCGTTACTCATTTCAACAGCCTTACGGCGGAAAACGCCATGAAGATGGGCCCTATCCATCCCCGGGAGAATGAGTACTTCTGGAAAGACGCCGACGAAATTGCTGCCTTTGCCAGGAAACACGGAATGAAAATGCGAGGTCACACTTTGTGCTGGCATTCACAGGCACCTAATTGGATGTTCAAAAACGAAAAAGGAGATACTGTTTCAAAGGAGGGGTTGCTGCAACGTTTAAAGGAACATATCACTACGGTGGTGAACCGTTATAAAGATGACGTTTATGGTTGGGACGTTGTAAACGAAGCCATTGACGATAATAACGCCAACTATCTTAGAAACACGGCATGGTATAGGATCTGTGGGGAAGAATTTATAGCCAGGGCTTTTGAATATGCCTATGCTGCTGACCCCAAAGCCGTTCTCTTTTATAATGACTACAATACTGAAAGTGCCGGTAAACGTGACCGTATCTACCGTTTAGTAAAAAGTTTGAAAGATGCCGGTGTACCTATTCATGGTGTAACTGCGTTATTAAAAGATGCCACTCGAACAAAAACAATATATACGTATTCGCTTATTGATTTTTATGAAAGTATTTCGATTACTTGCTTGAAGAAAAAAGAAGGAAACGCAAGGTTTCCCTCTTATTAAGGTTTCAGAAAAAGTTACGACAGCCTGTTAATAATACTTACATGAGCTGAAAACCACAACGCAAAGGTTAAGGCTTGGATGCTATAACGTTAAAGAGAAACTATTATTTTCTAAAAAGATTTATTTAATTAAGGCTGTCACTTTATGCTCAATGGAAACCGAACTAATAAAAATAATCAATTACATCAAAGCATTGGATTTTAATGTCTGGGACGCAATCGCGAAATTACCAGCATACGTATTATTAAGCTTAAAACAGGATTGCTATTTTCAAAGAAACCCATGATATATGCCGGATAAAACATCCAGAAGACCATCATTCAGCTGAAGACCTCTGCCCCTTCTTGGGAATCTTTTCAAAGAAGAATTGCAACAGGAAACCGAGCATAAGTTCTTCCTGGTTTATTTATTCCCAGTCGCTATTTTAATATGGCCTCGTTTATAAAGCCACTCCCTAATGTCTTTAACTAACGGACCGACATACCCAACGGCATCTTGAAGTATTTCGGGGATCACTCCGAACTTGTCTGCCCAATATTCGAGCTGCCAGTAGTAATTTATGGTAACTTTAGTTAGATCCTTAACTCCATGTTTTTTTAAATCAAAAGACATGTTATTTACATTTGGTTCGTAAATATACGATCTAAACAGTATTTTCCGCAATTAATTAGTCATATTGGTTCTGGGATATAACAGGTTGCCATCAAAACAATTCAGCGAAAAAATTCAATATTTTAGATAAGTGTAGATGAGATAGTGAATTACTCATGGCATAATCATTGTATGTGTGCGCGAAGAATGTAAAATTGACCACCAATCTCATTTCTCCATATAAAAAAGCTGCTTTATTACTAGCAGCTTTTACCAATTCTTTTCGCCAAAGAATATTGAAACTCCTGTTACAAAAGGAAGAGTTAGATCTGATCAAATTTTCTATCCATCTCAGGATATCGCAATCAGTGGCATAATTTCATTTATGACACCACAAAAGATATGAAAATAGTAGATATAGGAAGAGTTAGCATGTTTATTATTATAAATTAAACCACAGGAAGTAAACAAATTAAAGGAAATATATTGAAAAGTCCGCTTATACCTGTTTTTACCATTGCAAACAACGGAACTAATTCCATAATTGTCCGAGCTTGTATTATAATTCCAGCATATCTTATTAACCAGCGTTTGCTCGGATAAATTGCTCAGGCTTTTAGTGTATCTTTTGCCTTGACACAATTGAAAATTTTCGAATATGGTTTCTTACCGCTTCGAATATTTCTTTTTGCAGAAGTGAGAAATCTATGAGGTAATTAATAGATGCCCGACGTAGTAATCGATTTGCTTTTATATTAAATGTTCTTGCGTACAACACTGTTCGGTTAATCATAAAATTTCTTTCTAGTGACACTGAGCATAGTTCTCAAATGCCCAGAGACAGGATTTATAAAATGATTTCGAATTTGCGTAAGATACATTGATTACGCTACCAAAGTATTGAAAACGCTACCATAACCTTGATATATTTTATTATATAAGGGTTTAACCTTACCAACTTTGAAGTTTACATTTAAGGTAGAACGAGAAGCAATCGTTTATTATCTTTAGCATCAAAGAATTTGCAACACGTAAGAATTCGTGGATCGGTTAAGGACGTTGAGATAAAGGAAGTTTAGAAAGAGGTTGGTAATTTTATTTCTTTTAAAATCGTGTAACCATTTATCTTTGTCGTATTTCTGAATGTCTCCAAAATTCTAGCTTTCACGTTTTTTGATAGATGTTCATCTGAAAATCTATAAACAATTTTATCAAATTTTTCTCCAGGTAAAATTTAAAAATCAAATGACGCTGCCGATTCAATTGCAGACAGGGTCCATCATAATTGCTGACTTTACGGTGTCGTAGATGTTCATAAGGGTAGTATTTCATACAATATACAAACGATAAAAAAATCAGCAAACTAAAGCCTGGACAATACATGGTATACCTTAACCAAACTGCGATGTTACATCATTGAGGTTTGAAAATACACTTAATCATGAAAGCAGGAACTACTAGAGTGGTTAGACTTTAACAAGGTAACCACAGTTCCATATTTAGTTACCTTATAGTTTGCTATGACGCTTGAAAATTTTGGTCTGTTAGATATCGTTCAACAAGAAGAGCTTTAAGATAAGTATGGTTCGTTCATAAACACGATTACTACACCAGAATACATTTGCAACATTTAGGTGCTGTTTTATATACAGTATCTTTTCTGGCAATTCTATCTGGGATTCAAGATAAATCCTGATCTGCAATATCCCGTAAACTCATAAGAGTTAACCCTTATAAACTAATAATAAATGATTACTTATACTTATATGTTGTACATTTATTCTCTAAATCATTTTTGGCATAGCACAACACCATATGCATATCATCCATATTCTTTTGTAACAACAATTTGGTATTTTAAGCTTTAAAACACATGTTATGAGCTGGATGCCTCCACTAAGTTTTGATATTGAAGAAGGTTTTCATTATTCCTCTATATATGTAAAAGACTATCAAAACCAAACA
>JBDSBP010000496.1:0-3657 GCA_039921525.1 Chitinophagaceae bacterium | reverse complement strand
AAAAAACCCTGGAACAGCAGCGATAACCGATATGAGTTTAGCAGCAATCCTGTTGCCCTGGCCTATTTTACCGACGACAGGCGAAATAACTTCAAAACTTTCGGCAACGTATATGCGGAGTACGCTTTTCTAAGAAATAAAGAATTGAAATTCAAAACCAACCTGGGCGTTGATCTTACCTTCCTGCACAATAAGGCATTTAATGAAAATTTTGGTGATGATGATGGCGGGGGAAATGCCACCGACAAAGGGCTGGGAAGAAAAAATCGTCCGAATAGTTTAACCGAAAACAGGGGTGAAGAAACGACTGTTACCTGGAACAACACCCTGAATTATAATAAAACGTTTCAAAAGCATACTATAAACGCACTGGTAGGAACCGAATACATTACAAACTACGCTTCTTCCATCGGCGCAACCAGGAGCAGGTTTGATTATACTAATGAAACATTTAAATATATCGACTACGGTGGTACCCAACTGGATCTTTGGAACGGCGGCTCCGCATCAGAATGGTCATTGTTCTCCATTTTCGGTTCAGCAACCTATATGTATGATACGCGGTTTATGGTCACGGCCAATTTACGGGCAGATGCCTCTTCCAGGTTTGCTGAAAATAATCAATGGGGGTACTTCCCATCTGTTTCCGCAGGTTGGAAAATATCTAATGAAAATTTCATGAAAGATGTCAGTTGGTTATCCGACTTGAAACTCAGGGCCAGCACAGGTAAGCTGGGTAACCAGGAGATAGACAACTATGCATTTCTCACTTTACTTAGGAGATCAGGCGATCAATACCTTATCTCACGTTACGGAAATCCTGATTTAAAATGGGAAAGCACCGTACAGAATAATATAGGAGTAGATGTGGGAATTCTCAATAACAAGATTTTCTTATCTGTTGACTATTTTGACAAAAAGACTTCCGATATTTTATTACCTATCTCATTGCCATCTATTGTGGGAAATGTATCACCAACTATCGTGAATGCCGGAGAGGTTAGCAATAAGGGAATTGAGGTGGCGCTTAACTTCAAAAACAGTAACAAGTTGTTCCGGTATAGCATCAATGCAAACATCGCTACAATAACCAACCGGGTGGAAAAATTACATCCTAACCTGCCAAATATCATAGGCGACGTATATAAAACAGAAGCTGGTCATCCACTTAATGCATACTATGGTTATGTAATGGAAGGCATCTATCAAAACCAGGCGGAAATAAAAAGTCATTTATCTGGAACTACTAATCCACCCGACAAACCTGGAGACATACGGTTTAAGGACATTAACAAAGACGGCATAATTAACGATAACGATCGTGATTACATAGGAAGCCCCATCCCAAAACTTTCTTATGGCTTAAATTTATCCGGCGGATTTAAGGGTTTCGATCTTTCTGTTTTATTCCAGGGGGTAAATGGTGTAGACCGTTACAATGATGCCAAACAAATTACCGATTATGATAGTCGCCCTTTTAACCATACAGTAAGCGTGTTAAACGCGTGGAATGGAGACGGTTCCAGCAACGCTATTCCACGAACAACTTTTAACGATAATGGAAGCAGTAAAAAATCCAGCATCTTCGTAGAAGACGCTTCTTATTTAAGACTTAAAAACCTGGAGCTGGGTTATTCTTTAAAAAGTTTACCCCCTATTTCAAAACTGAGAGCTCAGGATATACGAATCTACATATCTGCACAAAACCTGTTTACTTCCACAAAATATACTGGCCTTGATCCTGAATCTACTGACCTGGTGGATCGCGGAACCTATCCGCAGTCAAAAGCATTTTTATTTGGAATAAATGTGAGATTCTAATTGATTGAATTAATTTAAAAATCTTTGTATGAAATCGATCTGTAAAATACTTGTGTTGATCTGTGTTATCTCCGTTTTCGGTTGCAACAAGCAATTGCACAAACCACCAATAGGCTTACTCACCCCTGATCAGATAAACACCGACCCAACTATTAACACGGTAAACTCTTCAGTAACCTCCAGCTACCAGATGCTTTCCAATACATTAAACGTGTTGAACGAATGGAGATGGGACCTTGGAACGGTATTTCGGGATGACATCATTTTACAGGATATGGCTTCAGATGATGTCTTAAAAAAATGGAATCCTGATGGCGACCAGGCATGGATGGATCAGATCTCCAGTTTTAATTATACTGCTTCGAATCCGGGTTTTAATGGTCAGTGGAGTTATGATTACGAAGGCATCTCCCGGTCGAACTTATCTATCAGTTATTTAACGGATCCTGCTTTGTCAACGAAAATCACTATCGACCCAATTGTTAAGAACAGGTTATTGGGAGAAGTATCTTTCTTAAGAGCTTTTTATTATTTCGACCTCGTTAATAATTTCGCTGATGTGCCACTGTTAGTAAAACCTCTTACAAATTTTGCGGAAGCTTACAATGTAGCAAAAAGAGAAACTGTGGATAAAATCTGGGCACAGATAAGCGCCGACCTTGCCCTGGCAAAGCCGCTGCTGCCTAACAGTAAATATTCTGATAACACGGATAAATGGAGAGTTTCCAAAGGAGCCGTTATCGCCATGCAGGCTAAGGTGGCGCTTTATAATCAAAAATGGGCGGATGTTATCACGCTTGTAACAGAATTAGAGGGTACAAATTTCTTTTCATTAAACCCTAATTATTTTGACAATTTTAGCGTAAGCAAAGAATTTATAGATAACGAAGTGATTTTTGCCTATGATCATAAGTCAGGCGTTTTACCCAGAAATGGAAATGGCATTTGCGCGCCTTTGGATTGGGGTTTTATTGCTCCTACCACTAGTTTTTTAAATGAGTTTGAAACGAATGATCCAAGATTGGGTTATTCAGTGGACGTTAGTAAAAAGGCTGTTTATAAATTGTTAGGTTCAACAAACACTGTTTACAAAGGAAATGATGACGCTCCCAGTAACAAGGTATACATCCGTATGGCAGATGTTCTTTTATGGAAAGCTGAGGCCTATCTTGAAACAGCTAAGTTTCCGGAAGCTATTGCAATCATTAACAAAATAAGGCAACGTGCAAGAACAGGTGTTAGTGTTGACGGCACTCTACCGCCAGCAGGTACATTGCCAGACAGGAGTGTTTTATCCACCGATAAAACGCAAGTTAAAAACTGGTTGATGCATGAAAGAAGAGTGGAGCTAGGGTTCGAGTCTCAACGATTCAACGACCTGAAAAGATGGAAAATAGCCAAAGAAGTATTGACGGCGATAGGGAAAAATTTTAAAGATTTTAACTACCGTTTTCCAATACCGCAAGGTGAGATTGATAAATCGGGTGGGACGATAACGCAGAATCCGGGGTATTGAGCTGCCCTGATAGATTAGGAATGGTTTCATGTTCTTTCATCAGCTCCTCCCAGTGTCAATGGCGTTTATAGGGGCCGGGCTTGCCCCCGCCCTGACTGAATAGAGAACGCTTCATATTCTATAGACAGTCCACTCCAGTGTCAATGGCGTTTGTAGGGGCCGGGCTTGCCCCCGCCCTGACCGAATCGAGAACGCTTCATATTCTATCGACAGTCCACCCCATCGTCAATGGTGTTTGTAGGGGCCGGGCTTGCCCCCGCCCTGACTGAATAAGAAACGGTTTCATATTCTATCAACAGCTCCCCCAGTGCAACAGGGCG
>JBDSBP010000495.1:0-2816 GCA_039921525.1 Chitinophagaceae bacterium | reverse complement strand
AGATCCGTAAATGATGTTTTATGGAATTAATAAATCTCATACCTCATACCTCATCTCTCACGGCTGATAGGGCCCGCCGGGTTCACCCCAACCCCATTTCGGCATGGGCTCTGATTCTACAATAGGGTTTTCATTAGTGGTAGAATTGATTACCGCCAGCCTACTTCCCCATTCCAGGTAGCCTACAAGCGCCGATCGGAACTCGGGATCTGATGGCAAGTCAATTTCATCGGCACTTACCAGCAACAGGTCCAGCCATCTCTTTCGTTTTTTCTCATCCAGCATTTTACCCAGGTGATGCGCTACCATACCCGCATGACTGCCTTCGTCTTCTTCCGTGTATAATTTCGGTCCACCAAATACTTCAGCAATAAAATGCGCCACATGTTTGGAATGATCTCCCGACATATTCTTAAACACGGGCCCAATTAAATCATCCTTTAATACTTTGTTATAAAAAACATCGGTAAGTAGCTCGAGTTTTACTTTTCCTCCCGCCCATTCGTACAATGTTGGAATAGTTTTCATGATATTTGTGTTTTGCTCTCAGCTATTAACCTTCTGTTATCACCAGGAGGATGCAGCTATTGTCTTATGAAGATGTGATGCTTTTAACTGCAATAATAACTTCCTTTTATAATATTGCCAATAGCTGTTAGTGATGACAGCCAATATACTCTATGACGGAATCAGGGATGGCAGTATCTTACAAGTGAAAATATTTCTATGAAAGAGCAAATTAAAACATTGGTTAATACACATAAAAAGAAATTGTTTCATTGTCCTATGGATCTTACCATGAATTATATTGGTGGAAAATGGAAGACGGTAGTGCTGTGGTACCTGATAGGACGGAAGCGACGTTTTAGTGAGCTTAAGAAACTTATACCTGGCATTACGGAAAAGATGCTATCTATCCAGTTAAAACAACTGGAAAAAGATGGCTTTATCTTTAAAAAGATTTTTGCCGAATCGCCACCCAGGGTGGAGTATAAATTGACTGATGAAGGCGAAACATTGATTCCGGTTTTAAAGGCGATGTCGGGGTGGGGGATGGTTAAGGGTAAGAGGGAGGGGAGGTTGGCTAGCAAGGTAAATGGCATCTCTTAAATTCATTGTCTGGAGCAGAATTTACAGATTTTTAGAATTGGCAGAATCCTGGAGATAGGGCTTTAACTCTGTAAATTCTCTGATTCCGGGGAATTCTGCTCAAATCTTCTTTGGAGGATAAATTGTTAATCCCTACATTTGCACGCCATGAATAAATGGCCATGGGTATTTTCAGGCTATTTTGAAGGGCTGATTTACCAATTAACCGGGGTAAGCAGTGTTTTCGAGTTCGGGGCGTAGCGTAGCCCGGTTATCGCGCCTGCTTTGGGAGCAGGAGGTCGCAAGTTCGAATCTTGCCGCCCCGACTTGAGAGGACAAAACAGAATCAGACTTGTTTTGTCCTCTTTTTTTTTGATCCAAGTTGCTGTTTATCTTGTAGATACACATTACAGCTTCGTTCACTCTTTCAGTTCGAAGTAAATTATTTTCAAAATGAAATTTTTCAGGGAATATCGAACTAATGACTTCCCGTTTCTGGTTTATATCCGCACTTTCATACACTTGATCAAGTCTCAATAGATTGTCAATCCCTTTATTTAGCAGGTCTTTGATGTTTATGTCATCATGTTGAAGACCGCTCAATTTGGATTCCAACTTCTCGATTCTACTATTATAATCCGATTTCATTTCCCTGAAATCTTCGGGTTCTATCTGCTTAGAGGATAACAATTCCCGTATGTAGGAAACTTTATCCGTAAGTTCCTTAATTTGTTTTAGTAATTGCTTTTTGTCATCTACTATATGCCCGGATTGACGTTGCCAGGCTTCCTGCAAGGTTAACTTAAATAGTTCTGCAACTTCTGGTTTTGGGATATACTTTCTAAGTTCGTTTACAAATTGTTCATTTATTGCGTCTGCCCTATGACGGAATTTACAGCCTAAAACACAATGGTAGTAGGTATAATGCTTCGTCTGCCCCTTTGATGCACTGCCCGTTAGTACCTTGTTACAATCAGGACACAGCAGAAAGCCCCTTAGCGGTAATGAAGCATTGGAAACTACTTTTAGCCTGTATTCTCCTCTCTTCCTGCCGTCCAGCACATCCTGTACTTCGTAGTATAAACTTTCTGGTATCAGTGCTTCATGTAAGCCTTTTACAAAGCGACTTTCATCATCCTTGTATTTGGGTATAAATATCTTTCCGCAATAAACAGGATTACGGATCGCAAACCAGAACAGACCTTTGGTACCGCTAAATCCCTTTTCCCTTGCTTTCTTATATACCTGTTCGGTATTATAAACTCCTTTGGCTATCTCCTCAAAAGACCACTTTAAAATACCTGCCTGCGGTTGATATATTCCGATGTACTTTCTTCCGGCTTCATCAATCTTGTTTGTATAACCGATAGGTGCTAAACCCATGTAACGGCCTTCCTTTCTTGCCCTACGCATTCCATGAATGACATTTAATGCCCTCCTGTCATTTTCCACTTCCGGAGCGGCTAAATAAAAGGCGAGCATCATTTTATTTTCAGGAATGGATAAGTCTAAAGGCTGTTCAATGGCTTGAGGCTCTACGCCTAATTTCCGTAAAGTATTAATCATCTGATAGGCATCCCCCGCATTACGGCTGAAACGATCCCATTTAAGAAATAAGACCAGCTCACTTTTCCCTTTTTGTTTCCGTAATTCTAACAAGTAGGCTTTCCATTCAGGACGCATAAAAGTTTTAGCTGAATGATCCTCAAACATTACTTTGCGTATGG
>JBDSBP010000494.1:0-8359 GCA_039921525.1 Chitinophagaceae bacterium | reverse complement strand
TAAAGAATGTTCGAAATTGAACGGCGGCTCCGGTAATGTAAATTTGAATATGCCGACTACCTTCAACTGATAATAAAAGCCGGTTTAACTTGTCAAAGTAGAATTAACCATTAACCATTAACCATTATTCCTCCATCTCCTTCAATATCTTATCAACATCTTCTTCCGTAGATGTCAATTTCGCTTTGCAAATTTTTATGAGCATAGCGGCTCTTTTTACTTTTTGAGAAAGCTCATCTACTGAAATTGCTCCTCCTTCAATTTCTGAAACTATCCCTTGCAATTCTTCGAATGCTTCTGTATAATTGGGTATTGTTTCTATATTCATAATCCGCCCTATTTGGTTGTTTTATTAATGCTGCTTTGCAGGAGTCCTTTAAAAACCTTTGTTTCTATTATGTCCCCTTGTTTAACCTCCTTATAGCTGGTTATTGCTTTTCCATTTAACATCGTAATACTGAAACCACGTTTTAAAACATTATCCGGACTTAGGTTATTGATGGTTCGTTCCAGGCTATTTAATTCATTAAGCTCACTCTTAAAACGGAATTTTGTTTGCTGGAATAAGGCTCTTCGTAAGTTAATGATTTCGTTGACGCTTGTTATCAGTTCATTGCTCGTAATGGAGCGAAAATACCTGGTTGCATTGCGAAATCGCACCCTTTCATCGTGTAAAATTTTCCTCGACATATCCATGATCTTCTCTTCCGCCCGATGTAATGGAATGGAATATTTATCAAATTTCTGCAAAAGGTATTCTGCCAGTTTTGTGGGTGTGATAGCGTTCTCATAAGCTACCAGTTCTACAACCGTTTCATTAGTAGAATGTCCTATTCCTGTAATTACCGGCAACGGGAAAAGGGCCACTTCTTTAGCCAGGCGAAAATTATTGTAACAGGATAACCCAATGTCATCGCCACCGCCCCGCATAATAGCAACAACGTCAAAATGGTGTTGTACTTTTTTTATTCGGCGCAACTGGTTAATAATCGAATCGATGGCTTTCTCACCTTGTAACAACGCAGGGAAAAGCATTTGAAAGAATGTATACCCATTTTCGTTGGCCTTAATTACATTCATAAAATCCGCATATCCTTTACTGGTATCTACGGAAATAATTGCCAGGCGTTTAGGTAGTAAGGGTAGTTTAAATAATCTGTTTATATCGTAAATCCCTTCCTGTTTAAGCTTTTCAATAGCATCTGCTTTTTCCTTCTCCAGGTCTCCAAGGGAATAGCTGGGGTCTATGTCTATTATTCGAAGGCTAAGTCCATAAGTAGGATCAAAAGTTATATTGGCGCAGAAAAGAATTTTTATCCCATCCTTCAACGATTCTTTTACAATGGATTGAAAGACACGATTGATCCGTATAAAATCTTCCCGCCACAAGGTAGACCTGACCTGGGCTATTACCTTACCATCTCTCTTTTCAACGAGTTCCGGGAAACAGTGTCCAGACTGCGGATAATAGTTTAATTTATTCATTTCCGCTTTCACCCAGAAGGAAGATTTATATCGTTCTGCAAGTGTTTGCTGGATGCTTTGCATCACTTGTAACAGGGTGAAAACCTTTTTATCGTTTATCTGCTCGGCCATTTTCAAAGTTAAATATTATATCAGGTATCATTTCATCTCCTATTACTGTTTCAGAGAAGCGCGCAAGGGTATCCTAATCCAACCGTTTACGGCCCTTTGAGCTGAAATGACAAGGAGGCAGATGCTAAATAATATTTATAGCATAATGATAATTCTTTGATTTGACATTTGCGAATTAGATTTGCGATGCCATCATCATATCATTCACTATAATATCGTTGTATGAAAGTTGTCTGCCTTCTTATTTTATTTCTATTTAATAAGCTATTATTCTCCCAAAATAATACTATCGGAATTTTTGACAAAGCAGCCGACATCGGCAAGCCAAAAAATACCGGCTCAGCCAGGTTTGAAGACTCTACCCAAACTTATTATATGAAAGGTTCAGGTTACAATATCTGGTTCAACAGGGATGAATTTCAATACCTTTATAAAAAGATAGCCGGCAATTTTATTCTCACTGCAGATTTTGAATTTATGGGCGCCCAGGGGAATGGTCACCGTAAAATAGGCTGGATGATAAGAGAATCTCCGGATGAAGGCGCAGCAAGCGTTAACGCGGTGGTTCATGGCGACGGACTTACGGTATTGCAATGGAGGTCTTTAAGAGGGGCCTTTATGAGAGACCCGGAAGATGAAACTTTTTACGCGAAAAAAACACTTTTCCGTACCATTCAATTAGAACGCTTCGGTAAAAAAGTAATTATGCGGGTAGCAAACTGGGGCGAACCCCTCCAGGAAGTAACTACGCAGGAAATGCCCAACCTGAAAGATTCTGTGTTGGTGGGATTGTTTATTTCTTCTCATGATTCGGATAAAGTAGAAGAAGCGAAAATGTGGAACGTTCGAATTGACAGGCCCATTCCGGAAAGCTTTCATCCTAACCCGCAGGTAAAGCTACCACCGATCCAGGGTGTGGTAGGATGCCGGTTGGAAGTAATGAATGTGTTTGATGGGAAAAGAAAAGTGATCCGGGAATCGGCGGGTAAATTCGAAGCACCAAACTGGATGCCTGACGGGAAAAAATTGTTGTATAATGAAGGCGGTTCTTTATACACCATTCCAATTGAAGGCGGAACTCCTGAAAAGGTAAACACAGATACTTTAAAAAGAATAAATAACGATCATGGTATTTCCTTTAACGGCAAAATGCTTGCTATCAGTCATTCCAGGCAGGGGACTGGTGGAGGTTCAACCGTTTACACACTTCCTCTGACTGGAGGCACGCCGAAACAAATTACAGAACAAACGCCTTCCTATTGGCATGGCTGGGCGCCAAATGGAAAAGAAGTTGCCGTGGTTGGAATGAGAGATGGCAGAAAAATTTACAACCTGTATAAAGTCGATATAAATACAAGGGTAGAAACCGCCTTAACATCCAACACCACCGGCCATGTGGATGGCCCAGAATATTCTCCTGACGGAAAGTATATCTATTACAATGCCAACCCAACCGGAACCATGCAGATATGGCGAATGAGGGCTGATGGTTCGGCTAAAGAACAGCTCACATTTGATGAGTACCACAGTTGGTTCCCGCATATTTCTCCTGATGGCAAATGGATGATCATGATTTCCTTTCCTACAGATATTGATCCCGCTTCTCACCCATCCTATAAAAAAGTGATGTTGCGGTTAATGCCCGTTTCAGGCGGTGCGCCGAGAGTGATTGCTTTTTTATATGGTGGGCAGGGGACTATTAATGTAAATTCGTGGTCACCAGATAGTAAAAGGATTGCTTTTGTGAGTAATTCTGAAAGGAAATAATTGTAACCATAAGAATGACAATTCCCTTTAATGAAGAAAAAGCCCCTTATTCTTCTTTGTATAATTTGTGTTACTGCCAGCACACAAATATCCTTTACACCGAATAATATCAGTACCGTAGATCGTACACTTGATTATTTTAATAGAGAGGTAACCATTTTTTCCACCATCACTGCGAAACTTCACGAAACCATTACAGCTATCGACACAAACAGCCATGAAAATATTTCCAACGCAAAAACAGCACTGATCACCTGCAGGAACCAATATAAAAAAATAGCTTTTTTCCTGGAATATTTTTTTCCCAGCGAAGCGCACCTATACAACGCAGCGCCCATAACGGAAGTAGAAGACGCGGAGCTGGAACTTATAGAACCCATGGGTTTGCAGCAAATAGAAAGCCTCTTATACCAGCCAGACCTGCAGGATCAGAAAAAGGAATTATTGATCCAGTCCGAGGTATTGTATAGTTCTGCCGAAGATCTGAGATCACTTCTTTATCAATTTTCCATTACGGATGCGCAGGTCCTCGAAAGTGTACGGATAGAATTAATCAGGATACTCACTTTATACATTACCGGTTATGACGCACCTGAACTTAAAACGGGAATAACGGAAGCGAATACCGCGACTACCGCTATTCACGAAGTATTAAATTATTACATACCCCTAAGTCCGGTTATTGGCAAAAAGCTTAGTAATCAGTTGGAAGAGACGGAGAAATATTTAGCAGCGCATACCAATTTTGACACGTTTCTACGAATGGAATTTTTACAACGGTTCGGTCTTCCATTGCAAACAACATTGGGGCTTTTTATTAAATCATTACATCTTGAATTAAATACTTCCGGTTATCTTAATTATGACGTTCCCAATATCTTCAGCAAGGGAGCACTGAAGGCGGCAAAATTTCAAAATACATTTATTTCAACCAACGATCTTACACAATTGGGCGAAATGCTGTTCTCAGAAAATGCGCTTTCTATCAACAACACTAGAAGTTGTGCCTCCTGTCACCAGCCTGGTAAATACTTTACTGATATGCTGCCAAAAAGCGCCACAATCAATGGGCATGGCACAGTTACACGTAATGCACCAACATTATTATATGCAGGATTACAGCATGCACAATTCTGGGATGGAAGAGCCGTCTCCATCCCTGAACTTGTAAGAACAGTGATAGCGAACACGGAAGAAATGAACGGCAATGAACAGGTGATAATGCAACGACTAATGCAGGACAGTATTTATCGCAATCTTTTTAGTCGGGTATATCCTTCTGTTAAAAGTGATTCTTTGGGATTGAATGAAATAGCCCGTTCATTAGCAGCATACATTCAAACGCTTAACCCGATGAATTCTGCATTTGACAAATATATCCAGGGTGATAAAACTGCTATGAATGCGAACGAGGTAAAAGGTTTTGATCTTTTTATGGGAAAGGCAAAGTGCGCAACCTGTCATTTTGCTCCCGTCTTCAACTCCTTGTTACCACCCTACTACAATGTTAGTGAATATGAAGTGATCGGCACTACCACTAACGACGATATGAATCATCCCGTAAAAGACACTGACCGTGGCCGGTTTACCACATATCCTGTTAAATATTATGATGGTTCTTTTAAAACACCCACGGTGCGCAATGCTGCTAAAACGCCGCCATATATGCACAACGGGGCATTTGGTTCATTAGATACGCTTATTGAATTTTATAATAAAGGTGGTGGACAAGGCATTGGAATCCTGAATGAGTTACAAACACTGTCTCCTGCACCATTGAATCTCTCAACACTGGAAACGACACAATTAATACAGTTTATCAACACACTGACCGATGAATCATCAACTACATTTCAATCAGGCAACATTAAATAAAAAACAATGAAAAGGCAGCTCTTAACTTATCCAATCTTGTGCTTAACCCTAATTGCCGTTTCTTTTTCCGCACTCTCACAGGAAGAAGATCCTGTGCCTTCCAGAAATCCTGGTATGCCAGAACTATTAAGAGGTCCATACTTACAGATGGCGTCTGCTACTGGCATGACGATCAGGTGGCGAACCAATGCCTCTGACAGAAGTCGAGTGGTATATGGTTCTGATTCCGCAAAACTATCTATGGTTGTAGATGATTCAACCTTGGCTACCGATCACATTGTACGATTAAACGCCTTAAAACCTTACACCAGATATTATTATTCTATTGGCAGTTATAAGGATACCATACAGTCGGGCGCTAATAATTATTTTTATACCTTACCTGAGCCAGGAAGCACGATGCCATTGCGTATTGCAGCATTTGGAGACTGTGGTAATAATTCCGTCAACCAGCGTAAAGTCAGGGATGCGGTGATGAAATATATGGGGACAAATGATTTGAATGCCTGGATATTACTAGGCGATAATGCTTATTCATATGGTACAGACGCAGAGTTCCAGGCAAAATTTTTTAATATCTATAAGAACCAGTTCTTAAAAAAATATCCTTTGTTTCCTTCTCCCGGCAATCACGATTACGGTGATATTAAGTCGGCTGGCAAAAAGGACCAGTATAAAATTGCTTATTACCAAAACTTCACCGTACCCACGCATGGTGAAGCGGGTGGAGTGCCTTCAACTGCGCAGGCCTACTACTCATTTGATATTGGTAACGTGCACTTTTTATCTTTGGATTCCTATGGCAAAGACGAAATGGGCAAAGCCATGTTCGACCTGGATGGTGCGCAGGTAGCCTGGGTGAAAAAAGACCTTGAAGCAAACAAAAACAAAACCTGGGTAGTGGCATATTTTCACCATCCACCCTATACCATGGGCTCTCACGATTCCGATAAAGAATTATTACTCGTAAATATCAGGCAAAACTTTATAAAAATATTAGAGGATAACGGGGTGGACCTTGTGCTGAATGGTCATAGCCACGTTTATGAAAGAAGTAAATTGATGAAAGGATATTTTGGTATGGAGAATGATTTTGATTCAGTAAAAAACAACGTTAGCAACTCCACCGGTTTATACGATGGCAGCAAGAATTCTGCGCCCTACACCAAGAGTAAGACCAATACATCAGGAACAGTATATGTAGTCAGCGGATCAGCCGGCGCACAGGGTGGTGCTAAAGCTTCGTATCCGCACAAGGCTATGTTTTATTCCAACAACCAGGTGGGCGGTGCATTAATGGTAGAGGTAACCGGAAATAAACTCAACGTGAAATGGATCTGCGCCGATGGGGAGATCAGGGATAATTTTACGATGATGAAGGATGTGAATAAAAAAGATGAAAAATTGTTAAAGAAAGATAAACAGTTGCTTTAGCATTTATCCTTTGGATATGATTGGCAGGTTATTCCTACATTACCAGGAGACATTCATACTGTTTATATTACGGTTACTGGAAGAACGCCGGATATCGCGGTAAAGATTATTGCCTGGCCAACCACGAGTGAATCTTTCCATTTGGACATAACGGTAACGGCCATTGGCCATCAGCTATCAGCATTCAGGTATGAGGTATCAGGTATCAGGTATGAGGTATGAGGTATGAGGTATGAGGTATGGGGTATGTGGTATAAGGTATGAGGTATCAGGAGAGAACGCAGAAAAGCGGATTCCTCCAACCTCATACCTACTATTTAACATAACCCAGGTTGGTAATAATTACGTAGTTAATCATGCTACTTTTAAAAGTTATCTCACCTGACGTTTGAATTCTCAATTCATGAGAGACTTTCATATAACTTAAAAGTTATTTATCTGGTTATGTAGGCGTTAATATTTTTTAATCATGCCTCAGGTGCGGTCAGGGCGGGGGCAAGCCCAGCCCCTACAACTACCTCATACCTCATACCTCATACCTGATACCTCATACCTCATACCTCATAGCCACTCTCTAGTACCCCGTATTTTGATAGGCAGCCATATCGGCACCTGTCATGGGTTTTCCATTTACCGATTGCGCGATCATTAGCAGGTACGGAATGGGACGCAATTTGTGAAAAGGTGCAAATGAAGGACTGACATCCGCATTAAACAGTTTGGTCCTATCATAAAATGTTTCTGTTCGTACCAGGTCTTCCCACCGGTAGAATTCACCACAGAGCTCGCGTGTTCTTTCATTTACCATAAAATGTGTAAATCTTGATTCGGTACTTACGATGCCTGGTGGGTATAACTCGCTTGGTGCATTGGCAGTAAATAATGCGGCGGTGGCAAGATCAGGCTTATGCTCTGAAGATGAGCAATGGGATTTTTTCGCATATGTCAAGTTGGTTTTAGAAGTATCAAAGCATGTTATCATCATACCAGATATGAAAAACGAGGCACAGCAAAGTACTTTACTTATGGCTCGTTTATATTACCAGGATAGTAACGTTATTCCTCATAACAAAAGGGTAGGATTTATATCGATTGTCATTAATGCATATATCCGCATCCCGGTGCCATATGCAGTATGAAGGGGTTGACTAAAAACATAAAAGTCAGCCTCAATGCCGGCTACTTGATTATCCTGTCGTTGATCGCAAATAAATCATCGCATTGCAGTACCCGGTTCAAACTTGTAATGTACAAATAGTTAATGTGAATTGTATGTTTTGAAATGTGTTTTTGGTTCTTGCAAAAAAGATTGATCTCTACGATGAATAAGTACTTGCCGATGTTTTGGCATCATATTACAACATGGCAGGTTAAGCCCTATTCCATCAATAATCGTAATAAAGATCAGTCTAACATACGAATACAAATATCAAAACTTTTTTTTATAAATTTAATTGACGACTATAAATTCCCAGGGCCTTCAAGCAAAAACCCGCTGCTTGCTCAATTTGGGCTAATTATGTTATAATCGAATCCGGGGAAAATAAAACGGATATTATGTTTGTTATATTTTTCATGAACTACCAGGTTTCAAACGGGATAAAATTTACCATTATAGCAAATTCATAAATGTTACTACAGAACTCTTCCTTTTCATCGATTTATTGAATAAAGTCGTTGTGAAAAT
>JBDSBP010000493.1:0-5190 GCA_039921525.1 Chitinophagaceae bacterium | reverse complement strand
TCTTTGCTAAATGAAAACGGCAGCAGCAAAGTAGCGCTGCGTATTATATAGATTTTACCTTCCATGCCACCGAGTATAAGCCTGATAGGATGTTGGGTTCGGGATTCATACTCCTGGAGAGATTGGCGGCACATTCCGCAAGGCGCGATAGGATGATCGCTGCTGGAGGTTTCACTCTGGTAACTGATAGCGATGGACTCAACCGGAACTTTTGGATATAAAGAAGAGATAGATCCTAACAACACCCTCTCGGCACATAGACCAACAGGGTATGACGCGTTTTCCTGGTTCGAGCCTGCAACGATTTCACCATTGATTAATTTGGCTACAGCACCCACATGAAAATTAGAGTAAGGGGCATAAGCAAGCCCGGTAACCTCCTGGGCCTCGCGCAACAACCATGCGTCAGCTTCCTCCAGTTCATGGATGGAATCATATACATCGAATGAAAACTGGTAGTTTTCCTGCTTCATGATCATGGATTTTAA
Source organism: Chitinophagaceae bacterium (assembly GCA_039921525.1). Taxonomy (GTDB): domain Bacteria; phylum Bacteroidota; class Bacteroidia; order Chitinophagales; family Chitinophagaceae; genus JADCRZ01. The sequence goes on along the minus strand of JBDSBP010000493.1, from coordinate 4,702 downwards.
ATAAATGAAAGTTTAGAAGTCAACCCTATCGGGGTTTCCTCATACCTCATACCTCACACCTCATACCTCATACCTCTTACCTGATCTTCCTGAACAACCGCTTCCACCGTATCCCGTGATCGAAACTCATCCATATCAGCGAGGCGCTCCCCACTACATGATCTTCCGGAACAAAACCCCAGTATCTTGAATCCTGTGAACCATGGCGGTTATCTCCCATCATCCAATGATAATCCATTTTAAAAGAGTATTGGTTGGTTTCCTTATCATTGATAAAGAACTTGCCATCCCTGGTTTCCAGTTTATTATGTTCGAAATCGCGGATGGCTCTTTCATACATAGTATAATTTTCTTGAGTTATTGTTAGCACCGAGCCCTTCTTAGGTATCCATATCGGGCCGTAATTGTCTTCCGTCCATTTATGAATGGTATCGTAGGGATATAATTCATGTTGAGTATTTAACTCTGGTGTTATTTTTTTTGCCAGCCCGCTTTTTAGCATTTTATCTTTCGCTTCATTAGTGAGCAGCATCCTGAAAGTGTTAGGCTGACCGGTACTTCCGAACTCATCCGGTTCATCCATTTTAACAGTGTATTCGTCGAGCATTACTGTTTCATCCAGTTGCTGACCATTGGTTTCCACATAATAATACATTTCGGAAGCCGGTGGCAAAAACGGAGGCATCCCGTTAACATACACCAACCCATCTTTAATAACCAGTGTATCCCCGGCAATGGCTACACATCTTTTAATATAATTTTCTTTCTTATCAACCGGCCTTACAATAAGGGGGTAGCTATCCGGGTCTTCCATAACTATTTTTCTTCCTACATCAGGGTTGCCGTTACCCATTCCCCGGATTACATCGTAATAAGGGCGTGCCGACTGAAATTCATCTTTATTAATAACCGTATCACCGGCAGGGAAATTAAATACCACCACATCGTTGCGTTTCACCGGGCTTGCAAACCAGCGTATATACGGCAGTGTTATTAACTCAGAATAGGATTTGGTATTAAAAACAGGAAGGGTATGATGAACGAATGGTACTGACAAAGGCGTATTAGGTACGCGTGGCCCGTACGTCCATTTACTGACAAACAAAAAATCATTTATCAATAAAGTTTTTTCCATAGAACCCGTGGGGATGGTATAGGCTTCAAATACAAATAACCGGATGAGTGTTGCAGCCACTATGGCAAAAATACCGGCATCGATCCATTCCCGCGCAGATGATTTTTTATGGTTCAGTACATAGGTTACACCGAGGAACTTATCCTTTTTATTCAGACCTATATATAAGAAATATAGAGGCGAAGCCAGTACCGTTAAAACATGCTGATAAAATGAAAATTTTCCAAAAGGCTTTACGAATTCAACATATATTCCGAGTACCACAAACCACCCGACTACCGGAATGAATTGCCAGAAAAACCAATGTTTGGGCCGTTGAGCCAATTGTAGTATCACGCCTATATTATAGAAGGGGATCAGGGCTTTCCATCCTGGTAAACCTGCCTTTTTGAACATAGTGTACATACCGGGTGCAGGCAATAATACCAGTAATAAAGAAATGAAAGCAATAATCAAGATCTGGTAGGAAGTCATTCTAAATATTTTAAATTCCGGCAAAAATACCATTCTGAATCTAAATAGTATTATTTGCTTTATAAAGTTAACGGCCCATAAGTACATAAAACAGGTAAAACATTACAATACCACTGCAAACGATTTGTTAAAGCAAGCAGATTGTTCTAATTTTCTAGATATATACTACTAAGGCAGGAATGAATAAGTTTTCTATTCGAGACATTGAAATGCTGAGCGGTATAAAAGCGCACACCTTCCGTATTTGGGAACAACGGCATGGGCTATATTTTTGTAAACGTAAGGACAGTCAGCATCGTTTCTATGACAATGAAGACCTGAAAGCCGTTTTGCGTATTGCTTACCTGTACCATCGCGGTTATAAAATCTCCAAAATTGCCAACCTGTCTAGGGATGAAGTAGTAGAACTTGCATCCGCAAATATACAAACGCATAATTACGACCTCAGCATTCGACAGTTGATAGAAGCCAGTATTGATTATGATCAGCTTCGGTTTGAAAAAATTATTCAACATGCGATTTTGCGTTTTGGATTCGACAAATCGATCCTCCGCGTTTTTTATCCCTTTATGGAAAAAATAGGCTTGTTATGGGTTACAGAGCACCTGATACCTGCGCAGGAACATTTCTCCAGTTGCCTGATTCAACAAAAAATTATAGTGGCTATCGATATGTTGGTGCCGCCTCAATTAAATCGGGAGGATACTATCCTCATTTTTGCCCCGGAAGGCGAAATGCACGAAATACCTTTATTAATTGCCCAGTATCATTTCAAAAAAAATGGTATAAAAACGATATATTTTGGCGCTAATACAGCGATACCTGAACTGGAATACTACAACAATCACAGGAAAATAACCCATTTATATTTTCATTCTATCACTAATTTTTCTAATAGGGAACCTGATGAGTATATTAAATGCCTGCTGTTGAAATTTCCCGGGGTGAAGATAATCGTTTCCGGATCGGCCTTGGAGAAAATTCAGGTAGATTCTTCCCTCGTAAAAATCGCCAGCACCGTCGAGGATTTAATACCGGTTTTTTTAAGCCTCTGAGAAGCGGCTTTCCGCTACAGCCATCATCTACCAATAGAAAATGCAGCCCTCTGTAACCATTAATTCTACTTTGACAAGTCAAACCAGCTTTTTGTGATCGGTTAAGGTAGTCGGCATATTCAAATTTACATCACCCCGAGCGGTATTATCTGCGTAAAAAGCTTCACAAAAAAGTATAAAGCCCGTTAATCTACTCTATAGAACAACTTGCGAATAGGTAATTTTTCAATTACGGAAAAGTAACCGTTCTGTTTCGAACATTCTTTAAGGCTGCGAGATATATTTGTTACACAGAGATGCACGGAGGGTTCACGGAGATACACGGAGGCCCTCCGAGAAACTCCATGACTTCTCCACAGGGATGCAACAGAACACTTCATGACTTGTCAAAGTAGAATTAACCATTAACCATTAATCCTCATTTCCTCGGAACTACATTATTAATAACATCCTCAATCATAATGCTTTTACCGGATAAGATCACTAATCTTTCAATAACATTGCGAAGTTCACGGATGTTACCGGTCCAGTTATATTCTGCCAGCGCATCCAGAGCGCTTTTATGTATTACTTTTTTGGCAATACCGTAATCGGAACAGATATCTTCCAGGAACTTTTCCGACAGCAGCGGAATATCTTCCCTACGTTCATTTAAAGAAGGTACATGAATAAGAATAACACTCAGGCGATGATACAAGTCTAACCGGAAGTTCTTACTTTCCACCTCATCCAGCAGATCCTTATTGGTAGCTGCTATCACCCGAACATCTACACTGATGTCTTTATCGGCCCCTACCCTGGTAATTTTTGCTTCCTGTAATGCCCGTAATACTTTAGCCTGGGCACTTAAGCTCATGTCACCTATTTCATCCAGGAACAAAGTGCCTGTATTTGCCTGTTCAAACTTGCCTATCCGCTGCTTGATGGCAGACGTAAAAGATCCTTTTTCATGACCAAACAATTCACTTTCAATCAACTCACTGGGTATCGCGGCGCAGTTTACCTCTACCAGCGGCCCGCTGGCGCGGTTACTTTTTTCATGGAGCCAGCGAGCTACCAGTTCCTTACCCACTCCATTTTCGCCGGTGATGAGTACCCTGGCTTCTGTTGGAGCCACTTTTTCTATGGTTTCTTTTATCTTTTGTATTGGTAACGAATCCCCGATCATCTCCTGCACCTTTGCCACCTTCCTTTTTAGCACCTTGGTTTCGATAACGAGCGATGTTTTATCAATGGCGTTGCGAATGGTAATTAATAACCTATTCAGATCAGGCGGTTTAGCAACATAGTCAAAAGCGCCTTTTTTAACTGCTTCCACCGCTGTTTCAATGGTTCCATGTCCGGAGATCATTATAATAGGCACATCGGCATTTATCTCTCTCGATTTTTCCAAAAAGTCGAGTCCATCAAGCTTTGGCATCTTGATGTCGCATAAAACAACATCGTATGTTTTTTCCTTAAATTTTTTCAGGCCTTCCTCGCCATCGCTTGCCTCATCTATTTTATACCCTTCGTAAGACAATATCTCACCCAGCGTTTTTCTTATAGACTTTTCATCATCTATGATCAAGATATTCGACATACTTTAAAATTATTTAATCCACCTGCAAATATATACGAAGCTGACCAATGCGTGTAAACGCAAAAAGGTGGTGTGTTTTAAGACAGGTAGGTATAAGATTCAACGTGTAAGGTTCAACGTGTATCGTTCAACGTGTATCGTTCAACGTGTATGGTTCAACGTGTAAGGTTCAACGTGTAAGGTTCAACGTGTATGGTTCAACGTGTATGGTTCAACGTGTATGGTTCAACGTGAAAGGTTCAACGTGTAAAGTTCAACGTGTAAAGTTGTGTCTCAGTTGCTTGAGAGCTAACTTTAGACTTTGAACTTAATACGTTAAACTATTTTATTTCTTCAGATACATAACCTCTTTCACCAGTTTTACCGTTCTTGGCACGTCTGGCAGGTAAGCGGCCACTAAATTAGGCGCGTAGTGCATAGGTGCATCCACGCTGGTGATGCGGCGAATAGGCGCAT
>JBDSBP010000492.1:0-3093 GCA_039921525.1 Chitinophagaceae bacterium | reverse complement strand
AATCTATAATCTTGAATACACAGAAGTCCCCAGCTCCACTTTATATTATAATTAATTGATTATCAATTCATTTATTATTTATGTTCCTTCCGAACCTTAAATTTAAGGATTGATAGTCAATATATTAAAAATTTTTTACCTCCCTATCATTGTTTTCTGATGGTTCAAATTAGGTGTCTTATTTTCGGCACAGATATCAAACACAATCGTCTTCTCTATTTACAAATGTGATTGTAAGTTGAATCTCAGATATTCTTGAGTTATAATCGAGTAAAACTTTGTAAACCGCTTTAAAAATCCCATTTCCATTTCGAGAAGTAAGGTTATGGAGTTGTTCAAAGTTAGCTCGAAGACGATCTATCACAAGTGCATGAAGAAACTGCACCAACTTGGCTATTTTCGTTACGTACCATAATATCATCCCCTTAGGGGAAGTTTGGTTCACTTGTTTGATTTCAATGTTCTTACAGAATCTATCCAGTCCAAAAATTGTCCCAGCTCTGGACTGATGCTGGACAGGCTGAGTACAAGTTAGGCGAAGAAACGCACAGCAGTAAAGAACTCCAGGGCCTCTTACACGTTTATAAACATAATAAACTTTCTTTTGTCCAGGCCAATAAAAATTTCGATTTTGAAAAGAAAGAAATATGTAATACTGGTAGTGAAAGGAATAATAAATCCTCAACCACAGAAATGACGCCAGTTTCTAATCTCCCGCTTACCGAAGTGCCGGTGGCCTCTGGCGATGCAGTCAGTTCCAGGAAGCCGGCCAAATTTTTATGAATAAAGTCTCCGAATCTGTATCCCAGATTATAGATTTTTTCCATGAGTCCGGCTATCAAGATCAGACGGTGAAGTTCTTTCACTACTACTCAGGCACAGGATGTAAGGTGAGCGGTAAATCTCCTGTTAAAAAATTCAACTGACTCAAATGGATAATAAAGTAGGCATGCCTTTTTATGTAAAACCATCACGTTTTACGGTTGATCTGCTCCTGCCTGCCCATATATACGCGTATTACTATCAAACGTTAACCCGCAACTTTATGGACACAGCGTAACTGTGCGTCTTATTCTATACAAGAAAGTGAATGTTCCATTATTGACAATTATTATTTGTTTGCTATTGCCCCAGTGCAACCAACCAAAAATGAACCAAAAAAGTTTTGTGACTATTAAAACAAAAGTGCATCCGCATATTGACACAGGTATCTATGCTGTTCTACTATATAACACCTCAAACAAGTTGATTTTTAAAAAGGCACTTCAACAGAACTTTCAAGTGAAGAAATATTTGAAGTAGAAAACTACTACGAAAGTGTATAAACGAATATAATATTGAACAGCAAAAGCAGTTTAAGACAATTAATAAAGAACAACCTTATTATGAATTGAAAAAGAATAATTTCATTATCGATTTAACAAGATATAAAAGGCAGTGCTTTCCTGTAATCAATCCCACTTTATGCCGGCGATGCGACCCTCCTGACTGTTGTTAAGAACCGCGATCCCCGACTTGCTCAATCTATTTGGGTGCCTGGTGATTATGTTAATATCCTTGCAACCGGAGATACCACTTTATTTCAGAAAGCTGATATTAATCAAACTGGGTCTTATTTAAATGTTACAGGTTATCAATTGAAGAAATATTCAAATATGTGGGGTGATAATCTGAAGTTGAATTATTATGAATCAGAGATTGGATCTATTATTTTCCGTTTTGCCGAAGTCCTGCTAAATTATGTTGAAGCCCGGGCTGAGCTAGGAGAAATTACTCAAATGGATTTAGATGTAACCATCAATAAATTAAGAGACCGTGTTGGTGTTCCACATTTGAATTTTAGTTTGATAACTCCTGATCCTGGTTGGGATTATCCGCAACTTTCTCCAATTATTAACGAAGTTAGACGGGAACGCAGAGTTGAACTGGCTTTTGAGGGGTTGCGATTAGACGATTTATTGAGATGGCGGGCGCATAATATATTTGTGAACAAAAGACCCTTGGGCGCAAAGTTTGTCCAAGCCAATTATCCCAGTATGGTAGTAGGGACTAATGTATATATAAATGCCAATGGCTACATAGACCCTTATCAAAAGTCAGTCCCTGCAGGTTATGGATTTAATCCTGCGCGGCATTATTTGAGTGCTATTCCCACTAATGAACTAACATTGAACAAAAATTATGTTCAGAATCCTGGCTGGTAGTTTACTGAACAATCTTATGTTACAGTTATTTCGTCAAAGATTAGAAAACAAGATTGACTACGCTCATGAATTCGTGTCATTTATTGATGTTGAAAATGTAAGTTTTTTAAATCCGCATGTCGGGTGTGAGGTATAGCTCAATATTGTCATGCAAGTCAGAGGTGATGAATTTTATTTAAAAATGATATGTAAATATGTTCAAAAATAATTTGATTTGGCTTATTGTTTCGAGAGCGCTTGTTCTTGTTTTATTAATTGGTTGTAGAGAAAAGGGTACTGAAAATGTAGATTGGCCGAAATACCTCGGGGATTACGAAATGAGCCATTATTCTACAGTATCTCAGATAAATAAAGACAATGTTAATCAACTTGAGATTGCATGGCAATATAATACTCGAGACACTGGTGATTTTCAGTGTAACCCAATAATAGTTAAAAGTATATTGTATGGGATATCCGGGGCCGGTAGTGTTTTTGCATTGAATGCGAAAACCGGTCAAGAGAATTGGAAGTTTATTCCGAGTGAAACAAAACGATTTTTAAAAGTTAGAGGAGTGTCTTATTGGGAAAATAAAAATGAAAGCAGGATTCTATGTACATATGATGAGTGGTTGTATGCACTTGATGCGAAAACCGGCAAACCAATACCATCCTTTGGAGACAATGGAAGAGTGACCTTACGGTCAGGGTTAGGTCCAAATGCAGAAGGGAGATATTTAATGTCCAGAACTCCAGGTACTGTTTTTGAAGATTTAATTGTAATGCCTACAGTTATGATGGAAGGCTCTGGTTCTGCTCCTGGTTTTATACAAGCATTTAATGTGATTTCCGGGAAATTAGAGTGGGTTTTTCACACCATCCCATTGCCTGGCGAATTTGGATTTGATAC
>JBDSBP010000491.1:0-3546 GCA_039921525.1 Chitinophagaceae bacterium | reverse complement strand
CTGGCGATCAAACAATCATGTTAAAATGGGTGAATCATAACTGACTTGCTTCCTTAAATAGTTTAAGATTTTTTAATTTGTCTCATTAAAAAAAACTTTTGCATTACTTGCATTAAATAAAAACTTCTTGTACCTTCTTTTTTTTAATCAATACCTGTTGGCGATGTCGCCATTGATCAAGTTTTTTTCTCCTGCGAATATTTATTAATTAACATCTAAATTATTTATTATGTCTGTGATTCTCATTACCGGAAGCAGTTCAGGAATTGGCCTGGCTACTGCTCTTCATCTTGCCAGGAAGGGTCATAAAGTTTATGCCACCATGCGTAACCCTTCCGTTTCATCACTATCTTCCATCAGCAACAAAGAGAATCTTAATATTGAAACACTTGCACTCGATGTAAATAGTGATGAGTCAGTTAAAAAAGCCGTGAAAAAAGTGCTTGACCAGGAGGGTTTTATTGATGTATTAATAAATAATGCGGGAGTGAGCGCTTTAGGGTCTGTGGAAGAATTACTGTTGGATGATTTTAGGAACGATATGGAAACCAATTATTTTGGAACGGTGCGTTGCATCCAGGCGGTGCTACCATCAATGCGTGTGAGAAAGGCAGGCATAATTATCAATAATTCTTCCGTTGCAGGTAAGGTATATAGTAATTTTCATGCTTCATATGCTCCTACAAAAGCCGCAGTTGAAGCTCTTAGCGAATGCCTCGCTCAAGAAGTACAACCACTTGGTATAAGAGTAGTTTTAGTAGAACCTGGAGTTATTGATACTCCCATTTTATCAAAAAACTATCAGATGCCCGGGAAAACGAACTATCCTAATGTTCAACGCTTCCTGGCTTTTTTTGCTGCTTCAGTGGAGAATCATGTGAGGCCTGAAGAAGTTGCCATTGTGATCGACGATATCATTGAAGGCAAAAGCACCAAATTTAGAAACCCGGCTGGGCCTGATTCGGCTCCTCTCTTGCAATTCAGAGCCTCACAAACTGATGAGGAATGGGTGGCATCCACCAGCATTGATAACGAAACCTGGATCTCGGCCATGGAACAAGGTATGAATTTGAAAGTGCGTCCTTACATGGAAGATGCAACCCTTATTAAATTTGAAGCACATCAGGAAGCTTCCCTTAGTCATTAAAAAATGCTATCAGCTATCAGCTATCAGCTATCAGCTATCAGCTAACAGCTAACAGCTAACAGAAATCAGCAGACCAAGATACATAAGTTTTTCTTTAGCTAGCTGAAGGTTGATAGCCAAAGCCTCAATTTATACTTGTCATAACACTAGTGTAAAGTTAAATATAACATGACGCATTGAATATCAGATATTATCTTTTATTAACCCTTTAATATCTTATGCCGATAATAAAATTTGTGACCGGATAAAGTTTTTACATAAAAAGAACCCATAAGCTGAATGCTGACGTCTGATATCCAAAATGGGCTTCCTTCTTCATTTGATTTCGCATATCTATTTATTCCCTGATTGATCAGGATGTATAAGTTAGTAACACTGGCAGTGGATTGTTTTAAAATAAATGGGTTCAACTTTATAAAAAAAATAGCTATCTACCTGTGTAAATAGCCGCCAGGTTATTTACACAATTGCCTGTTCTCTTCCAAACCGTATCGCTTTATAATTTCCATTGCATAAGGAATTTTAAAATGAATGATAATGGTGTTATTTCCGTTGTTATCATTTTCACCAGGTATCAACAGGCCATTCTCTTGATCTTTCATCAACAGGTCTTAGCGCAGTATAACTTTAGCCGAATCACTATAAGTGATGTCTATATTTTTCTTATTTCAAAATCCAATGGCAACTGGCCGAGGTAATGGATTTTCCTGTAAATATTAAAGATTGTACGTATTGGATAGGAACTGATATCCCTCCCAATGTTCTTATCCTATTAAAAGCGATTGGTATAAGAATACCACCGAAATAATGACGAAAAATAGCGGAAATGTAGTGGCATAAACTTAGTGAATATCATTTCAAAGCCCAAAGGGTTCCTATTAGCAGAACGGTGCTTTCTGAGCATGGTACACCGCTGGAGGGGGTAACGGTTGCTATAAGTGGCACAAACCGGGCGGCCGCTACGGATAATAAGGGCAAATTCACCATTACTGTAAATGAAGGCGCTATGTTGGAATTTAGCTATGTAGGCTATAGCACGCAAAAGATAAAAGCCACAGCTGGTATGGAGGTACACTTGTCGGAAGGAGAATCCGGCCAGATGGATGATGTGGTAGTTACGGCTATGGGTTTTAAAAAGGAACGAAAGGCCCTGGGATATTCGGTTTCTGAGATAAATGCGCAGGAATTGATGAGAAATAAAAATACCAATGTCGTTAATTCTTTAGCAGGTAAAGTTCCTGGTGTAAACGTTACGCAATCCAGCGTTTCAGCGGGCTCCGGAGCATCTATTACCATCCGTGGCGGTAACTCTACATCGGATGGCAGGCAAAATCAGCCTTTATTTGTGATTGATGGTATTATATATGATAACTCTACTACGGTTACGGGTAATACGGGTACCGATGGTTTGTCTCGCAGTAATACAAGTTACTCGAATCGTGTGATGGATGTTAACCCTGAGGATATAGAAAGCTTATCGGTGCTGAAAGGTGCTGCGGCCGCTGCGTTGTATGGATCACGGGCGGCTGACGACGTTGTTATTATTACCACAAAGAAAGGAGCGGAAGGTACGGTAAAGGTTAATGTCACTAGTAAAGTAAGCACCTCCTCGGCCAACAAGTTGCCCGAGGCTCAAATTGGATTTGGAAACGGTATTTATGCCAGCAATGGCGTTTTTAACAACATAACGTACAACTCGTGGGGACAAAAACTTGCACCAACAGATACGTTATATGACAATATTGGTAAATTATTTCAACACGGTATTGTGTATGATAATAACGTAAGCGTCTCCGGCGGAACAACGGACAGTTCTTTTTATTTATCGGGTTCAAATTACAATCAAACGGGTATCGTTCCCAACACAGATTTTAAGAAAACTACTTTTCGTTTTAATGGCGAACAAAAATACGGGCGCCTTACGTTGAATGCAAATATTGCCTATTCCAATACCAACAGAACATTAACTACATCCGGTTTGTACAGCGGCGGTGGTAATGAAACAATGGGGGCGATATACGGCTGGCCTCAAACCTTCAATATAAAAAACTATTCAAACCTGGATGGGACAAAATATCGCAAATTTGCAGGAATGGTTGCTTTGGAAAACGAAACAGACAATTCCTACTGGATTATCAATAAAGACAAGTTAACCTCAGGCACCAAACGTATCACCGGCGGCGTCAATGCCAATTACAAAATTACAAACTGGTGGGATGTTATAGCACGTGTGGGCTATGACCAATACTCCACTAATGATTATACTTACATCGCTCCGGGTTCTGCCGTGATTCCATTACATCAGAACGGACGCCTGAGTAAAGATCTGTTTGGCTATACGTACACCACAACAACTGTGATGACTAATTTTCACAAGAAATTTGGAGATTTTGATACGC
>JBDSBP010000490.1:0-9090 GCA_039921525.1 Chitinophagaceae bacterium | reverse complement strand
CGTGCCTTCTCCGTGAAGCTCTGTGTAATATATTTGCTGCCCAGACATGCGACAGAACCAACAGAATAACTTCATGACTTGTCAAAGTAGAATTAACAATTACCTTATAATCCATCAACATAGCTATATAATACATTTTTTATAAACCATTGTTCTCTTACTTTTACTCCGCCCGGGAAGATATATTCCTCAATGATTAATTTACGGATGCTTCCAGTGTACTTTATGGCTGCCTCGAACTGGCAGACGAGATACAAACGCAAGGTAAACTTCCTGAAAAATTATCCCTGACTGATCAACCAGAAATGGTATTGCGTGGCTCCTGCATTGGTGTACAGAAACCTGTTTACTTACCCGGCAGAGGCGTATACGAGTATCCATACACGCCGCAAACATTTCCATGGTTCTATGACAAAAAACGCTGGTTACAATATCTCGATTCCATGGTGGAAAACCGGATGAACTCATTGTACCTCTGGAACAGCCATCCCTTTGCGTCATTGGTGAAACTGAAAGAATATCCATATGCGGTGGAAGCAAGAGAAGCCACTTTCAAAAAGAACGAAGAGATGTACCGCTTTCTTACCAAAGAAGCAGACAAACGTGGCATCAACTGTATCTTTGATGGCACCGAAAGAGGTATCCGTATTAAAACAGCACGAGGCAGGGGAGGAGTGGTGGAAGATATCAGGGTAGATAATATTATTATGAAGAATATCCGCGACCAGGCAATAGTGCTCGATATGCAATATGCAAAGACAAAACCCGAAGCCGTTTCTGAAAGAACACCGCAGTTCAGGAATATACATTTCAGCAATATCATGGCACAAACTAAAGATACCATCTTCATAACCGGACTAGAAGAAATGCCGGTAGAAGATATCAGTTTCAATGATATCCAGTTTGATGCGCAAAGAGGAGCTGGGATTAAAGAAGCAAATAATATTGAATTTCATAACGTCCGAATTATCTGCAAAGAAGGTTCTTCCATAACTGCAGAAAATGTTAAAAACCTTACTATCAGTAATCTCAAAACATTAAATCCGCTTTCATCAGTTACAGCCATAAGTCTGACAAATTCTCAAAACATATTCGTGTATACCTGCTTCCCCGTAAAAGGAACTGATCTCTTCATACAATTAAAAGGAAGCCAGACAAAACAGGTAACATTAAAAGCTAACAACTTCATTTTTTTCAAAAAGCCATTAAAAGATGAAGCCATCACCGAAAATATCGTAGTTGAATAAAAAATCTTAAGTTGCCTGTCAAAAGACTTTGAAGCACCAAATCCTATCATCCCTTCATCCCTTCATCTTAAAAATCCTGGTATGCGATTAATTTGCCTCCTTGTTTTTATCGTAGATACTTTCAACTTATCTGCACAAAACAAAACACCTGAGCTCAAGTTATGGTACCGGCAAGCCGCTGCTAAATGGACGGATGCGTTGCCCATAGGAAACGGGAGGATGGGTGGAATGATTTTCGGCGGGGTAGATAAGGACCGCATACAGTTTAATGAAGAAACGCTGTGGACGGGTGAACCAAGGGATTATAATCGCCCTGGCGCGGCGTACTATCTTCCTGAAATCAGGAAATTATTATTTGAAGGAAAACAAAAAGAAGCTGAAGCCCTTGCCCAGGAAAAATTTATGGGCATGCAAAGCGGCGAAGGAAAAAGAGAAGTCTGGTTTAAAGAAATGCGTGCGCTAAAATGATTACCATCAGATCCTTCCAGGCCCGGGTTTGATGATAGTAAGTGGAAAGAAATTATAGTCCCATCTTATGATGGCTGGGAAGCAGCAGGGCTCGAAGGCTTAGATGGTGCTGTATGGTTCAGAACCAGTTTCGATCTTCCACTGCAATGGAAAGGCAAAGATCTTGTACTGGATCTAAACAGGATACACGACCAGGATTTCACATATGTCAATGGCAAATTAGTCGGTACCATGTTAAGTACCGAAGCAAGAAAATATTCCATACCTGCCGCAACCTTGAAGCCGGGTAAAAATACCATCGCCATCCAGGTACTTAATTATTTTGATAAGGGAGGCATTGCCGGTTACAAAGATACTTCCCGGCATATTGCTGTCTATCCTAAAGAAGAGGATGCAAAAAGAGGAATCTCCCTGGTAAAAAAATGGAAGTATTTTATTCAAAACGACGAGCCGCCACCGGTGCCACACTACCAGGCCGACTACCAGCCTTTTGGTGACCTGTGGCTTCAGTTCAGGGAGCAGCAAGCCGTTACGGCATACAGGCGGGACCTGGATATTTCCAATGCCATCGCACGTACCTCGTATTCCATCCATTCGGTTGAGTATAGCCGCGAGTACTTTGTAAGTCAGCCTAACCAGGTGATGGTAGTGCATTTAAAAGCCACCCAGCCAGCTAGTTTAAATTTTGAAGCCGGCTTAACCAGTCCGCATAAATATTCTTCCGTAAAAAAATTAAATGAGACTACACTGGCTCTTTCCGTACAGGTGAGGAATGGAATTATGAAAGGAGAAAGTTATTTGAAGGTAGTGGCAAAAGGTGGTGAGGTGTCAGTGTTAGATAATAAGATTGTTATAAACAAGTCAGATGAAGTAACGCTCTACTTGTCTGCAGGAACCAACTTCAAAAATTATAAAGATGCCAGCGGCGATCCGTCCGTTGCCTGCATAAGTGCTTTAAAAAGCATCCAGGGTAAGACGTATGAACAAATTAAAAATGCTCATATCGCGGAATATCAAAAATATTTTAGCACCTTTTCCATAAAGTTGAATGGTCCTGACAATGATGCGATTCCTACAGATAAAAGAATTGAAAATTTTGCGGGTTCTCCTGATCCTTCATTCGCAGCGCTGTATGTGCAATACGGGCGCTATTTGCTCATTTCGAGTTCAAGGCCGGGCACACAGCCGGCTAACCTGCAGGGTATCTGGAACGATTTGTTAACACCGCCCTGGGGCGGTAAATACACAACCAATATAAATGCGGAGATGAACTATTGGCCGGCGGAATTTCTGAATCTTTCGCCCATGCATGAGCCATTATTCAAAATGATAAAGGACCTTGCGGAAGCAGGAAGTAAAACAGCCAAAGTTTATTACAATGCTCCCGGCTGGGTGCTGCATCACAATACGGATTTATGGAGAGGCACCGCCCCAATAAACGCTTCCAATCACGGTATCTGGGTATCGGGTGGCGGATGGCTCAGTCATCACCTGTGGGAACATTATCTTTTTACTCAGGACACAAATTTTCTCAGGAATACAGGATACCCGCTTATGAAACAGGCGGCTCTCTTCTATAACAGCTTTTTAATAAAAGATCCAAAAACCGGCTGGCTGATAAGCAGTCCTTCCAACTCTCCGGAAAACGGTGGATTAGTTGCAGGTCCCACCATGGATCACCAGGTGATCAGGGATCTATTTAGTAATGTTATAAAGGCGAGCGAACTGTTACAGGTAGATAAACCCCTTCGGGATACCCTAAACTGGAAGTATAGCCGCATTGCTCCCAACCAGGTAGGCAGGTATGGACAACTACAGGAATGGCTGCAGGATGTGGACGATTCCAGCAGCAAACACCGGCATGTATCGCATCTCTGGGGCATGTATCCCGGTTCGGAAATAAATTATGATGAAACCCCCGCCCTGATGAAGGCAGCCAAACAATCGCTCATCTTCCGGGGTGATGAAGCAACCGGCTGGAGCCTCGCCTGGAAGATAAATTTCTGGGCAAGGTTTAAAGATGGGGAACACTCGTTCAAAATGGTTAAGATGCTGATCAGTCCTGCCGAAAAAAATGGCGCCGGTTCCTATCGCAATTTATTTGATGCACATCCTCCTTTCCAGATCGATGGTAATTTTGGGGGATCTGCGGGCATCGCGGAAATGTTGCTGCAGAGCCATACAAAATATATTGACCTATTGCCTTCGCTACCGATCGAGCTTCTTGATGGCGAAGTAAAAGGCATCTGCGCACGCGGTGGGTTTGTATTGAATATACGTTGGCAGGGAGGGAAGTTGCAAGAGGTGGATATTATTTCTACAACTGGTAATGATTGCCTGTTCAGGTATGGTGACAAAGAGTTAATGGTTAGGACAAAAAAGGGGATGAGTTACAGGTTCGATGGAGATTTGAAACAGGTTAGATAGTATAAAAGGTTTAAAACCAAACAGCGTATCGGCACCATCTTCCCCTCCTTTTTCGGAAACAATGCGAAACACATTTTCAAACGGGGGTGGTTGCTGCCGGGTGCTGCTTGATAATCTAAGTTTCAAAAGGTCGAATACTATTTGTCGGCAGCACATTGTGAAACCACCCCCCTTGAATTCCAGTTCGAAATCCCGGCCCTTTGTCCAAGTAAATTTCTGATAGTGGCAGTATTACCACTGGGTATTTTATCACAAATATCTACATGTAAATACTGATTTATTTTATCGTCGAGGTTTAATTTACCCTCTTCTGCCAGTTTCATTATTGCCACAGCAAAAAATGTTTTTCCGATGCTAGCCGAATAAACAATATTACATTTTTGCATGGGTGTTTTAACTTCAATTCCTGAGTAGCCCGATGTACCAATCCACAATCCCTCATTTGGGGTTTTTATCAAAACAACTAAACCTGGTACACCCTTTTTTACATATTCATCCAATAGTGCTTGATACATTATATTTTTCAGGTTGTTTGCGCTGCTGTCTGTAAAAGGTAAACTGCAATTTGTGGAAACAGGTTCGTGCAGTTCATTTTTTTTACAACTAAACAGGGTAATAATCAATCCAGTGAATCGGGAGCTATACGAACTGACTATACCTGTTAAGGTAACCAATTATTTTGAGGAAAATTTTAACAATATCTTCATCTGGCAATCCTGCTGATTAACATGTCTACTAAATTATTGTCGGTAACTTCATACTTGTAAAAAATATAAAGTCTTTTTACGGGTGTATAAGTGTTATTATGTAAATTAAAAAATAATAATTTAAATAGTTAGTTTTCTCTTTTAAGAAGTTGTAATTTTTCTATAACCCGTTAATATTTAGTTAGTTTAGAATTTCCTGCATAATAAGAACAGTGGTCTATTTATAGTTCATTATAGGTTGTATTTAAGTTCGCCCATAAAAAACTATAGTTTCTTGCCCGGTAACGTATTCATAACATCCCAAAAATACTATTTTATGAAACCACAAAATTCACCTCAAATCAACATCACGGAAAAAACAATTGAGTTTTCTCTTCACGACGACTTCGCTGCTCATGTATCCTTCGAAGGCGCTTCGCATGTATCCCTTGCCGGTAGTTTTAATAATTGGGCACAGGATGTATTGCTAATGGAACAGGATGATGAAGGAGTCTGGAAAATAGAAATTCCAATGTTACCTAAAGGTACCTATCACTACAAGTTCTTTGTAGATGATAAAATATGGATGGAAGATATCTATAATCAATATCGCGAACCAGACGGAACGACGGGCTTCAACAGCATATTTACCATCTGAAATTTGTGTGATAAGCAATTGATAGAGGTATATGAAAACAGATAGATTTTGATAAATAATATAATTCCCATTCTATGAAAAATCAATCAATAATTAACCAGGTCAATTCGAATTCTTCCGCAAAACCAGATTACATCTTTTATAAATTTGATTCCCTGCTACCGGGTAATGAGTTTATTATAAATGATTATAATGAACCCCAACCCTTGTCTTATCTTCTGTTGCAGGAAAAAGGGTATCGCTTTTCCTGGGAGTACCTGGAAATAGGACCGAAAAAATGGTGTATCCGGCTAGGGAAAAATAAGGATGCCCGAGCACAAACCCTGGGAGAAATGGCTGTATCCGATCACCGGAAGGCTTTAATACTTAGAAAATATGGTCTCGACTTTTCTTTCAATGGCAAAAGAACCTTGCGCGAAGCCTGCGCGGAAAAATCACTCTCCATCAGAACTATCGAGAAAGAACTAAACGCTACCGGGCAGCAGTCCCTGGCATATACGGTAAATTATAATAGTTGGGAACTCGATTACCTGGCAGATTTTATCGTTACCACTCATCACCGCTATACCCGGAAAATCCTTTTATGTATTGAACACGAATGGGAAAAATCGAATCAAAATAATTATCCTGGCCTAAAGCCCCTTTTTAAAGTCTTCGATCAATTGCATACCGACTTGCAATCTATCATGCTGCAGGAAGACCAGATCTTATTCCCATACATCCGCTTCCTGGTGCAGGTTACAAAAGGTAAGATTGGTGTCAATTCGTTACCTGCCGGTTCTATCTCCGATCTTATTATCCGGATAGAATCAGCGCATCAAACGATAGGCGAACACCTGGAATTCATCCGGAACTTCACCAGCAATTTTACGATGCCACATATTGAATATTCATTTTACGCGCAGGTGTTGCAATGGTTAAATGAATTTGATACTGATCTTTACCAGCATATTCACATCGAAAATAATATCCTGTTCCCGAAAGCAATTGCATTGGAGCAGGAGTATCTTAAAAATTTGTCATCTACCAATAAAAGTCCTGCTAAGGCTATTCCTTCTACCGTTTACCTGCCTTCTATATTGTAGAGAAAAGGCATATAGGCACAAAGGAGCACAATAGATTTTTCTTCGTGCTCCTTTGTGCCTTTGTAGCTAATGTATTAATCCTTTTTGACAGATCTATATTTCGTCGGCGACATACCGATAACTTTTGAAAACCGCCGCGAGAAATAATAGGGATCATCAAAATACCAGTACCTTTTAATGATATAGCTACTACTGATGTTAAAAATGTTTTTAATTAAATGCCTGCTGGCAAAGACCTGGACAGCTGGAACATCTTTTACGCCCAGTCATTTGCCATACGCCTTGGCGTTGACAGGATGGTTGGCGATTGCATTCATACCATGAAACAAATGAACGTAAAGATCGCATTTCTTCCTCTCTGTGTGCAGGGCGACCTGGTGAAAATCCTGAATTTCGTCCCGCCATTATAGATCGTTTGAAAATGAACGGTAAAATGGCAAAGGATTCTTCCGTGATTATAGGTATTGAAACGGCCTTAGATGGCAAAGCAGAACTGCAGTTATTAAAAGATATAAACTCTCCGGCAATCCAAATCTACTTAAATTTCTCGAATGCCCTGAAAAATGGCAGAGACCTAAATAAGGAACTACTTATCCTGGGTAAAAATAAAATCTGCCAGATACATTGTACAGACGATGACGGCGTATGGTGGCAGAATAATACACGCCTTGACATGAATGCCGTCAAGAAAACCCTCGATAAAATAGGCTGGAGCGGGTGGCTCGTCATTGAAATACCCAGGGACGTAAAAGAGCCCTCCAACGTAAAAAAGAATTTCGGCGCAAATACGGCTTATGTTAAATTTGTTTTTCAATCACCCGGTCTGTAGTGTTATTTTGATCGCAAAACTCTTTACCGGGTTGCCAGAAGCTGCAAGCGGGCCTCGGCTAAACCTATAAGGTTTGAACCTGATGGTGTTGGACCTAAATAAGTAAACCTTATAGGTTTGAACCAAGGGTTGCCATCTCTCTCATTTGACCATCGACTATTGACCATGAAAGTAAACCAACGATCATTAACCATTAATAATCACCTATGCATAATTTGTTTCAGAAATGTTTGTCTGTTCTGCTTTTCTTATTGCTGGTTACTTTTGCAATAGCACAAAAGGCTTCACCACAACATCCCAACATCGTAATCATATTCATGGATGATATGGGATACGGTGATCCGGCATGTTATAGTGGAATTCAATATCAAACACCCAACATTGACCGCCTTGCTGCGCAGGGTATGCGTTTCACTAATTTCTATGCTGCCCAGGCAGTATGCACTGCATCGCGTGCCGGTTTGCTCACCGGTTGCTATCCTAACCGAATAGGAATATCAGGCGCACTTACACCCTGGGCAAAAATTGCATTAAATCCAAAGGAAGAAACCATCGCCTCCATGTTAAAGAAAAACGGCTACCTTACCGGCATGGTAGGCAAATGGCACCTCGGTTCGAAGGCGCCCTATCTTCCACTACATTTTGGCTTCGATGAATATCTTGGCCTTCCCTATTCAAATGATATGTGGCCTTTTGATTATGACGGAGTTCATTTTAAAGATACCACCAATAGCAGGAGCAGGTATCCCAAGCTGCCCTTACTCGATGGAGATAACCCTGTTAAGTATATTACATCCCTCCAGGACCAGGGAACGCTAACGGGAACCTATACCAAACGGGCCACCGACTTCATCAAAAAAAATAAAAGCCATCCTTTCTTTTTGTATCTCGCCCATTCCATGGTTCATGTACCCATCGCGGCTTCGCCGAAATTTTTAGGTAAAAGCAAATTGGGATTATTTGGTGATGTAATGATGGAAGTAGACTGGTCGGTAGGAGAGGTTATGAAAACCTTGCAAGAGAACGGCCTGGAAAAAAATACGCTCGTGGTTTTTACGAGTGACAACGGTCCGTGGTTATGTTTTGGTAACCATGCCGGCAATACGGGGGGGCTGCGGGAAGGCAAGGGATCAAGCTGGGAAGGCGGACAAAAAGAACCCTGCATTATGCGCTGGCCTGGCAAGATACCTGCCGGCGTTGTGTGTAACAAAATGGCAGCAACTCTTGACCTGTTGCCGACGATCGCGCAGATAACCGGTAGTACCCTGCCTGCCAATAGAATTGATGGCGTAAATATTTTGCCTTTACTACTTAACCAACCAGATGCGAATCCCAGGGATGAGCTTGCCTATTATTATCGTACCAACAGCCTGGAAGCCGTGAGAAAAGACCGCTGGAAATTACTGTTGCCACATATTGCCCAGACCTATAAAAAAACGCCTCCCCGTAACGATGGCTATCGTTCGCCTTATGCGGAAGAAAAAGTGGAACTGGCGCTCTACGATTTGAGTGTTGATCCAGGGGAATCGAACGATGTAAAATCAACCAACCCTACTGTTGTTGCTGATCTCCAGGCGCTGGCGGAGAAGTATCGTAAAGATTTGGGGGATGATCTCACAAAGACACCCTGTACCAATTGTAGGCCGGCAGCGCAGCTGCCTTAAAATGATTATTGAATTAGGTCAGCGGC
>JBDSBP010000489.1:0-2827 GCA_039921525.1 Chitinophagaceae bacterium | reverse complement strand
ATTGCACATGCTGAGACATCTGCTCATAGAGGAAATTCTTACTTTTGTTAGACATCGGTAAATGATTTAAAATCAAAACTAACCCTTCCGTCTATTTGAGCCAACATGCATCTGGTCTAGTGTTTACAATTGGCTGGTTAAAATCGACCAGAATATCAACATCACTGCTTGCAAAAAAATCATCGCGTACAGATGAACCAAAAAGACCAATTGTTTGGACAAAATATTTTTGACATAATTCTGGTTTAAGTTGCTGTAATATCCTTCTAATCTCAGCTAAATGCATAATACATCAAATATTTGAAAAAGGTCGCGAATCACATTGCCCATAACTCAGGGGCTACACATACGACTATTAAGAATATCGCTATGATTGCCGTTTGTAAATTAAACTTCCCTAGAATAAATCGCACCAATGGTTTTGCAATTCTTATAAGCGACGGTTCAGTTATTTTTATGTTGAAAGGTATTTACAGTTAACTTCTTTTAACGCTTAAAATCCCTGGCATTTACTTTTATAACTTTACCATCTTTATCCGAAATAACAATGTATCCATTCTCCCTGCGTTTTTGATCTAGCAGCCTATCGAAAGCCAGTTTGGTTCCTTCCATGACCTTATTCCTGATTTCAATGCTTGTCATTGTCTACAATATTTTTAACTATTTTCCACTTTTTATTATTCAGAATCTCAATTTCATTATCAAAATTACTACCAGCTATAAGTTCCGGATCGCCTTCTGAATTGTCAATTAATAACCATGAATCCACTTTGTCGGAATACAAATTAAAAAGATTTTTTATTCCGGCATAATAACGCCTTTTTATCACAGCCTCTGGAATGTCATGTCCGCCGGAGGCAACCCTGGATTTAACCCGTTCTGTAGCCAAACTAACACTGTTAAGCCAAAAATATAACAAGCTGACCGTATAGCCTGCATTTTTTGCGCGATCAATAAATTCAACGAGAGTTTTACTAGAGAGTGTTGTCTCGAAAGCGAAGTCAATGTGACGTAACAGTAAATCACTCATTCTACCAAGCATAATTTTGCCGGCTTCTATAGCCACTTTCTCAGGCTGAAAAGGTGAAAGACCTCTTGCAATTTCATCAGCATTAACAAACTCTTTAATCTGTAGTAACTCTGGAAGAAAGGTGAACGAAGCGGTAGTTTTGCCAGCACCATTACAACCCGAAATTATATATAATGAAGGCACTAATTTTATACACAAGTTAAGTATTCGGGACGAATGTACCTTCCAAAAGCGCTATGCACATGAAGCATCCAGGTTCTTCGCGACTGATCCAACATTATATCGACATCCTGGGCGGAATGCACGTAGGTAGTTGCTTAATGATTATTAATACAATTGCAGCATTTATAAACTTTACTCTCAAAAATTTATTGAAGTTCTAGAGGATTGGTTATCGATCAGTTTACAGCCTGGTTTCTATATTTTAAACCTTTTAACCGCCCAAGAGGACGCAAGTTTAAACGTTGACACCGATAGAGCCGTCAGGCGCTTGAACTCTATTATCTTTTGTGGATCACCTTTTGGATTACCCGCCTGTTCGCTTTCGGCATTGTCTATAAGTTCAATGACTTCCAGGGTTTTCTGTTTAATTTCTTCTACTGTATATTGATTTTTGTATGACATGCAGCTAAAACGGAATTGATCCAGGTTAAGTATTTGAAACACATTAAAAATTTAATGCATAAATAATCACACCTACTTTGGCCACAGCTATTCTTTTGTCATGCTTTACTCTTTAGTTACTTTTTCCGAATTGAACAAAAAACACTTACATTATATTAATATTTAATCCGTTAGGAATTTGTTGTTGTATATTCCCGGAGTGAAATCCATG
Organism: Chitinophagaceae bacterium; assembly: GCA_039921525.1. GTDB lineage: Bacteria > Bacteroidota > Bacteroidia > Chitinophagales > Chitinophagaceae > JADCRZ01. The sequence goes on along the minus strand of JBDSBP010000489.1, from coordinate 962 downwards.
ACTCCCTCTTCTGGCAAACAAAAAAATCTATGAAAAAGTTAAGTCTTTCTTTATTACTAATACTTGCAGTATGTGCAGCCAGTCAGGCTCAATTGAAATTTTATTTTTACCCGGCTACAAATGTCTATTATGATGTTGCTCAAACCCGGTACATATACCTGGATAATGGTAATTGGACACCTGTTAAAGTGCTGCCTGCAAGATTTAAAGGCATGAATGGTCCGAAATATATCGTGTATAACAAGACGCCGGACGTTTGGATTGTTAATGACGTACACGTTAAAAAATACAAGGCGCAGAAACAAAAGAATTATCCACCAGGTCAGGTTGTAAGACAGCAAGGCAACTCTCATAAAGCGGTAAAGATAAAAGTCAAACATTAGATTTAAAGGACACCTATACAACTTTATCAAGATAGCCTATTTATAAATCTCATTCTGTATATCTACTAACTTCTCAGCCATCAAGACAAACGGAGAATGACTGCTTTCTAACCTGTATATTTTCTCTGAAGGTACATATGACGCTATTTCGTTTTATCCATATCCTTGTATTGGGATAGGACATTAAAATCCGGATCATCAACCAAAAATGATCCGACTCCACGGGAATTAATTAAAGGCCCCTACAGAAGTAGCCCATCCTCACATTTCAAGTTCCGTTTTAATGAATTCTTTGGCACCTTCAGGTCCGGAAATTTCCAGCCACACAGTTGATTCATTGTTAACCAGCAATTTAAGGTTTAAGAAATCACAACACATCCTTTCAGATTTAATAAATGCAATCAATGAATCGAGAATTTCATCTGTGCTATCAAAACGATAGGCATACCCGTTAGCTAATTCACTTTTTTCCAGGACCTGCATCTTTAATCTGGCGATCACATCTTCTTTCCGTTTTCTTAATTCCGTTGACGTTAATTTGCAAGTCATTGGTTTATTGGCCACTTGTGTTTTCATTTC
>JBDSBP010000488.1:0-3774 GCA_039921525.1 Chitinophagaceae bacterium | reverse complement strand
GTTGATAAACCGTGTTGAAATAAACGGTGTCTGTTCTTCCCTTGCCTTTAATTTTAACGGGTATTTCGTTAGCAATAAAAGGTTCACCCGTAGTATATACATCGCATAGTATTTTTTTTACACTGCCCTCCAATTCAGGTGAACTTTCAAACAACGGTTTGTTGATTACCTCCTCATAGGGTTTTCCCCAAATTTCAAGTGCTGTTTTATTAATTGTTTCTACAATAAAAGAAGGACCTATAAATGTGTTAATAAGCACCGGTGCCTGCAATATGAGGTTGCGAAATTTAGCCTCACTTGTTTCAATTTTTATCCTGGCGATTACCTGTTCTGTAATATCCTGCAGTGTTCCGGTAAAACGATAAGCCTCTTTATCATCTCCAAACCACGCCCTTCCTTTGGCTCTAATAACACGCTCCTGTTTTGTTACCGCATCTGTAATGCCGTATTCAATATCATAAAGCCCACCCGATTCGTATAATAAAGTTTTTTGAATAGCATCCGCAACACGGCCCCTGTCTTTTTCCAACATCACATCTATTGCCAAAGTAAGATCAACCTCCCTATCATGTGGCAGGCCAAACCAATCTTTAAGGCGGTTGTTGCCAATAAATTTATTTGTTTGCGGATTAAAATCAAAGGTGCCTAATTCTGTTGCTTCAATTGCAAACGCTAACTGATCAATGGTTTCTATTAATTTTTTAAGATTGTTGACTTTCTCCGTGGTTTCAATGCAGGTTATTAATACTCCGGCTGGGTTATCACTTTCGTCTTTAACGGGGCTGAAGCTGAATGTCCAGTACGCATCTTGCATTTTTCCTTCCCGGTACAGAGGAATCAACTGGTCTTCATTCCAATTGGCTTCATCCTCCGTAAGCACCTGATCAATTGAAGGTTTTACAATGGGCCATGTTTCAGGCCAGGCTTCTTCGCCTTTCATCCCCAATAGTAAAGGGTGTTTTCCATCATTACCCAAACTGAGGCGGTAGGCATCGTTGTAAAAACAAACCAGGTGGGGACCCCAAAATAAAAACATTGGAAATTTAGAGTTTAGCAAAATGCTTAAGGTAGTACGAAGGCTTTGTGGCCATTTATCTGCCGGGCCAACGGGAGAAGAATCCCATTTATATGCCCGCATTAAGGCACCCATTTCGCCACCTCCTGAAAGAAATTGCAAGGATTTAGTCATAGGATTTTGATTAGTAGCCGTGGGTTTTCAGTTTTTTCAAACCGCTTTTATAAGTGAACGGTGCATCACATAAATGATATATATTCATTCGTTGAAAATTCTGCGGATAGAATTTGTTGGAGTTTTTTAAGAAGCACCTGGAAGTCGTTTGGTTTGGTCAGAAAAAATCTTCCTCCAAGCTCTTTTGCTAATTCTACATCCCGAAGAATATTTGATGTGGTAAAAATCCCAATAGGAATCCTGTTTAATCCAACTTCTTTTCTGATTTGAATTAGAAACTCAAAGCCGTTCATAATAGGCATGTTCAGGTCAAGAAAGATAATATCGGGTAATGAAGTCGTTGCGTTCAATTTATCAAGTGCAATTTTTCCATTTGTGGCTGTGTCACATTGCAACAATGGATCTATTAATTTAAGCGCTTTTTTAAAAATAACCTGGTCGTCTTCGTCATCATCAATTAAAAATATTTTGTTCATTGTGTTAGAATGTATATGGTGAAGGTAGAACCTATATTTGGCTTTCCTTTCATTATAATAGGCCCCTTGTGATTGGTTACAATTTTCAGGCAGCACATGCGAACGGTGTGTTCGGTGAGGGTTCCGGGCACGGGAGTAAATGTCGGAAAATTCTCGAGTTTGTGAGCTTGGTCTGGAAAATAATGTACGGGGTTCAATTACTATGGAAGGTGAAAACTGTGATATAGAAGTAAGGTTTACCCTTACATCGAAGCCCAGTTCGTGGAACGCGAAACGGAATTGCAGCGTTTATGAAAATGATTTTTGTGCCACAAATCACGGCGGTTTACAAAATATTTGAGCGGGAAAAACAACAAATAGATTTCACCACTTTTCAATACATGCTTTAGTAAACAGGCGAGATCTCCTTATGATATTGAAGTTTCCATTTCCATTAAATCAAAAACTACCGTCATCTTTAATCCAACGGGTTCGTTGGTAACCGATTATTTATTCAATACATTCTTCGTAGAAGCGCAGTTTGAATTACAAAAATTTCGACTTCTTATGACGTTCCCAATTGGGCGGATATGTTGCAAAAAATAATGTATGGCTTTATAGCAAAGGGGCCTTCTATGTTTTCAAAAGATCCGTTTATAATAATAAAAAGAGATTCTACTGATTTTGTATTAAATAAAATTATACAACCACTCTTTATAAATTTCTAACTAGTTTACCCTTAAAAAATCAAAGATGATTGATAGTCTTGTGTTTTGGCCGAGGTTATTGAATGAGTGTTATAGATCGACTTCAATTACAGCAATAATCTTTGAAGAATAACCCTCATATAATGTTTCTCTAGCACCTATATTGCATCAGCGTGTACGATTGAAAAAGACTTCCCTATCTGCACCTAACGTCAAGAGCGCCCATTCCGATAAGCTCGTGTGAATCTATGAGCAAGGCGGCTGAGTCGTTACTTCCAAAAGTTGATTCCAAAGTTCTATAATGTAGTTTCCATCCATCTAGAAATATTCATCGCCTATAAAACGTTCCGCTGCTTCGCCTTGCACCTGACCATGCAGATTGGCACCGCCCTTGCCAGATGACCGACAATCCTATTGCAAATCGATCTTCAAAAACCAGAAAACAAAGGGTTGCTTTGCCATATCGTGAAACGCCCTTAATGCCTACGTATTTAACATCTAATGCCAGGCCTGTTTCCAAGTAATCAAGGGCACTGACAGCACTCCAGACATAGGCTTGAAGTGCACTCAGAAACCCAGTTACCTGGTTATCCTTTATTAACCAGTCCAATTATTGCCGAAGGCGATCAACCCATGAATTTGGGGCAGCATTGCAGACATTCAAGAACATGGATTGAGGGTATATACTTCTAAGTTGGGTCATTAAAATGATTCTTACTTCATTCAAGGTTTCACAGTCTGATTTATCTCCAATTTTGATTGTCATTCTTATTTTACTGTAACAAGGTGAATATTAATTTCAACGACGTATTTTTGTAAACGCAGGTCAGCCTTTGTAAGGCTTGTAAGATTTGATCAGGAATACCTATTTGATCGATTAAAAAATCGAGTAAAGAAATTATTACGTGTAATTCAAAAAGCTAGTACGACCTAACCTTTCTCGTCCGGTCCGCTAAACGTTAGTCTAAAACCTTCTAGTTGCCGGTTTTAATATTTTAGGTTGATATCGCTGGTCCGATACTTATGCAATGTCTCCTATATTAGTTTCCTAATTGCCGGCAAATCGATTATTTCCATATTTATTTTATTCTCATGAGTGGTGCTGCAAGGGATGCAAATAAAGTGCTAGAGAATCTTTTTCATTTTAGTATCCTATAGTTCTTTAAACTCTTTCTGACATTCAGCTTGGGCAGAACTAATTAATCAAAGTTTTGATTTAACTTACCAAATTGCATACACACCAAAGGAGGCAAATTTTTGAAACATACTATCTGAATTATAACTTCAACAAATGACTTCGAATAATCGCAGGATTTTAATAGGTACACTCCAAAAATATTGTAGTGCAGGAAACCTGTTATGAAACCCTTTTGTTTATTTTTTAGCTGGTTATAAACTATCACAGATTGATTTAAGTAATAAT
>JBDSBP010000487.1:0-19668 GCA_039921525.1 Chitinophagaceae bacterium | reverse complement strand
CAACCAGAATTATCTTGATTAATCAAATTACAAAGAACAGTAACCACCCGTATCCGCCGACAGCTGATGGCTGATTGCTGATAGCTGATAGCTGATATATAATGGCTGAATGCTATTCCTCCAATACTATTTTACTTTTTCTTGTTCCGACATAGTATAATACCCAGCCCATAAGCCCAAAACAGGCGGCGCTTAATATATAATAACCGAGTTCGCCTAATGATTCTGTCAATCCATTTTCAACACTTATTCGTTTTAGCCAATTTGTGATAGCGGTGCTGATATTTAAAAATGCGAAAAGGACACCCAGTAAGGCGCCTCCGGCTACCAGGCCGGTTGCAAAAAGATTTCCCTTCTCCAGGTCCTCTTCACCTTCTTTCGGGATATCTCCTCTTCTTTTCTTAACTAAATCAACGATGCCTTTAATAGCACTTCCTATGAATATGGGTAATGTTGTACTTAAGGGCAAGTAAACGCCGATGGCGAAACTTAAAGCCTTTACACCACAGAGTTCCATCACAATGGCAAGAAAGGCGCCAGCCAAAACAAAGTTCCAGTCAAGGTTATAAGAAAGGATCCCTTTAATCAACGTTGCCATAAGGGTAGCCTGGGGCGCATTGTATTTGCTTCCGATGGCATGATGGATACCGGCTTGTAACATTTCAGGGGAGGGAGTATCCAGGATTTTTACTGTAAACCCAATGGCAATGGCTGAAACTATCACACCAATAAATAAGGCAAGCTGTTGATATTTAGGAGTAGCTCCAACGATGTACCCCGTTTTAAGATCCTGCGATGTATTGCCTGCGTTGGCTGCGGCGATGCATACCATTCCTCCTACTACCAATGCCATTGGCTCATACACTTTACCGCTCCAGCCTACGGCAATAAAAATCAGGCAGGTACTCATCACCGTTGCAATGGTCATACCGCTGATAGGGTTGTTTGATGAACCTATCAATCCAACGATACGCGACGATACGGTAACAAAGAATGCTCCGAAAACCACTACCAGTACGCCTATTAATATACGGTTGAGAAAATTATCTCCCGGTATTATACTTAGTGAGGCAATAAGTATTACTAATGCAATGCTTCCAAAAAGAACAACCTTTAAGCTGAGATCTTTTTCTGTCCTGGAAATTACCACTCCTTTATTGCCCTCTTTAACAGAACCGATACTTTCTTTGAAAGAAGAGATGATAGTCGGGATCGTTTTTAGTAAGGTAATGAAGCCACCGGCTGCCACTGCACCTGCTCCTATCTGCCGGATATATGCGCGGTAGATAGCTTCTGCCGGATCAGCAAATTGATGAGTAGTTGGATTCCAGGTGCCGAATCCGCCTTCAGTTACCATATCCTTTAAAAACCCAAGCTTTATTTGTTGCAATGCAATTACATCACCAGGAATTAAAGATGCTAATAGTGGGATGAGGACCAGCCAACTCAATACACCTCCTGCTACCAAAATTCCACCGATGCGTGGCCCGATAATATAACCCACACCCATATATTCCGGAGTTATGTCTGCGGCAACCTGGGCCGAAGGAAAAACTTTGTTGGCAGCGGCAGTAGCGAACTTTGGTGTTTCCGCAATTACCTTCACCATTTTTTGCAATAGTGCATATGCAAAAGCAAACCCTAAACCCTGGAAGGCTGTTTTAGCAAAATCTCCACCGCGTTCTCCTGCTTTCAGCACCGCAGCGCAGGCTGTTCCTTCCGGGTAAGGCAGGCTGCCATGTTCCTTTACGATCAATGATCGCCTCAATGGAATCATCATCAGGGTTCCCAACATGCCCCCGAAAATAGCCAGGATGAAAATAACCGCATAGTCAAAATAATCTGCTGCTTCAGCTGTTGACAGAAATAAAAACCCTGGTAAGGTAAACACCACCCCCGCTGCAATGCTTTCTCCCGCGGACCCCGTGGTTTGGATAATATTGTTTTCCAGGATCGTGGTTTTAAAAATTCTTCTGCCCAGTGTTATGGCCAGCACAGCTATCGGTATAGATGCACTTACGGTGAGCCCTGCTTTTAGTGCCAGGTAAACGGTGGAAGCACCAAATAATATCCCAAAGAAACTACCCAGCAATAAAGCTTTAAGGGTAAATTCCTTCATATTCGTTTCGGGTGAAACGAAAGGTTGAAAGGTCTTGCTGCCACTCATAAAAGATAGATTTTGAAATACAATTTACCTAAAAAATGCAAACTATCTAAAAGCTTATCAGGTGCTACAGCCCCGGCCAAGTTTAACCCAAACTCAGCAGCTCTGACAAAATTTCACCCATCTATAAACGTTAGACACATGTATTTTAATAGTAACTTGATCCTGATCAATCAAACTTCAGAAGTTAACCCAATTTGGCCTGGAATTAAGCGGATTCGGATAGTCGTATTTGTTATAAACAAACACGAAAGGTTACATTTATGACATATAGTCACGCTTATGCATTCGTTTTGTTATTTTTTGGTCATAATTATATCTTTTGTTTACCAAAGTTTGAAAGCAAACTCAAAAATAACTACCTTGCCTCCATTGCAAATACCTCTGATACATCATCTCATTGGAATAATTTTTTCTCCTAATCAATTTGGCAGTTGTCCGAAAATATATGGCTAAAGTAACATTCAATAACAAGAAAAGCGCATTCTACAATACGCTAAAATTTAATGTAGATCAATATTTTGCATCGAATAATATAAAGAAAACGGGTAATTGGAAACTTTACACCAAGACCTTAGTTCTTATTCCTACTGCCATTTTTCTGTACATTTTCCTGCTTAGTGTTCACCCTCCAGCTGTGCTTGCACTTACGTTATGCGCCATCCTCGGGTTTGTTTTAGCCAGTATCGGTTTTAATGTTATGCATGATGCCTGTCATGGCAGTTATTCAAGTAAGAAATGGGTAAACGAAGTTTTAGGCCTCACGCTTAATGCACTGGGTGGTAATGCTTTTATTTGGAAGTTTAAGCATAATATCATTCATCATACCTATACCAATGTTGATGGAATAGATGATGATATCGCGAAGAGCCCTATAATGCGCCAGTGTACTACCCAGAAATGGGTGCCTGCACATCGCTTTCAACATATATACGTGGTGTTGGTATATGCTATTTCATCCATTGCCTGGGTTGCGATCATGGACTTTACCAAATATTTTACACAGCGAATTTTCAGTACGCCACTTCAGAAAATGAGTATACAGGAGCATATAATATTTTGGATAAGCAAAGTTTTATACGCATTGTTCTATGTTGCCATACCTATTTATTTCGTTGGTGCCACACCGTGGCTGTTAGGATATTTATGTATGGAAGTAACTTTGGGACTTACGCTGGCTCTTGTATTTCAACTGGCTCATGTTGTGGAACATGCGGAATTTGAAACGGCTGGCATAGAGCCAAAAATGATCGAGAACGAATGGGCCGCGCACCAGGTAAGAACCACTGTAAATTTTGCTCCAAGGAATTGGCTTATCAATTGGTACGTTGGCGGATTGAATTACCAGGTTGAACATCATCTTTTTCCCCGCATCAGTCACGTGCATTATCCTGCAATTAGTAAAATTGTAAAGAAAACTTGTGAACAGTATAACCTGCCCTATAATACAATCCCTACAATGATGAAATCCATTGCTTCTCATTTCAGGATGATGAAGAAACTTGGTGAGAAACCCAGGACAATGGCGGCTGCTTAATTGGTGATAGAGAACCCAGGAAAAGCACCGTGTTTCTATTTGTTATCTTGGCTTATATTTAGCCCCTGAAAAAATCTTTTTGTTATCCGTTTTCATTATTGCATCCGGAGTCAGTCCTGATTTTTTTTCTGCATACTTTTTTACAATTTGCCATCCCACCCACTGGCCAATATTGCCAGGGGAAGCATCAGGCATACCCTGCGTATTCGGCGCTTCGCCAATATATGTTTTGATGATATCAAATTCTTCCGTATACAAATAATCATACTTTAGAAAAAAGTTCCAGATTACTCCTTCATTATTTTCGCACCATTTTAATTGATCCTGGGTATAACCTGTTTTAATAGAATCCGGTTCATGGGGCAGCAATTTTTCTAGCAACCACCACTGTTTTCCTCTTTCAACCATTTGTTCAATGAGAGTCCTTGATTGGTTATTGTCAGAATACATATCCTGTGTTATTGCTTTCATGCAGTTTGCAGGGATATACTCTGGTTCAAACGTTCTCGATATATACAAAGGAAATATCTCCTGGCCCTGTGTGCTGGTATAGAAAGAAAAATCTTTTCCTGCATATAATTGCAAACCTATAGCAAGGGCCTCATTAGTTATGGCGACCCCGGGCGCATTAAAGGGACCTATATAGGTTACTATTTTAGGAATTTTATAATCGGGAAAATAATATTTCAGGTATTTGAATGATTGGTTCAGTTTTCTATCTAATTCATCCAGGTTTGCAAACCGGGGAGAAAGCGAGTCATATAAGGGTCTTGTTATCTTGATAAAACGTTTCAGTTCAGACAAGGTGATATTAGCAACTGAATCAGTTGTTGAAGCAGACACTATAGGTAATCCTAAAATGTTATTAATAAAATCGTTTGTAAAATAGGGAAAGGCATATTGCAGTTCCTTAATACCTGTTGCCATGGAGCCGGTATCTATTTTTTCAAACAGTAATTTGTCAAACCTTCCAATTGAAGTGTTTACACTAATGGCAGACACATCCGGGGCACTGTTGTTATTACAACCTGCGATAGTTAGCAGTAAGACGAATGAAAACAGTATATTTTTAAAACGTAGCGGGTTATTTATACGCATGGAATAATTTTTAAAATAGCGTTTAAGCTTGCGAAGCTAATTCTAGCTGATTGTAACAAAAAGATAAAGTTCACACTTTATCTTTTGTAATTTTATGTCGGGTAACATAAATTGTGAAACAACCTTTTTGGAAAAGATAAATTCTATTGAGATGAAGATAGCATTAGCCCAGCAAAATTATCATATCGGCAACTTTGAAAACAATACGCGAAAGATAATCGAAGCCATTACCAAGGCAAAACAAATGGGAGCGGAACTGGTGGTATTTTCCGAATTATGTATATGCGGATATCCTCCCCGTGATTTTGTAGAATTCAATGATTTCATTAATAAATGTAATGAAAGCATTGACCTGGTAAAACAGCATGCTGACACTATAGGAGTCATCATCGGCGCTCCGCAACGAAATCTTTCATTGGGCGGTAAAGACCTGTTCAATGCGGGTATCTTATTATATGAAAATGAAATAAAAGGCGTTGCACATAAATCATTGCTTCCCACTTACGATGTATTTGATGAATACCGTTACTTTGAACCCGGGGTCAACTTTAAAACAATTGAATTTAAGGGATTTAAAATCGCTCTTACTATTTGTGAAGATCTGTGGAACCTGGCGGATAACCCGTTGTATTTATCTTGTCCGATGGATACATTAATTCAGCAGGGTCCTGACCTGATGATCAATATATCTGCTTCACCATTTGATTATGACCATGATGAAGACCGTAAAGAAGTTATCCGTGCCAATGTGCTTAAATATAAGTTACCTATGTTCTACTGCAATGCAGTAGGCAGCCAAACAGAAATTGTATTTGATGGTGGAAGCCTTGTCTTTAATGCGTATGGACAGATCGTTGCCGAAATGAAATATTTTGAGGAAGACTTCCAGGTCGTTGAATTTTCAGAATCGATGTTGCAAAGAGAGCCAGAAAATGATACGCTCATTCCGCCGGAACAACATTTTCATTCCGATAGTAGCCAGGAACCGGCTGCAATTATTTCTGATTCGAGGGTTTCTAAACTAAAAGACCCCAACAAGATTATCGAGTTTCTCATTGATGAAAATAATCTCAGGCAGATTCATCTTGCGCTTATTTTAGGAATTAGAGATTATTTTTCGAAGATGGGATTTAATAAGGCTATCCTTGGCAGCAGCGGCGGTGTTGATAGCGCAGTAACACTAGTACTTGCCTGCGAGGCACTGGGAGCAGAAAACGTGAGAGCCGTTTTGATGCCTTCTCAATTTTCGAGCGATCATTCCGTAAGTGATGCCGAACAGTTGAGCAGAAATCTTGGTAACCCTTATGATATTATTCCTATTGTTAACATTTATGAATCATTTTTAACGTCTCTGGATCCGGTATTTAAGGACCTTCCATTTGGCCTGGCAGAAGAAAATATTCAAAGCCGTTCGCGCGGCAATTTGCTGATGGCTATTGCCAACAAGTTTGGTTATATCCTGCTCAATACTTCCAACAAAAGCGAGCTTGCTACAGGTTACGGAACATTATATGGAGACATGGCAGGCGGGCTAAGTGTTTTAGGCGACGTTTACAAAATGCAGGTGTATGCTTTAGGAAAATATCTAAATCGCAACCAGGAAATCATTCCTGAAAACATCCTGGTCAAAGCACCTTCGGCTGAATTGAGACCTGATCAAAAAGATAGCGATAGCCTGCCTGAATACAGCTTGCTGGATAAGGTTTTATACCAGTATATTGAAAAAAGACAGGGCCCCAAAGAAATTATTGCAATGGGTATTGACGAGGCATTAGTAAACAGGGTTTTAAAAATGGTAAATACCAATGAATATAAACGTAACCAGTTCTGCCCTATTATTCGTGTAAGCAGCAAAGCTTTTGGTGTAGGGAGAAGGATGCCGATAGTAGGGAAGTATCTGACTTAACAGGTATGAGGTATGAGCGAAAGCCGCAAAAGTTTAAAATTAAAAAAGTAAAAACTCCGAAATAATTTAAATAGAATATCTACTACCATTTGCGAAGCCGATTTTTAAAGCTCATACCTCATACCTCACAACCGGCTCTCAATGCACCAGCACCACCACCACGGGAACAGGTACTGGAAAGCCCGCAACGGTAAGTGTTTTAGATAATACTAACCGGGAATCGGTTATTTCAACAACTTTGGCATCATTACCAATCCCCACTACAATAGATGTGGAGAGTGTTAACTGGGTATCATTGTTACTTAATTCCCAGGTAAAAGGTACGATCTGTGGGTCACTCGCGTCACATTTTGAAGAACCCTCATCGATGTTGCCTGTTTTATCTGCTTTAAAAGTGATGGTATTATCAGTAAGGCAGGCTTCTACCAGGCTTGAAGGCGCTGCTATATCAATAGTACCGTTGCCGTCCTGGTCAATGCCCGCAGCGCTGTATTTCCAGCTAGAAGAGGCCAGGTATTCGGCTCTTGTTTTACTACTGCTTTTGCTACATCCTGCCACAAATAACAGGGTCGCAATGATTATAAAGTTGAATAGTTTTGGTGACTTTAGATTCATAAAATGACGGTATTTTTCAAGCGGAAAAGTTAAGCTTTTTTTTAATATCATTTATTATTTTAACGCTTGTTGTATTAACAAAAGTTTGCGCCTTAGTTTAACTTGGCAAAGGAATTGCAATCGGATTGTACGTATTTTGCATATCTAGTTATCTTTTTATAATCACAATCAGCAATTTATGTTGCAAACTGCCGAGGACATTCGACAAATAAATGAAAAAATTCAATTTAGTGGTGCTTTTATTGATCGTCTTCGGGATGAGATTAGCCGGGTAATCGTAGGGCAACAATATATGCTGGACCGGTTGCTTATCGGGTTGTTAAGTAATGGTCATGTCTTGCTTGAGGGGGTACCGGGATTGGCAAAAACGCTGGCAATTAAATCGATGGCCCAGGCAATTCATGCAAAATTCAGCCGCATACAGTTTACCCCGGATCTCCTTCCAGCCGACGTTATAGGAACCATGATCTATAACCAGCAGAGGAACGAGTTTATGGTGCGAAAAGGGCCTATTTTCGCGAATTTCATTTTAGCGGATGAGATTAACCGCGCCCCGGCAAAAGTGCAAAGCGCTTTGCTGGAAGCCATGCAGGAAAGACAGGTCACTATCGGTGACCAAACCTATAAGTTAGAAGAACCCTTCCTGGTGCTGGCAACACAAAACCCTTTGGAACAGGAAGGTACCTATCCATTACCCGAAGCCCAGGTAGACCGCTTTATAATGAAAGTGATCGTTGACTATCCCTCCAAACAAGAGGAGCAATTGATCATCCGGCAGAATACGCAGGGATCTAAATCACCCGTAATTGAACAGGTGGTGTCCATGCAGGAGATCATACAGGCCAGGGATCTTACCAGGCAGATTTACATGGATGAAAAAGTGGAAAACTATATCCTGGATATCGTATTTGCTACCCGCACCCCGGATAAATACCGGTTAGTAAAATTAAAACCCCTGATTTCTTACGGTGGTTCCCCCAGGGCTAGCATTAACCTGGCACTGGCTGCCAAGTCAAATGCCTTCCTTAACAAAAGAGGATATGTTATACCGGAAGATGTAAGAACTATTTCAAGGGATGTGCTAAGACATCGCATAGGACTAACATACGAGGCCGAAGCGGAAAACGTTACCGTTGAAAATGTAATTGAAGAAGTGCTGAAAGCTATACCGGTTCCTTAGAGGTATGAGGTATGAGGAACAAATATAAAGAGTTTAATTTTCAAAGATATCCGGTATTGCTACATGCTAACAACAGCAGAAATATTAAAAAAGGTAAAGGAACTGGAAATAAAAAGTAAAAAGATTACAACGCATCTTTTTACCGGGGAATATCATTCTGCATTTAAGGGACGTGGTATGAGCTTTCGTGAAGTGCGTGAATATGACATTGGAGATGATATCCGGTTTATTGACTGGAATGTAAGCGCCCGCTTTTCTCATCCATTTACAAAATTATTTGAGGAAGAAAGAGAACTGACGGTTATGCTAATGGTAGATGTTAGCGCCAGCTCTCTTTTTGGAACAGTGCATGCCCGTAAGAAAGATATCATCACAGAGATAGGAGCGATCCTTACGTTCTCTGCCATTAGCAATAATGATAAAGTAGGTGTTATTTTTTTCAGTGATAAAATGGAAAAATATATTCCTCCTAAAAAAGGTAAACAACATGCTTTGTATATCGTGCGTGAATTATTAACCGCTAGCCCCAAACATAAAAAGACCAGCCTTACGGAAGGGCTCCGTTTTTTTAATAATGCCACTAAACAAAAAAGTATTGCTTTTATATTGAGCGATTTCCTCGATGAAAATTTTAATGACGCCCTGAAAGTAGCAGGCAAAAAGCATGACCTAATTGGCATAAAAGTATATGATAAGATGGACATGGAATTGCCGGATGTTGGAATGATACAAATAAGTGATTCAGAAACAGGCGCAACAAAATGGATTGATACCAGTGACTACCTGGTGCGGAATAATTATCAGCAAAAATTCTTCAGCTATACCGATTGGTGTAAAAATATTTTCCTCCGGTCAGGAAGCGACCTGTTGCATGTTAGAACAGATGAAGATTATGTGAAAGTGTTGCAGAAATTTTTTGTAGGAAGAAGATAAAGTGGGTTTGAGGTATGAGGAGGAAATGCAACATATATTCGTGGGTTTAAATTTAAGAAATATAAGAAAAGTCAATAAGAATACTGATCCGGGGATTTGCATGATCAGTTCTGCAGAATGATAAAAAAAAATCAACATATCGTTTGTTTACTGGCCCTAAGCTGCCTTTTTCAAATCTCATTTTCTCAAACTGTTTATGTTAAGGCATCCATAAACAAAGATAAAATCCTGATAGGCGAACCAATTCTTTTGGAATTGGAAGCCACTTTGCCGATAGGTTACAATGCCAAATGGTTTTCGCTTGATAGCATCCCACATTTCGAATTTATTGAACAGGCTAAAATTGATACTATTAAAACGCGGGAGGTAAATACGTTCAGGCAAATAGTTACCATCACCAGTTTTGATTCAGGCATGTGGGTGATACCTGCAATAGCACTGGACATGAATGGCAAGAGTTACTTAACGGATTCACTACCCGTATCTGTTGCATTTTCTAATTTTGATCCTTCCAAAGACTATCATGATATAAAGGACATACTTCCTGTAGAGAATCCATCTACACAATATATCAACTGGGTACTTGCTGCAATTACACTTTTATCCTTGCTGGCAATAATTTATTTTTTAAGAAAGAGAGTGACTAAGGTTCCTGTTCCCCAGGAAAAGATGGCGACCAGGTTGTCTCCTGTAGAAGAGGCCCTGCGTTCATTGCAAGAATTAAAAAATAAACAGTTACCCGAAATCGGACAGGTAAAATTATATTATACCAGTTTAAATGATATTTTGCGTTTATTCATCTTCCGCAAAACTTCTATGGCAAGCATGCAAAAAACAAATGAAGAGCTTATATTCCAGGTAAGAGATATGAAATTACCTGATGAAAATTTCATTGCAATGGCACAAACACTTAGAATGAGTGATGCCGTGAAGTTCGCGAAATATATTCCTGGAAAAGTTGATAATGAAGAAAGTTTTCAAAATATAAAAACATCTGTTGAATTACTTAACAACCTGCAAACATAGTGCTGTACGACTGGTTTCAAAATATTAAATTCGCATATCCATGGCTGTTGCTACTGCTGGTCCTGATACCCGTTTTGATTGCCTGGTATATGGCCTACTACAGCAGGAGACAGGGATCCATGCTGATCTCATCTATTCACCAATTTCCATCAAGACGCACCTGGAAGATACTGTTCAGGCACTTGCCATTTGTATTAAGGTTGCTTGCATTGGCGAGCATTACCGTTGCACTGGCCCGCCCGCAAACACGCAACGATGAAGAACTGGTTAGTGGAGAAGGGGTTGACATTGTTTTATGTATAGATGTAAGCGGTAGCATGCTGGCGCAGGATTTTACGCCCAACCGCCTGGAATCTGCCAAAGAAGTAGCGGCTAATTTCGTGGACAGCCGGCCGACAGACAGGATTGGCCTGGTGATCTTTTCGGGTGAAAGCTTCACGCAATGCCCGGTTACAACCGATAGATCCGTTTTAAAGTCACAGATTGCGAGTATACAAAGCGGATTGCTGGAAGATGGCACCGCCATCGGGTCGGGTTTGGCAACGAGTGTTGACCGTTTGAAATCATCAAAATCTAAAAGCAAAGTCGTTATCCTTTTAACAGATGGGGAAAATAATGGTGGTATGATCGACCCATCCACGGCAAAAGAAATCGCTAAATCTATTGGTGTAAGGGTTTATACAATTGGAGTAGGAACGGAGGGCTCAGCGCCGGTTCCTGTGCAAACGCCGGCCGGGATTGTCATGCAGCGGGAGCAGGTGAATATTGATGAAAAATTACTCACCCAGATAGCCAACGAAACCGGCGGCAAATATTTCCGGGCGAAAGATAATGAGACGTTGAAAAGCATTTATTCCGAGATTGATAAACTGGAAAAATCCCGTATCGAGATAACCGCCCTTCATCGTTTCAGCGAGAAATTTTTCCCCTTTGCTATTGCCGCCGTAGCTTTGCTGATGCTCGAGGCAATTCTGAGGTTTACCATTTTCAGAAAGTTCCCGTAATAATGGTTAATGGTAAAGGGATAATGGATAATGGTTAATGGTTAATGGTTAATGGATAATTGTTAATGGTTAATCTGATAATAGATATTAAGCTTCAATTAAATAGGAATAATACTTTTGCAGTAATTGACAATTAACAATTAACCATTAACAATTAACCATTAAATGAAGGTCTTAGTATATAAGTCAACGGGGAGCTGGTATATTGTAAAAAATGATGAGAGCGGCTCTTTTAATGCACGTATCAAAGGCGTACTTAAAATAGATGGTATCACTTCTACTAACCCTATTGCCGTTGGAGACTGGGTAGAAGCTGAGATGGAAAATGAAGGCGAGCGTACTTTAACCATTATTGGTATTGATGAAAGGAAAAATTATATCGCCCGCGTATCGCCGCATAATAAAAATCAGCATCATATAATCGCTTCCAATCTCGATCAATGTATGTTGTTTGCTACTTTAAAAGATCCAAAAACATCGCAGGGGTTTATTGACCGCTTTCTTATAAGCGCAGAGGCCTACCACATCCCGGCCATTATTGTTTTTAATAAGGAAGACCTATATAAAAAAAAGGAATTGGATAAATTTGCGGAACTGAATAAAATGTATGAAGAAATTGGTTACAAGGTAGTGTCCATGAGTGTTGAGAAAAAGACAGGCATGGAGGAAGTCAACGATCTTTTGAAAGATAAAGTAAGCCTGTTAAGTGGTCACTCGGGGGTTGGGAAATCGTCCTTTATAAATATGCTTTTCCCCGACCTGTCGCTTAAAACGCAGGATGTTAGCGGATGGAGTGGTAAAGGATTGCATACCACCACCTTTGCGGAGATGTTCGACTTGCCTTTTGGTGGTAAAATAATTGATACACCCGGCATCAGGGAGTTAGGACTGGTAGATATTCCCAAACAGGAATTATCGCATTTCTATCCTGAAATACGAGCATTAATTAACGACTGCCAGTTTAATAACTGCCTGCATATCAATGAACCCGGCTGTGCCGTTAAAGAGGCCATGCTAAATGGCAGGATACATGTGGAAAGATATATCAGCTACTGCAATATATTGGATTCGATAGAGGTGAGGAGTTATTGAGCGGCTATCCGCTATTAAAATAGCGATATTGAAATTTCACCTTACCTCAGAAATGGCCTACCTAACTTTTCAACCAATTATAAACGTTGAACTTTCCTCACACATCTTCTACAACATCCTTAAACCAGCTTGAATAATGTATATAATTATTAGCTATGCGGTTAATTTCGCCGCTGATCAGATCTTGTGAAATGTCTTTTACTTTTATTGCAGGTACGCCGGCATAAATACTTCCACAGGCAACCTTAGTGCCTTCCAGCACCACGGAACCCGCTGCTATGATAGAATTGCTGCCTACTTCGGCATTGTCCATTATAATGGCTCCCATTCCTATTAACACGTTGTCGTGTAATGTACAGCCATGTATTACAGCGTTATGGCCAATCGAAACGTTATCGCCGATTGTTACCTTGGTCCGCTGATAGGTGGCATGGATAACTACTCCATCCTGCACGTTTACTTTATTGCCTATCCGGATACTGTTCACATCTCCGCGAACTACGGCGTTGAACCATATGCTACATTGATCGCCCATAACCACATCGCCCACTATAGTTGCATTAGGTGCAAGGAAACAATTTTCGCCAAATTCTGGAAATACATCTTTTACGGGGAGTATAAGTGCCATAACATTATTTTTTAGAGATGAATATAATTTTCATTAAAATATAACAGACGATCAATAGTGTTTTTATCGAATCAGTAAAAATTATACCTCTTAAATTACGTTAAAAAGACAAGCCACTCGCAGAAATTTTAAACTTGTTAGCCACCATGTAAATTTCTTCAAAATCTTTTAGCAGGCTTCATAAATTCTGTGCGTTCTTTGCCTAAAACCATTACCTGTAAAAGGCAGACCGAATTATGAATCAACGGGAACTATTTCTTCGTCATGTAGCACAAACTTCCCCGGAACCCCTGGCGCTGGAGATTGTCAGGGCAGAGGCTGTTAGTTTATTTGATGTTAATGGTAAGGAGTATATTGACCTGATCGGTGGAATAAGTGTTTGCAATACTGGTCATCGCCATCCCAGGGTAGTGGAAGCAATTAAAAAGCAGGTTGATGCCTACCTTCATGTATTGGTGTATGGGGAGTTCATACAATCGCCGCAGGTACTCTATGCAAAACTGCTGACAGATAACTTACCTTCACAACTCAACTCAGTATATTTTACCAATTCCGGAGCCGAAGCTACAGAAGGTGCTATGAAACTGGCTAAAAGGGCTACCAATCGCAGCCAGATTATTGCATTTAAAAATTCTTATCATGGCTCCACCCAGGGCGCCCTAAGCATTATTGGCGATGAATATTGGAGAAATGCTTATCGACCGTTATTGCCAGACATACTGCATCTTGACTATAATTCTTTTTCTTCCCTCGATCTGATAACGCATAAAACGGCCTGCGTAATTGCTGAAACAGTGCAGGCAGAGATAGGGGTTAATTCCCCTTCAAAAGAATGGATGAAAGCGCTACGGGCGAAGTGTGATGAGCAGGGCACTTTATTGATCCTGGATGAAATCCAGGCCGGGTTTGCCAGAACAGGCACCTTATGGGCCTTTCAACAATATGAAGTCGTTCCCGACATATTATTATTGGGAAAGGCATTGGGTGGCGGTATGCCTCTTGGCGCTTTCATTGCCGATAGAAATATTATGTGGACATTAACGAATAATCCTTTATTGGGCCATATTACTACATTTGGTGGTCATCCTGTATCCTGCGCCGCAGGTTTAGCTGCTTTCAACGTGCTGATGGAAGAAGGATTGATTGACATGGTGAAAAAGAAAGAAGCCCTGTTTCATTCACTTCTTCTACATCCAATGATCAAAGCCGTTCGTTCAGCCGGTTTGCTGATGGCTATCGAATTTGCTGATTTTGAAACGAACAAAAAAATAATTGACCGGTGCCTTGAGAATGGCGTGTTAACCGATTGGTTTTTATTCGCACCTCAATGCATGCGTATAGCCCCACCATTGGTAATTTCTGAAGAACAGATTAAAGCCTCGTGTGAAATTATTTTGGAAAGCGCAGGAGATAATGGTTAATGGTTAATGGTTAATGATCAATAAGAATCAAGTGAAGATTCACACATTGAAAATTAATCATTAACCATTAACCATTGATCATTAGCCATTATTTACACCATTTTGAAAACAATCGCGGCTAACAGAGCGCCTATGCTTGGGCCTACAACAGGTACCCAGGAATAAGCCCAATCGCTGTTACGTTTGCCAGGGATGGGTAAGAGAAAATGCATGATACGCGGGCCGAGGTCGCGGGCGGGATTGATAGCATAACCGGTTGGGCCTCCCAGTGATATCCCGATACCAAGCACTAACAAGCTTACTGGTAAAGCATCCAGCGCACCTAAACTATTGGCCGGTGCGGCAATATATAACACTCCGAAAATTAGCACAAAGGTGGCAATGATTTCAGTGATCAGGTTACTAACGGGATTGCGTATTGCCGGACTGGTACAAAAAACGGCCAGTTTGGTATCGGCATCCTGGGTTGCATTAAAATGCAACCGGTATGAAAGCCATACGAAAAAAGCGCCCAACATGGCACCAAGCAACTGTGCTGCTACGTATAATGGAACCATGCTCCATTCCAGTTTGCCTATAAATGCAAAAGCCAGTGTTACCGCCGGATTAAGATGAGCCTTGCTAAATGGCGCTGCCACAAAAACGCCCACGTATACCGCCATGGCCCAACCAAAAGTGATAACTATCCAGCCGCTGTTGTTGCCCTTTGTTTTATTTAGAATAACATTGGCCACTACGCCATCTCCTAGTACGATGAGCAAGGCTGTACCTGATAATTCGCCGAGAAACGGTGTCATTGTTTTAAGTTTTTAAGTTTATAGCTTGATTTGGGTCACGGTTAAAATAACGTGGAGGTTTTAATTTTTAAAAGTGTCATAGCTCAACCCTCATAGCTCATGCCTCATACCTCGCTCTAACTGTTATCGCTAGCCCAGGCAATACTCGCTGTTACGGCTCTTTGCCAGCCTTTTATTAAAGGGGTTACCTGTTCTGCGCCAATTTTTGGAGTGAATTGCCTGTCAGCCTGCCATTGTTGTTGTATTTCATGGGTATCGTTCCAATAGCCCACGGCCAGGCCGGCCAGATAAGCCGCACCCAGTGCAGTGGTTTCATATACTACCGGCCTTATAACGGGTACTTGCAAGATATCGCATTGAAATTGCATCAATAAATTATTAACTGTGGCACCGCCATCTACCCTGAGTTCCTTAATTGTTATGCCGGCGTCTGATTCCATGGCTTTCAAAACATCAGTTGTTTGATAGGCGATACTTTCCAGGGCAGCCCTTGCGATATGTGCGTTGGTGGTTCCCCTTGTAAGTCCGAATAAGGTGCCTCTCGTATAAGGGTTCCAGTGAGGAGCGCCGAGCCCGGTAAATGCAGGCACCATATAAACACCGTCGGTATCATTAACCTGCGAAGCCAGGAGCTCAATATCCGCTGAGGAGCGGATGATCTGCAGGCCGTCTCTAAGCCACTGCACAACCGCTCCTGCGATAAAGATGCTGCCTTCCAATGCATATTCTACTTTATTATTCAACTTCCAGGCAACGGTGGTCAGTAATTTATTGTGTGATGTAACTGCTTTTTCCCCGGTATTCATCAACATAAAACAACCCGTGCCATATGTATTTTTTACCATACCGGGTTGTATACACATCTGTCCGAATAGGGCCGCATGCTGGTCACCGGCAATACCTGCAATAGGTACGTTCGAGTTTTTAACGATAGCGTCTGTTACTCCATAAATTTTGCTGGATGGGTTTATCTCCGGTAACACAGATAATGGGATATTAAAAATTCGGAGTAACTCTTCGTCCCATTCGCAGGTATGGATATTCATCAGCATGGTTCTGGATGCATTAGACACATCTGTTATATGAAATCTGCCGTTTGAGAGTTTCCAAGACAGCCAGGTATCTACGGTGCCGAATGCCAGTTCTCCCTTATCTGCTTTATCCCTGGCGCCGGGAATATTGTCCAGTATCCATCTTAATTTGGTGGCGGAAAAATAGGCATCTATCACCAAACCGGTTTTTTGCTGTATAAGCTGGTCCAATCCTTCTTCCTTTAACTGATCACAATAAGCTGCTGTTCTTCGATCCTGCCATACAATGGCATTATAAATGGGCTTTGATGTAGATCTTTCCCAAACCAGTGTCGTTTCCCGTTGATTAGTGATACCTATGCCGGCAACCTGCGTAAGAGTAATATTACTTTTTGCCAATACCTCAGCAAAAACACTGAACTGCGAAGACCAGATCTCTTCCGGATCATGCTCTACCCAGCCGGCCTGCGGGTAAATCTGGTTAAATTCTTTATGTGCAAGACTAATTATATTACCTCCATGATCAAAAAGGATGGCGCGCGAACTGGTGGTGCCCTGGTCTAAAGCAAGAATAAATTTGTTTGACATGCATCGTTATTTATGAGGTTTGAAAGATAAGTAATTTTTTAATTAATGACGTTTAGTTAAGATATAATAATCAACGATCGAAATGGACCACAAAGTCACTAAGACGCGAAGAAACATAAAGCATGTTCACTCCAAGGCACTAAGATGTATTAAATTTCCCGTTTACTCTTCTTAGTGCCCTTTATGCTTTCGTGTAATTATGGTTAATGTCAAACTCCGGCTTGACAAAAAGACGTATTAGGTTTTCATAAGCTAATTCAGTTTTGCCTGTATAGACCCACTATTATAAACATAATTTACAGGTAAGGCTTGATAAATCAAAAAATACCATTTACTTTGCATTCCAAAGTGCTTTTTTATGAAATCATCGTACCAACCTTTAGAAACTTTGCAGGATATTAAAAGTATGATGGAGCGAAGCAGCCGGTTCATAAGTCTTAGCGGATGGAGTGGTATCTCCGCGGGTATTTGTGCACTTTTGGGTGCCTGGCTTGCGATGGAGAAGATAGCTCAGTTCAAAATTGAGCATCGTTCCGGTTATACGGATAACCGGGGAGCACATTTTGTAAGTGATGGGGTAGATATTTTATCTCGCCAGTTAATAACAATAGCTGCGGGGGTTTTTATCGCCGCATTCATTTCGGCCTTTTTATTTACTTATCTTAGAAGTAAGAAGGCCGGCATACAGATATGGGGCAGTTCAGCCAGGCGATTAATGTGGAATACCCTGGTTCCAATGGTAGTGGGTGGTGTAGTTGTTTTACGCATGCTGGATTTAAAGTATTACCTGCTGATAGCTCCCTGTTGCCTTATCTTTTATGGCCTCGCACTTGTAAACGGAAGCAAATATACATTGGGTGAAGTAAGGTTTATGGGATATTGCCAGATAATATTAGGCCTCCTGAACTTATGGATTCCGGGTTATGGCATCATTTTTTGGGCTTTAGGTTTCGGGTTGCTTCATATTATTTATGGAGGATTGATGTGGTGGAAATATGAAAGAGTTTAGGCTTGCTAAAGTTAACGTCGATCAAAACAAAATGAAGAATCCGATAGAAAATCTTAATAAAGTTTTTGACAGCCGCATACGCCTCGGCATCATGAGTGCCGTAATGGTAAATGCGGCAGTGAATTTTAATGAGTTGAAGGAATTGATTAACGTAACAGATGGTAACCTGGCGTCACATTTAAAAACGTTAGAAGAAAACGGTTTTGTAAAAGTTAAAAAAGGATTTATTGGTAGAAAAACAAATACTACTTATTCAGTTACCAGGGCCGGCGAAAAGGCTTTTAAATCGCACCTTGATGCACTGGAAGAAATGATAAAATCAATCGGTTAATTTTTTTTGATTAAAAGGTTGACCTATCGGTGGTCGGTATCCGGATATCTGCTTAACGACTGTTTACTCCTGGAAAACAATAAGAAATAATTATTATGGTTCCACATAAATTTTCATGGCGAGGCCGATTAAAAAGTTTTGTTTATGCCTATGAAGGGTTAAAATGGTTCTTCAGGCGTGAGCACAATGCATGGATACATGGTTTTTCAACTTTGTTTGTGTTGTTAATTTCCCTGGTTCTTAAAATTTCCAAATTAGAATTTATTGCTGTACTGATGGCAATAGCGTTGGTATTAGTGGCCGAAATGATTAACACTGCTATCGAGAAAATAATGGATCATCTTTCACCTGCACACGACCCTGCTGTTAAAGCAATTAAAGATATCGCCGCCGCCGTCGTTCTGGTAGCCGCCATTATCGCTGCCATCATTGGATTACTCATTTTTATACCTAAAATATTATGACAAAATTTCTTTCATTTCCACGTTACCTGCTACAACAGTATTCGCTAAGAACAGAGATGGAGCGATTGATGGTAGCTTCCGTTTTTTTTGGTTCTCTAATGCTGGCAATAAGGATCTTTTATACCGGTAGGCTCACTTTCGTTTCGTTAGAATGGAATCTCTTCCTCGCCTTTATTCCTTATTTCATAACACAATGGGTAAACGGCAGGATTTCATTGATTAAAAATAAATGGAAGTTTGCTTCGATATTTTTTGTGTGGATGCTTTTTATCCCAAATTCATTTTACATTTTAACCGACCTGTTTCACCTCCAGGAAAACAACAATGCGCCACTTTGGTTCGACTTGCTACTGATACTATCTTTTGCCTGGAATGGCTTGCTGGCGGGGATTCTTTCAGTGCGACATATGGAAAAAATCATCCTTGTTTTATGGCGTAGCCGGCACGAACTTCTTTTCCTTTACCCGATTATGTTGTTGAATGCGCTGGGGATATATATTGGAAGATACCTGCGTTATAATAGTTGGGACATCGTAACAAACCCGTTTCATCTGGTTATGGATATTTTCGATATGCTATGGCATCCGATTGTTTATAAGAATGCCTGGGGTATGATATTTTTCTATTCCGTATTTATACTGATCCTCTATTTGACAATTAAGAGGATCAGCAAATTTATAAGTTGAAGATGGGCTATCGGCCTTCAGCCTTCAGCTATCAGCTTGGTTAAATGTGATTCAGTTTGTGGTGAGAAATAATAAAAAAGGGTAGTCTTGGTTTTGATACCAAAACCATCCATTTTTTTTATAATAATTTAAGCTAACTTATGTAGGTAATCTTGTCG
>JBDSBP010000486.1:0-6938 GCA_039921525.1 Chitinophagaceae bacterium | reverse complement strand
TTAAAAATATGGGACTGAAAGCCGGCGATCCCGGATGGGGCAATGCACAGTTTGGCGTAGGTGCCACACCGGTAGTTCCCGATTACATCTTCCCTGCCGGTAAAATGCAAGGGCAGGTCGACGAAAGTACCTATAGCTGGCCAACTCCTTATAATGCAATAACGCGGACAAATAAAGGAGACATAGACTGGTTTGAGAAAATTTTTATCAAGGCCCCGGTCCAGGAATATAATATTTCAGTAAGTGGTGGCATTGTTGGTAAAAGCAATTACTCCATTTCTGCTGGATACATGGACCAGAAAGGCATTGTAAATTATGGTGGTGATGGGTTTAACGGGCCAACCGACGGGGGATTTAAAAGGTATTCATTGCGTTCAAATGCTGACATCAAAGTCAATGACTGGGCAAAAATCGGTGTAAGCATGAGCGGTACTTTTATTAATTTAAAAGGTACCGTGGGACAAGCTCCGATAACCACAGTACTCACCCTGAGCCCCCTTCTTCCAATCTATGACATAAGGGGTAATTTTGCAGGGTCAAAGACACCATTAACTGGGAACGGCCGTAATCCTGTTGCTGAACTGATTAGAAACAATGATGATTATACTCGTAGACTGTTGCTGCAGGCAAGTCCCTATGCGCAGATCTCTTTTACGAAGGACCTGATCTTTAAAAGCTTGTTCGGAGTCAGTTTCGATGAAGGAAAATCTTTAGACCGCAGCCTTATAGATCCTGAATTCAACCAGACACAGCTGGTTAGTGGCCTGATCTCCTCCTCAAATACCGGCCTGCAATACAACTGGGTAAATACCCTGAATTATCTCAAAACGATAAAAGACAATCATAATTTCAACCTGTTGATTGGCACAGAAGCAGTTGACAATAGTACCCAGTTTGTTTCGGGCAGCCGTTCCACTTTCGCCTTCACAGATCTTGACTACATGGTTTTAAGTGCCGGTCAAAAAGATGTCACCAATGCCGGCTCCTTCGATCAGAACCGCCTTTTCTCTTATTTTGGCCGGTTAAACTACGATTATAAAGGAAAATACCTTTTAGAAGCAGTTGTTCGTCGTGATGCTTCGTCTCGTTTTGTTGGAAAATACCGTTGGGGCACTTTCCCTGCCTTTTCTGCCGGGTGGAGAATTTCGCAGGAACCTTTTTTGCAAAACATCAACTGGTTGAACGACCTGAAGCTTCGGGTAGGTTGGGGAAAGAACGGTAATGATAACGTAGGTAACTATAATGCCTATACGACGTTTATAGCAAATGGATTTGAATCTTACTATAATATCAGCGGTTCAAGCCGCAGCTCATCGACAGCAGGTATGCATCAGTCCACATTGGGAAATCCTGATGGAAGATGGGAAACCAGCATCGCGAGAAATTTAGGGGTTGATGTGTCATTGTTTAAGTCAAAATTCGAAGCGAGTCTGGATGTATACAGCCGTTCTACCATAGACATGCTCTATTCTGATTCGAAACCCGCAACCTGGGGGGAAGTGATTTTGCCTAATGTCAATATTGGTGAAATGAGGAACACCGGTTTTGATCTGATGCTAACTTATCATGGCAGGACTGGCAAGGATTTCAGTTTCAATGTAACGGCGAATTTATCACATTACAAAAACCAGGTTGTAAAATTAAATGGCAACCCTAATGAGATCCGCTTTGGAAATGCCACGGAAGCAAGTTTCAATACTGCCACAGTTACGGGAAAGTCACTCGAGTCATTCTATGGCTATGTTGTGGAAGGCATTTTCAATACCCCCGACGAAGTGTCGAAATCGCCCAAGTTTAATCCGAATGTCGCAGGCGTTGACGTGTACAGCATGCCAGGCGTATTTAAATTCAAAGACGTAAATGGCGATGGAAAAATTACTCCGACCGACCGAACCTTTCTCGGAGATGGCAATCCTAACTTGTCTTATGGTTTCAATCTGGACCTTCGATATAAGAATTGGGACCTGGACATGTTCTTACAAGGCCTCCAGGGAAGAAAGATCATAAATACTATAAGTCGCAACATGCTCTTTATCCGCAATGACGGCAACTACCTCAGAAAGCGCCTGTATGAATCCTGGACGCCTGAACGTTATGCAAGCGGCGATAAAATAACAGTACCGATCACCATCAATAACGATGCAAACATGCAGTTGCCATCTACCTACTTTATTGAAAATGGAGATTATGCACGTTTAAAAAACCTTCAACTAGGCTATTCGTTAATGCCTGAACTGCTCTCCAGAATTAAAGTAAGTAACCTGCGCGTTTATTTCCAGGCGGTGAACCTGTTTACCATATCAAAATACAGCGGTTTAGATCCTGAAGTAACCGAGCAGGGAATTGATAATTCGGTATATCCAAGTTCCAGGATTTTCATGTTTGGTTTAAATATGAAATTTTAAGAGAAACTTCCACTTTAATCAATCATTATATTTTAATATACAGTTTATGAAAAAGATGTTTCTTTTTACAATTGCGGGCTTAACACTGTTATTATGTTCATGTAAAAAAGACTGGTTTGAGATTAAGCCCAAAGGGCAGGCCAGCTTTGAAACACTGCTGAATAAGGACGGCGTAAATTTACTCTTGATAGGTGCTTATGCTGATATAGACGGGGTTAATAATAAAACGCCCCAGGCAGAAGGATGGCCTGCCGCCGTATCGAACTGGGTATGGGGAAGTGTTGCGGGAGGTGATGCTTATAAAGGATCCAATTCGGGTGACCAAGCGTTGATTAATGATATTGCCGGCTTCTATTTAACAGCAGACAATACTTATGTCAATAGCCACTGGATGCTTGAATATGACGGCGTACTTCGTTGTAACGACGTGCTAAAGGCAGTAAAACTTGCAACAGGTATGACGGATCTTGAGAAGCTTCAGGCCCAGGCACAGGCAAGGTTCCTGCGGGCTCATTTCTATGTTGAGCTTACAAATGTACACGGAAAGGTGCCGTATATCGATGAAAACGCAGCAAATCCATCCATCGTACCAAACGATCATCTTTTGTGGCCGGAAATTGAATCAGATCTGCAATTTGCCGTTGATAATCTTCCCACATCCTGGACCGATAAAGGGCGTGCAACAAAATGGGCGGCAAAAACTTACCTTGCCCGTGTTAACCTGGCGCAGCAAAAATATACCAAGGCAATGCCTTTACTGCAGGATGTTTATACCAATGGAGGATTCAAATTAGTTCCCGACTTTATTCAAAATTTCCTGATTGCCACGGTAAACAATGCTGAATCCATTTTTGAAGTACAGTATGCGGTAAACGACGGCTTTGGAGCTAGTAATGCGAACCTGGGCGATGGACTTAACTCTTCGTCTTTTAAATCATCGAGCAATTTCTTTCAGCCTTCGCATTCTTTGGTAAGTGCATTTCGCGTAGACGACAATGGGCTTCCCCTGAAAACTAACGCAACCGACTACAGTGCCGCTGATATACTTCCCTATGACCCTACCGGTCAAACTGTTCCCTATAAGCAGTTTGTTGATCCAAGGCTCGACTGGACAGTAGCAAGGCCCGGTGTTCCTGATTTTGACTGGGGTATACCGACCATTTCCTGGATTCGTGATCCTAATAATGGAGGTCCATACATGTCTAAAAAGTCAACGTATTTAAAAGCTGAAAAGAATATTAGTTCCAGCACTACACAAAGGCCTGGCGCCAATGCAAATAACTACCGTAAATTTAAATTAAGCAATGTAATACTATGGCTGGCAGAATGTGAAGCAGAAGTGGGAACCTTGCATAATGCAACAACTCTTGTAAACCTGATACGTAACCGGGCTAAAGGGTCTAACGTTGTCAAGTTCGACAACGGCACACCTGCAGCAAATTATAAAGTGGAGCCATATCCGGCAGATTTCATAACGAAGGAAGAGGCACAATTGGCTATCCGTCACGAGGAGCGACTCGAATTTGCTCTTGAAGGTGTCCGCTTTTTTGATTTGGTTCGTTGGGGTATTGCCGGACCTGTTCTTAACAAGTTCCTGAGTGTAGACGGTAAAATAATGCCTTCACTTACAAATAAAACTTTTTTGGTTGGTCAACATGAAGTGCGGCCAATTCCGCAGGTGCAAATCGACCTGTCAAAAAAAGACGGAAGCCCGGTACTTGTTCAAAACCCCGGTTACTAAACACGGCGTTTAATATCTTGAAAGAAAATAGTATTGACCACAATCATCGCTTCAAAAATGACAAAGACAATTTCCTTTATAGTTTCAGCCCTTGTTTTCTTTTGTGCTTCATCTTGCAATAACTCTGCCGACAGGTACAAAAGTTGGGGCATTTATGGGGGGAGCAGTGAAAACATAAAATATTCGGCTTTAACTCAGATTAATACAGACAACGTTAAGAAATTGAAGGTGGCCTGGGTTTATTCATCCGGACAGGCGTCTGCAACAAATATGACAGACATGAAAACCAATGCAATTGTTGTCGATGGGGTTTTTTATGGGCTAAATCCCCAGTTAAGGCTATTTGCTTTGGATGCAGCTACAGGTAAAGAGAAATGGGTTTATGATCCCGGAACTGTTCCGGAGAAAGGCAAGAATATTGGACGGGGACCTTTCGCATCATCCACCAAAATTTCGAGGGGCGTAGCATTTTACAGGGGGGTAGCAGGTGATCAGCGTATCCTATATACGCCGGGCGGTGGTCATGTATTGTACTGTATCAATGCACTGACCGGTAAGATCATTTCAACATTCGGCAATAACGGGATGGTTGATCTGCATGAAGGCTTAGAAATTAAAAACGAATACGACTTACATATATCGAATACAAGCCCGGGAATTATTTATAAGGATCTGATTATTCTGGGTTCCCGTTTATCCGAATCGGCCAAAGCTGCTCCCGGACATATCAGGGCTTATGATGTGCACACCGGAAAGCAGCGTTGGATCTTTCATACCATCCCACATCCCGGAGAACCGGGATATGAAAGCTGGGAAAGTCCCGAAGCATATACCTATGTGGGAGGAGCTAATGTCTGGGGTGGTTTTAGCCTGGATGAGAAAAGAGGGATAGTATATGCAGGAACCGGATCGGCCACTCCTGATTTCTATGGGGGTAACCGAAAAGGCAATAACGTGTATGCAAACTCCGTCCTTGCTTTAGATGCATCGACAGGAAAGCTGATCTGGCATTACCAGTTGGTTCATCACGATCTGTGGGATTGGGACATTCCTACCCATCCCATACTGGCTACAATAACAAAAGATGGTAAGAATACAGACGTGGCTGTCCAGGTGACAAAACATGGTTTTATTTTTATGTTTGACCGGGAAACGGGTGTACCTGTTCACCCAATCAATGAAGTGCCGGTGCCAACGTCTGAGTTAATGGGAGAAAAAACTTCGCCGACTCAACCGGTTCCAACATTTTTTAAACCTTATGTACGGCAGGAAATTGCAGAAGCTGATCTTTTGAAGGAGGGAATACCCGATTCTTCTTACCAGGATATTTTGAAAAAGTTCAGATCTTATAAAACAGGCAATATGTGGAATCCTCCTTCCTTACAAGGCACTTTGCAAAGCCCCGGTTGGAATGGAGGAAGTGAATGGGGCGGGCCGTCGTATGATCCTACTTCAGGAATAATGTATGTAAATGGCAATGAATCTCCGTGGGTAGTGCGCATGACCGATGTGAATAAACCTGATACTTCAACTGCTAATGTACGTACAAACCTGCAGGTCGGTAAAGCGTTGTTCGATGCTCAATGCAGCAGTTGTCATGGGCTAGACAGAAGAGGACGAGAAACCAACCCCGCGCTGGCTGCTAATCCATCGTTAGTGGGAATAGAGAAAAGAAGCAAATTAAATGAGGGAGTAAAGTATGATGAGGCTTCTTTCAAAGGTTTAATCACTACCGGCAGGAATAACATGCCCCCATTCGGTCATTTGGCTGAAGAGCAAAAAACCGCTATCGCCTCTTATGTCCTTAATATAAAATCCAAACAAAGTATGAGGTTCAGTATTTCAGACAGGGAAGAACTTCCTCCTTACTTTAAAAGTCCTTACCGGATGGATGGGGGCAAATTTTTAACCAGGGAAGGCTATCCTGGAGTAAAACCGCCCTGGGGGCACCTTTCGGCTATCAACCTCAACACCGGCGAAGTATTATGGAAAAAAGCTATTGGTGACTACCCGGAGTTGAAAGCAAAAGGAATAAACGCAGGAAGCGAGAACTTTGGTTCATCTGCCGTTACAGCAGGAGGTCTCATTTTCATCGCCGCAACCAGAGACGAAAAAATCAGGGCCTTCAATAAAAAAACGGGTGAACTGCTCTGGGAAGCGAATCTTCCTGCCGCTGGTATTGCCACCCCTACCATTTACGACGTGCAAGGCAAGCAGTTCGTTGTAATAGCCTGCGGTGGTGGTGGTAAGCAAAGAACAAAGTCCGGGGATAAATATGTGGCTTTTGCTCTGCCAGACTAAACCTAAAAACTTGTTCATTCATTTTGATTAAAGTTTTCACCGCATGATACCATTGAAATTTAGCGGGATATTCGCTATCGTAATATTGATCTGTTGTAATTCAGACATTGCTGCTCAATCACCCGATAAAGGCTGGCAGGTTCTCTTCAACGGGAAAGACCTGACAGGGTGGAGAGAATTGAATGGCAAACATAAATGGGAAGTAAAAGACGGAATCATCGTAGGGACGGATGTGCATGACCAGCCCAATGGATTTCTCTGCACCGAAAAAGACTACGGTGATTTTATCCTTGAGATTGAGGTTGAGATCGACACTTTGATGAATAATTCCGGTGTTCAGTTCCGTACCCGGAGCACTGCAGACTACCTGAATGGCCGTGTACATGGATACCAGATGGAAATAGATCCAAAGCCGCAAAGGTGGAGCGGCAGTATTTATGATGAAGGCGGACGCAGGGGATGGTTGTATACGACCGAATTGAACGTGCCGG
>JBDSBP010000485.1:0-24704 GCA_039921525.1 Chitinophagaceae bacterium | reverse complement strand
TGTGTTAAAAAAAATTGGCATTACAAGAGATTTTTTGTTTCCCGATTTTATTAAGCTTAGAAGTGAGGTTTTAACCGCAACATTTGAGCAATTTACTTTGTAGCTAAATGAATGATTATACATACATTGGCGATAAGCACACCGAGCAACAATATAAAGGGAAGGAATGTAAAGCTATCTCGTATAAGACGAATGACTGAGCTCTTTTTTACTTTGGAATTCTTTTTTGACAAGGTGATAGGAAAAATGGCTTTATCTCTATGTAAAAGCCATGTATTAATTTTTTAAATAGAAATCATACCTCCAATTGTTGTAGTCGGTAATTTACAATGCACAGTTTTTGGCAATTAAGAATACACAGCATATTTGTGTGGTAACCTGCAGAACGTTCCTTTCAAAGGATGCATGATCAAGAATAAAATTATGGGGTTTTAAGCAGTTTTTCCGAAGATTGTTTTTCGGTTCTTTAACCGGAAGCTTTCACCGGTTAATTTGATGATTTCACAGTGATACAATAATCGATCTAAGATAGCTGTGGTAACCACTTCATCACCGATTGTTTCCACCCATTCTTTTGGTGATTTATTGGTGGTAATGACGAAAGACACTTTTTCATGGAGCGCATTGATAAAATGGAAAAAATCATTGGCTTCATTGCGTGCCATGTTGATCGTCATGATATCATCAATAATGATCAGATGAGCCTTCTCCAGTCGCCTGTAATCGACCATGGCTGACCTGGACGCCTCTTTGGTTCGCAATATGGTCATGATCTGATCCATAGGTCTAAAATAGGCCCTGTAGCCGCTACTAATAGCATGGTGACACAAGCCTGCTGCCAAAAACGTTTTACCGATACCGTTAGGTCCCATTATGACCATATTAAAATTCTGATCCAGCCAGGTGAGTTCCTTTAGCTGCTCTAAGCGTGCTGAAGGCATGCCGTCTACCAGCGAGCCATCATAGCTTTGCAGGTCGTGGGTTCCGGGTAGTCTGGCCGTTTTAATTTTACGCTCCTGATCTTTTCGGTTACGGTGTTTGATTTCAACATCCAGGAGGTTTTCGGCAAACTCCAGGTAGCTGATACCCGCTGTGGAAGCCTGGTCTGCCAGTTGATGTACCTGCTCTCCAATGGCAGATAATCTCAATTGCTTGCAATGACTGCTGATCTTGTTTTTTAGTTTCATTTTGTATGTGTTTTGTTTGAGTGATTTTTAATGTAAAAAAGGGGCGGCATTTACTGGTATTCGCTGCCGCGGGCTCGTGCTTTTTAAGATGATATTTTTTGCAACAGTGGTATCTTTGACAGGCAGCATCAGAAAAAATATCATCTCAAAAAGCACTTTGATTATCTCCTAACTTTTCAAACTATCTGTGCTACGTTTGGGGTACATCGTGCTGTAAACATCCTCCAACCCAAAAATGCATGCTGGATCCTCTCCGTTAATAGCACTGATAGTGCCTTTCATGACTTGCCAAAAGCTTTTTCATAGTCTTCCAGATCGCTTTTGTCAGGCTTTATTTCTGCCTTCCTGGTGCTGGTAGGATCCAGTAAAACCACCTTTCCTATGGGAGCTGTAATGGAGGAGTCTTTTTCTTCCTGCATCGATAGTAATTCCGAGAAGATTCGTGCACTCAGGTAACGTTCTGCAACACAGGTTTCAAGAACCTTGTTTACGAGCTCTTTATTGCGGCCCAGTATGGCTTCCCGGATAGCCTGGACCTGGTCCGAGCAGATAGCGTCCTTTCACTTGACGGATTAATTCAAAGTACTCGGCAGCTAAGGCAGAATTGATAAACAGGGCTGCTATTTCAGCCGTTAATTCCTTTAACCTTTTGGACTTATCCCGCTTGTGATCCGTGTTGATTACTTTAGTGCCTTTGATTTCGGCGATCCGGTGCCGACACAGGAATGTTCGGTGCTCATCATGGATGTGGAGTTCGTCGTCTTTTAGCCAGATCATGACCATAACATCCTTTTTGTAGGTTCCCTGAGGCACGGAATAGAAGTTTCCCTGATAGGAGATGGTGTTATCCAGGCGCACATAGCGCACAATGTGCACCGGTAGTATCCTCACCGATACCCATGGCGTTAAGTGCTGCTTCTCAATGCCCCATTCTTGCAGAGGTATCTTGCGGGTGGTTGAATGGATTACTCCATTGCCGGTTCTTGTCAGCCAGCCCAGGACCTGCGACTGTAGCGTATCTATATCACAAAAGGATCTTCCGTACAAGAAGTTATTTTTTACGAACTTCACGACGTTTTCAACTTTACCCTTGCTCTGCGGATCTGATTTACGACAGAAATGAACTCGGAATTCCTGTTCAAAAACATAGTCTTTAAAAGCCCTTGTAAGCAATAAATCACCCAGGTTCTCATCCACCAGGAACAGCCTGTCCTGATCGTATACCACTTCAACAGGTATACCATGGAAAAACTTAAAGGCCTCTTCATGAGCTTCGATTGCAGTAGTGCAGGTAAAGGGGGATGTGGAGAAAAGAACAAACTTCATCCTCGACCGCGACAACATCATTACGAAGAAATACACCTTCTTACGCCGTTCCTCTGCGTTGCGCATGGTATACTGGCCAAAGTCAGCCTGGGCCTGCAATCCATAAGGCAGCTCCTCAACAACAAAAAAGTCCCGGCTGGCTTCCTGGAGCGGAATGGCATATTTCTGGCGGATAGCCATCACAAAATTATATACCGTCTTGGCAGAGATCTGGGGAAAGGTATTGTGGTGTTCTTTTAACCAGTCGTGCATCTGTGCTGCACTGGCTGCCGGATGAGCCGTGAGCCTGTCTTTGACAAAACATTCATAAACACCTAGTAGTTTGACGCGGGAGGCTCTCTTTACAAGGAATGCCTCATACTCAGCTTCACTCATAGCCGAATACTTTACTACTGTGCGGCGGTTCATGACAAATAATGAAGCTATCGCAGAATGACTAAGACCTTCTCTTTGTAATCGCTGAATTTCGTAATACATGATCCAATCTCCTATTGTTTTTTTATCCATACTTTTTAGCCTTTTATGGCGCTGCAAAGCTGGATTATTAATAATGGATCATGCATCCTTATTTACCGAAACTGTGTACTGCTATTTACCGAATTTGTGCATTCTTATTTACCGAAACTGTGTACTGCTAATTGCCAATTTCTGTGTATTGTTATTTACCGATCACAAGTAGATGATATTCAATCTAAGTGACTTTGAATTACACAAAATAGCACATATGCAACGCTGTGTAAGAGATCAAACTCCACCACAACTGTAAAGTGCCACAAATATATAAGGGCTAAAAATTCTATTCCTTCCTTTTGCGGTCCGCACCGGGACGCGAACCGTGACTGTTAATATGGGCTTAAGATGAACTAAATTATCACATATTCAACTAGGTCATGTAACATTATAAGCACCGCCGTTAGCACTTCAATTCTATTTTCTCTGTTTTTTAATTTACAAAGTATTACGAAATTCATGGAGCAGGAACACTGCTTGTTTAACTCACGACGGTGGTTCTACCCATCCAGACCATTTCGGACGGGTGTTGGATACCGAATAACTCTTTTTCAAAAACGAAACTGTTCTTTTAGGTAAAAATGACAAAATAGAATTACTTCACAAATAACAGTTTTTTCTCCAACCTCTCCATATCCTCACTCACCTTATTCTCCAACACTTTCGCATAAATCTGGGTTGTAGTAATCTTAGAATGCCCCAGCATGTTACTCACAGTCTCAATAGGAACACCATTAGTCAAAGTGATAGTCGTAGCAAACGTGTGACGGGCCATATGGAAAGTGAGGTTTTTCTTAATCTCGCATACGTCAGCGATCTCCTTTAAGTATGCATTTGTTTTAATATTAGTAATCACAGGTAGCAGGCGGTTACTTGCCAAACAAGAATGATGGTTGCGGTATTTTTCTATGATGTTGATTGCAGCCGGCAATAATGGTATATTCGATTTGTTATCGTTTTTCTCCCGGAATGTATAGATCCATTTCTTACCGTCGATACCCATAACAATATTATCCGGCGTTAGCTTTTCCACGTCAATGTGAGCTAGTCCTGTGTAACAGCAAAAAACAAACACATCCTTTACCTTTTCTAACCGTTCAATCTCGAATGTTTTGTTTTGGATCGATTCCAGTTCATGCTTTGTGAGAAAAGTCCGGTGTGACTTTGCCTGTTTGCCTTCGAAGCTCATAAATGGATCTTTCACCAGCCAGTCATTGGCAACGGCTTTTTTGACTACTTTCCTGATGCGTTCGATATGTTTCAGGGCGGCGTTATTGCCACAGGACCAGTGCGTCCGGGCAAACCATTCGAAATCAGTGATAAACTTTAGCTCCAGCTGTTTAAAAGCGATGTCGCTAACCAGGTAATGTTTTATAAGGAATTCCTGAAGGTGTCGTTCGGTTACACTCCAATTTTTTACAGTCCCGGCAGAAAACCCGGTGTTGATCCTCAATTTCATGTTTTGAAGCACCAGGCGGAACTGTTCTAACAGCATTCTTTGCTTATGGTCGTTACCCAACAGTTCATTTTTAATACTTTCCACAGTAACTACCTTGCCCTGCTCAATAAAACGATTGTAAATTTCCCTGGCACGATGCTCAAAGGTTATGATACCCTGGTTCAGGTGTCGAACCTCTTCGCTGTTTCCTTTTAGTCTCCCTTTTCCGGGAATCCATTTGTCGCGAGGGACAATTGTTTTGGTGGAGATTTCCGATCTCTTACCATCAACGGTAATTCTCAAGTAGACTGAGATCTCTCCATGAGTGTTGTTCCTGTTTTGCCTTGCAAAAGACAAAACAGCAAAAGTGTGTCTCTTTTCCATTTTCTCACATTTTTTTTTAAAAAATATACGGTTCACCTACACAGTAGAAACTGACACTAAAATAAGCTAAAAAAAGGAAAATCCGTCTTCTGAAACGCAAGCTGGACGAAGATTTTACTCTAATTCGGTGAGTCTTTTTGAATCGTGAAAAAGACTCACCGAATTGTTCACCAGAATTTTGATAAAATTTGGTTCTTTTTGACATCCCCAAAAACAAAAAACCCAGCAAAATCAATCATTTTGCCGGGTTTTAATCATTTTTGATATGCTTATTCGTGACCGCGTCAGGATTCAAACCTGAAACCTTCTGATCCGTAGTCAGATGCTCTATTCAATTGAGCTACGCAGCCATTTCCTTTCTAAGGGATTGCAAAAATAAAGATACTGGAAGGAAATTCCAAAAGCATTTATAGGCAGGCATTCTACGACTGTACGATAAGTAATATTCCCCGCATTTGTTTCCCTTATTTAAAATAACTTGTGAATCACAATCGATTCATACTGATAATCTTACTATTTACTTTTAAAGCCAGTTAATATTCACATGATGCACTTGTTACAGTTCTCTATAAAATGGAAGGAGCTTTTACTAGGGGGCGAAGAATGGAGCTTTCTGCCTGAAGCAGCCTTGCGAAGCTTAATAATGTTTATTGTGATCGTCGTCGGACTGCGAATATTAGGAAAGCGGGGAATAAAGCAGCTATCTGTATTCGAACTCGTGGTAATTATCGGGTTAGGGTCCGCAGCCGGTGACCCGATGTTTTACAAAGACGTAGGTATCCTTCCCGCTTTGATTGTTTTCCTGATGATCATAAGTTTATATAAAGGCATTACGTACCTGATAGGAAAAAATAAAAAATTTGAGAATCTCGTGGAAGGCAAACCTGTATGCCTCATTAAGGGGGGCGTATTTTCCATTGAAAATTTTAAAAAGGAAGACCTGGGTGCAGATGAGTTTTTTGCAGAGCTACGCATGCAGAGTGTTAGCCAACTGGGACAAATAGAAGAAGCTATTGTGGAAAGCTCGGGGAATATCAGCCTATTTTTCTATCCGGAAAAGGAAGTAAGATATGGATTACCCGTGATGCCCGGGACATTAGATACCTGCATAGAAATAATATCGCAACCTGGTTATTATTCATGCGTTTTTTGTGGTTATACCAAAAAGTTAATACCGGCGGCAAAGGTTGTCTGTCCAACCTGCAAAAAGCATGAATGGGTACAATCAAGTAATAAGACACGGGTTACATAAATTACGTGTCAGACAGCAGTTATCAACAATTATCCATAATAAAAGACTCTACATTTGCCACGCCCATGAAACCGACAACAGCCGATAGCTAATTCAACAATGGGTTCAGTTCTATCTCTCTTATATCTACATCTGTATAGTCCCTGATTTCATGGTATAATGTATCCCTTTCTACAGGTTTTCTTTTTACCTGCTTAATTAAAGTCACCAGCTCGGCTGTTGTCATGGCCGGCGTTTGTTCTTCCGACCCGGCCATGGAGTATATTTTTGTGGAGTCATCAATCGTTCCGTCCATATCATTCACGCCAAAAGAAAGCGACAATTGGGCATTTTGCCGACCCAGCATCGGCCAGTAGGCTTTGATATGCGGGAAGTTGTCGAGGTAAAGCCGGGCGACGGCATATAATTTCATGTCTTCAATGATGGTGCTTTCCTTTACATCACTCATGTCGTTATTCTTATTCCTGAATTTTAGCGGAATAAAAGTATTAAAGCCATGGGTGCTGTCCTGTAAACTACGCAGGCGTTCCAAATGATCTATACGGTGATGGAATTTTTCGATATGCCCGTAGAGCATGGTAGCGTTACTGTGCATGCCGAGGTCATGAGCGGCTTTATGGATATGCAACCAGCCTTCAGCATCTACCTTATCATGACAGATGATCTCCCGCACTTCCGGGTGAAATATTTCCGCACCTCCACCGGGCAATGAGTCCAGGCCGGCTTCATGAAGCAGTTTCATCCCTTCTTCGATGGATACCTTTGCCTTTCGGAACATATAATCCAGTTCAACCGGCGTAAAACCTTTGATATGAAGCTCTGGACGAACAATCTTTATCTTCTGTAACAGTTCGGCAAAAAAAGCGAGGTTAAGCTTGGGATGCACGCCACCTACTATATGTACTTCGGTAACAGGTTTGCCATTATAACTTCTCACTATGTCGAGCATTTGATCAATGCTAAGTTCCCAACCCTCATCGCGGTGGGCGTATAAACGGGAGTACGAACAGAATTTACATGCGAAAACACAAACATTGGTAGGTTCTATATGGAAGTTTCGGTTGAAGTAGGTTTTATCTCCGTGAAGACGCTCCCGTACAAAATTTGCCAGGGCACCTAAATAGGATAGTCCGCCTTTCTCGAAAAGAATTATCCCATCTTCGGGTGTTATTCTTTCTTGCTGAATAATTTTATAGCCAATCTGCTTTAAATCCTTATCCTGTTCCCTTTCGATTATTGTTTCAATGGGTGATTCGGTTTTCATGTATAAATCTTAATATATTTTCTAAAATTAAGAAATAACAGTAATAGCGGTCTTATGTTTAATCTGCCGACCCGCTTTTAAAATTTAAACCCTTGAGATTTCTTCAGCATACCTACCATATAACTTCCCAGTTATTTACATGTGACTTAGGACTAACCTGGTGACCAAAGCTGATAGCTGAAGGCTGAAAGCTAAACTCATATTTACAATATAACATCTTACTTACAAAATGAAAATTAGGAAAACTTCTTGTGACGTAAGCACCTGGAAGCGTACCGTTAGGAACGTCTGGTGGGTAGTAAATAGGTTCTGGGATTCCTGGTGCTAACAAAAAAGAGGGTTCGACCTGTGAGGTCTTCAAGACCTGACAGGTCTGAAATGCGGTTAGATTCCTCATTCAAGACCTTTGAGGTCCTTTGAGGTCTTGAAGACCTCACAGGTCGAACCTTCTTTATGTTTTTAGTCAGCCCCGATTAGCCGCCCAGACAGCAACCTGTTATCATCGAACCGTTGGCGACACTATAAAAAAATACACCTTGTCTGGTACGCCAGGGCGGGCGCAAACCCTACCCCTACAAGAACATCGCCAGAGTAACTCGTAAACATATTCATTCAAATATGAAAATCAACCATGTCATACGAATCGACAAATAACCTAAAAATTTTGTTAGTACGATCAAATAACTTAAACATCCTGCATCTTTTCACCGAAAGCTGAAGGCCGTTCGCTGATAGCTGATAGCTATTCCTTATCTTCAATACCAAACCTACAATTACATGAATCGTTTCCAGGGCCTGATTGGAGTTGTTTTGATACT
Organism: Chitinophagaceae bacterium; assembly: GCA_039921525.1. Lineage (GTDB taxonomy): Bacteria > Bacteroidota > Bacteroidia > Chitinophagales > Chitinophagaceae > JADCRZ01. Next base: position 16,525 of record JBDSBP010000485.1, on the reverse strand, counting down.
GGGTATCGCCTTTCTATTTTCCAATAACAAAAAAAGGATTAATGTTCGACTTGTTATTAGCGGACTGGCCCTGCAGATAGTCATTGCTATCCTTGTTCTTAAAGTAAAGCCCGTTACCAATTTTTTCCAGTGGATCGGCAGGCAGATAGGACATATCGAGGAATTTGCCAAAGCAGGCGCCTCCTTCGTTTATGGCGGAGTTTATGTTTCATCTCCCACCGGCGAAGGGTCCGTTCCTTTTACTACCGGAGGTGCTTTTATTTTTGCTTTTAATGTAACCGCCACCATTATCCTGGTGTGTGCATTGGTAGCTGTTTTTTACTACTTCGGCATCATGCAGCGAATAGTCTCGGTGATTGCTAAAGCCATGAATTTCGTAATGAAGGTGAGCGGTGCGGAAGCCCTGAGCAATGTGGCAAGTGCTTTCGTTGGACAGGTAGAAGCGCAGGTTATGATAAGACCCTATCTAAATGGCATGACCATGAGTGAGTTGCTGGCTTCCATGAGTGGCAGCCTGGCTTGTATTGCCGGCGGGATATTGATTGTATATGTGAATTTCGGTGCCAAAGCCGAGTATTTACTGACCGCCAGCCTAATGGCCGCGCCTGCGGCTCTCGTGATCTCGAAAATTGTATGGCCCGAAACGGAGGAAAGTCAAACCATGGGAAAGGTGAAACTGGATGTAAAAACACCTTACCGGAATGTTATTGATGCCATATCGCACGGAGCCGGGGATGGGATGAGGATATCCATCAACGTTATAGCGATGTTGATTGGATTTATCGCGCTGATAACCCTGGTAAATTTTGTATTAGGTAAAGTCGGCGGATGGATGCATCTTGATTTTGCCTTATCGCTCGACTGGTTGTTTAGTAAATTATTTTACCCGATGGCCTGGTCGATGGGTGTTCCGGAGCAGGATGTGGCGCAGGTGGCTACCCTGATGGGTAAGAAATTAACGATCAATGAATTTGTCGCCTTTTATGATCTTACGCACGGCGTGCAGGAGCATTTAACTCCTAAAGGACTATTAATAGTGAGTTTTGCCATTTGCGGCTTCGCGAATTTCAGTTCGGTTGGCATGCAGATTGGGGGAATTGGTGAAATAGCGCCCGAAAGGAGGGGAGACCTTGCCCGGTTGGGAATGAGGGCATTGTTGTGCGGTACGCTTGCCAGTTATCTTTCAGCTACGATTGCGGGGATTTTGATGGGATAGTTTGAGGTAGGAGGTACGAAGTATGAGGTATGAGGTACGAGCCTTCGATTAGCGGCGCAGATAGCACCCGTGTGAATAACATTTTTGATGCGGCGTTTATAGGGGCGGAGCTTGCCCCCCGCCCTGTTTCATGAGATACGTGTGGTATTTTGTCGACGTCTCCCATAAATATACAGGCAGTTTTGTATGCAGTCAGGGCTGGGCAATCCCTGCCGCTACAAATGCCCCTACATTTCAGTCAGGTTGGGAAATTAGTCAGCACATGTGCGGAAATTATATAATCGGTATGAACGATTTGTCTGAACTATGATTTATTTGATTTTATGATTCACATGATTGGTGATCTGGAAGAAATAGGTATCAACACAGTTTTCTGGTTATCGTCCCAATCAAATAAAAAACCTGCACTAAAAGTGCAGGTCCAAAATATATTACCGGCTATTCAGCATAGACCTTGAGGTGAAACAGCAAAGCGCTCATACCTCAAACCTCATACCTCAAACCTATCTAGCTTCCAACTTTTGCTTCCAGTAAGGCTTCAATCTTCTTTACGAAATTGCCTTTTGGATGAGCGCCAACCAATTTATCAACCACCTTACCATCTTTTACAAATAAAATCGCAGGGATACTGGTGATGCCATAGTTCATAGAAACCTGTGGGTTATGATCCACGTTTACCTTACCTATATTTACTTTACCAGCGTATTCCTTGGATAGTTCTTCAATAACCGGACCGATAGCGCGACATGGGCCACACCATTCTGCCCAAAAATCAACTACGGATAATTTATCTGAGGAAAGAACCTGTTCCTGGAAATTTGCGTCGGTGAATTCTGCTGCCATAAAACTGTATTTATATTATTATTAATTTTTTACTTTCAATGACTTACTAGATTACAAATATAAAACCAAATTGTTTGCGCTGAATACCTGGCATGTTTAGTAAGAAAAACATGTCAAATTAGCCACGGAGACATAGAAGAACGAATGGACACAAAGATTTTTGATGGGGCTAAACGTAAAACAAATATTCTTCTTTGTGCTCCTTCGTGCTTTGTGCCTCCTTGGCACTACTCTTAAGCCGATACCACCTGCACTTCCATCTCTGGATTGGCGGTTAAAAAAGAAGCCATTTCGTCATTCATCAGAAAACCACTTTCCAGCGTGTACATGCTAACCCTTAATTGTTCCCTTGGTTCCGAGATATTAAACTTCAAAGACGACCGGCCGGGAAATTTTTTAACATTCTCTTCAATGAAATTAACATGTGCCGCCGTCAGGTGCCTAGCTTCCATGTCAAGTATCAGTTGTTTGGTAAGCATTTGCTTGATCGTTTCCAGCAGGGTCATCTTCTCCACCTTAAATTCAAATTCGGCTTTATTATAACGCTGCCGGAAAATTCCGCAGAGATAAACATTTTTTCCTTTCTCGAGATAATTGGCAAACTTTACATACTCCTCGCTCCATAACACAAACTCGCTTTTCCCACTATAATCCTCCAATGTGAAAGAGCCGAATTGCTTTCCGTTTTTGGTAACGCGGTGTTGGGCATCTACCACCAGGCCAGCGATGCGGAACTGTTTATTTGGATTAGCCTGTAAATGTACCGCCTCCTTTATCTCGTTGTATTCAGCCAGTTTTGTTAGATTATAGTGTTTTATTTCGAAGCTAAAGTTATCCAGTGGGTGCCCGCTCATAAACATACCCGTTACCTCTTTTTCATAATCGAGCAGTTCGGTAAGGCTCCAGGGTTCGCAGGCGGGAATTTTAGGCGTGCTGATTTCAGGCATTGCCAGGTCGCCAAATAAGCTATTAGTTGTTTGGGTGATGCTGGTCTGGTAAACGTTCCCAAATTTGATGATCTTTTCTAACCCGGTGCTGTTATCACCCTCCGGAGTATGGAAGTACTGGGCGCGATGCATTTCTCTAAAACAATCAAAAGCCCCGGAATAAGCCAGGCTTTCCAGTGACTTTTTATTTACTGACCGTTGATTTACCCGCTTAATGAGGTCGAACATATTTTTAAAGTGTCCGTTCTTCACCCTTTCATCGATAAGACTTTCAATGGCCGCCTCACCCACACCTTTCAGCCCGCTCATCCCAAATCGTATTTCACCCTTTTTATTTACAGCAAAACCCCTGAAGGATTCGTTCACATCTGGTCCCAAAACGGTTAAGCCCATCCGCTTGCATTCTTCCATAAAAAAGGTGATCTTTTCAATGGCACCCGCATGGTTGAGTACCGCTGCCATGTACTCGGATGCATAATGCGCTTTTAGATAAGCTGTTTGATAAGCCACCAGCGCATAACAGGTAGAATGCGATTTGTTGAAGGCATATTGGGCAAAAGCTTCCCAGTCTGTCCAGATTTTTTCCAGCTTGTCAGCGGGATGTCCATTTGCGGTAGCACCTTTGATAAACTGTGTCTTCATCTTGTCCAGGACTGATTTCTGTTTCTTACCCATCGCCTTGCGTAACACATCTGCATCGCCTTTGCCAAAGCCGGCAATTTTTTGGGAGAGCAGCATCACCTGTTCCTGGTACACGGTAATTCCATAGGTTTCTTTCAGGATTTCTTCCATGATAGGAAGATCGTAGCTGATCTTTTCCCGTCCATGTTTACGATCAATGAAGTTCGGGATGTATGCCAATGGGCCAGGACGATACAGCGCGTTCATGGCGATGAGGTCATCAAATTTATCCGGCTTAAGGTCGCGGAGGTATTTTTGCATACCGGTGCTTTCAAACTGGAACGTGCCGTTCGTTTCTCCCTTCTGGTAAAGTTCGAACGTTTTGCTATCATCCAGTTCCAGTTCATCAATACTGATGTTGATGCCATGATTGGTTTTGATAAGTTCCAGTGCGGTTTTAAGAATGCTTAAGGTCTTTAATCCAAGAAAGTCCATTTTAATAACGCCTGCTTCTTCGATAATGCTGCCGTCTATTTGCGTTACCCATAGCTCAGATTCTTTAGATGTGGCAACGGGTATTAAGTCTGTCAGATCACGCGGAGCTATGATGATGCCGGCCGCATGAATTCCCGTATTGCGAACCGATCCTTCCAGGATCTCGGCTTCATGCAGAATCTTGCTTTGAAGATTATTACCATTATAGATCTCCCGCATCTTTTTCACGTTCTCAATATCTTCCTGCTGCAGACCTTCCTTTTCACTCAGTGATTTTTCTCCATCTTTTGCCAAAATGGGTGCGTGCAACACCCGCTTCAACGTAATACCGGGTTTGTCAGGAATGAGTTTGGCAAGGGCATTGGATTCCGGTAACGAAAGATCCATTACACGTGCCACATCTTTGATGCTGCTTTTGGCTGCCATGGTACCGTAGGTGATGATTTGAGCCACCTGGTTCTTACCGTATTTTTCTACAACGTAATTGATTACTTTTTGCCTACCCTCATCATCAAAATCGGTATCGATATCCGGCATGCTCTTGCGGTCAGGATTTAAAAACCGTTCGAAAAGCAGGTTGTATTTTAAAGGATCGATATTGGTGATGCCTACACAAAAGGCTACCACGCTTCCCGCGGCTGAACCACGACCCGGACCTACAAAAACACCCAGCTCACGCCCGGCTTTTATAAAATCACTTACAATTAAAAAATAGCCGGCGAACCCCATCGTTTTTATGGTGAATAACTCAAATCGGATGCGTTCATCTATTTCAGGGGTTATTTCATGATAACGGGTCTTGGCACCCATCCAGGTAATATGTTCGAGGTAAGCATCCTGTGAAGGATATTCCTTGGGTACCACGAAATTAGGCAACAGGATATCCCGTTTCAGGTCGAGTAGTTCAACCTTGTCCACTATCTCGTTGGTGTTATCGATGGATTCTGGAATATCTTCAAAGATTTTAGTCATCTCCGCTGAATCCTTAAAATAGAACTGGTCGTTAGGAAAAGCAAACCGTTTATTTTTAGATGACACATCATCGTCGGAAAAATCAGTAAGTTTCTCTGTCGCCCACTTTTCCCCCGTGTTGATACAAAGCAGGATATCATGCGCATCGTAATCTGTCTGATCTACATAATGAGAATCATTGGAGGCTATTATTTTTACATTGTGTTTTTTGGCATACTTCAATAATACTTTGTTTACCTTATCCTGGTCGGGAATGCCATGGCGCTGAAGCTCCACGTAATAATCTTCCTGGAAAATATTCAGCCACCATTTAAATTCATCTTCGGCGTCATCTTCCCCTTTTTTCAGGATGGTTTGCGGAACCAGCGCCCCCAGGCAGCAGGTGGTAGCTATTAACCCTTCATGATATAAATGAATAAGTTCTTTATCGATGCGGGGATACTTAGAATACATCCCTTCAATATATCCGAGTGAAGTAAGTTTGATCAGGTTTCGATACCCTTTCTCGTTTTTTGCCAGTAAAATCTGGTGATGCCTCGGGTCTTTATCATCTTTGGCAAATTGTTTCCGATGACGGTTTTCGGTAATATAAAATTCGCAGCCCACTATCGGCTTAACTTTCAGGGAACCATCTTCATTCTTATGGGTGTAGGCTTGTTTTACGAATTCAAACACCCCAAACATGTTGCCGTGATCGGTAATGGCCAATGCCGGCATGTTACCCGCGATAGCTTTTTTATATAAGTTCTGAATAGGCGCCGCGCCATCCAGGAGAGAGAATTGTGTGTGAACGTGTAAGTGAGAAAAGATCATAGAATAAATAAGTTCAAAGTTTAATGTTCAAAGCTTAATGTTCAAAGTTGTGCAAGGTCTCACAAATGCTTCTGTTCGATTTGCAGCTTGTTATATGTGAAATCCTTACTTTAGACTTTGAAATTTGAACCTTAAACAAATTCTTCCGCAAATTAATTAACTTAACTTCAATCTATTAAAACTTAATTGGCACAATATTTCCACACCGGATTTCGTATTTTTAACAAGAGTTTTCAGTCGCTTTAACCTAATGTTGAACCGATAATTCTGAAAATTCTTAAATTCAGTAAATTCTGATTCAGACAACAATCTAAATTCTGCTACTATTGTTAAAAGGTTTTAGCTATTTACTTACGATAAGTATTCTTGCAGTTTCCTGCAGCTCAACGAGGAAACTGGCGAATGCAGAAAGGACAAAGGAACAAAACCGGTCTTCAGAATCGACGGGCAATACCGCTTTGCATTCATATCCTTTATCTGGCAAAAGGGTTTATAAAAGCGGTCATCATTCTACGAGCAGTGAATTGGGCGCCAACTTTAAAAATTATCCAAGCCTTAATTTCAATGGTAATATCGAAAGCAGTAACTGGCTGCAATTTAAATATGCCATGTTAACCAATGTTCCGGTAGAAGCAATGGATAATATGAACCTGCTTTATTACATGGAAGAATGGTACGGAACGCCTTACCGGTACGGAGGAACCACCAAAAAAGGAATTGACTGTTCCGCTTTTACATCGGGATTAATAAACACCGTTTTCAGCATAACTATTCCACGTACTGCCCGGGAGCAATACGAGACAACGGAACGCATCGAATTAAATGAATTGCACGAAGGTGACCTGGTGTTTTTTAATACCCGTGGCGGTGTATCTCATGTCGGCGTTTACCTCTTCAATAACAAGTTTGTTCACGCTTCCCTCTCCAGCGGAGTTATGATCAGCGATCTCGGAGAAAGTTATTTTGTGAAAAGATTTATCGGCGCGGGGCGCGTAAAACAAAATATGTAAAAGGCCGGGATCATTCCATAAATCTTCAATATTTTTGAGCGAATGAAACTGTGACCAATTGCGAAAGAACCATTATTGTTCTAAATCTTAAATATATTTTATGGCAGACCTGGATCAACAATCTCCGGAAGAAAAAGATAAGCTCGATAAAAAAGTCACACAGCCTGTAAAACCGGGAGATGCTACAGGTAACATTAGCTCCGGTACCAGCATTGGCCCTGGAACTTCCGATCAGGGATTTGAACCCGGGGAAGAGTACAGGGATGATGAATTCCGTAACGAAAAGTATAGGGAAACAATTTTAGATAAAGAAAATGTTCATCATGGAAACAGGCCAACGCATGGATTGGTAGAAGAAGGTCCTGGCCCGGATTCTTAAGAGTCCGCCACAAAGACACCCAGCCATAAAGTACACAAAGGATTTTGCAAATCAGCAAACAACAATCGGCTGTGTGTTTCTTAGTGCCTTCGCGCCTTCGTGGCCACACTGTTATTCTACTTTTTTAGTTTGTATATAAAAGTTCCGATCTACATTTAAATCGTCGGTGGTGGCATTCATCGATTGCCATTGTTCAGTGGGCCTGAGCCATATTCCTCCATTAAGGTGGATCTTTACCGGCATGTTAAACCCTTTTATACAATTTGACCACCGGTACATGAAGCTGGTGGCGGTGATTTTATACTCCAATACGGGAATTTCAGTATGCAACAAGTACTGATCAAACACTTTGGAAAAATCTTTTCCTGATGTTTTATTAATGTATCCTTCTACTTGTTTTGCGGTTATCGTCTGGTGATAAAAAGTTTTATTTAATCCAATCAGGATACTACGGAACAACTCATCATTATCAATAATGGCACGGATGGTATGGATCATGTTACCAGTCTTATAATACATGTCACCGCTACCTTCCTGGTTTACTCCGTAAGGACCAACAATCGGCGAATCGTTCAAGATTTTTGATCGGGTACCGATCACATAGTCGTTCCCGGCTTCCTTACCATACTGGCAACCGGTAAAAATAGTCTCTGAATAATTGGTAAAGCCCTCATGAATCCACATATCGCCCAGGTCCTTCGATGTAATATTATTGCCAAACCATTCATGGCCGCTTTCGTGTACAATTATGAAATCCCACTTTAAGCCCCATCCGGTTCCAGATAAATCCTTGCCCAGGTAACCATTCCGAAACTTATTGCCATAGGCAACGGCGCTCTGGTGTTCCATTCCCAGGTGCGGCGACTCTACCAGTTTATAGCTGTCTTCATAAAAAGGGTAGGGGCCAAACCAGTGTTCAAAACATTTTAGCATCAGCGGTACCTGTTTGAATTGCTCTTTGGCGCTGTCCAGGTGATAATCCAGTACCCAATAGCTGCAATCCAGCTTCCCTTTTTCGCCGTCAAAGGTTTCTGTAAAGTTCACATACTTACCGATATATGGAATGATGTTGTAGTTGTTGATTGGGTTAGTAACTTTCCAGGTAGACGTGACCGTACCATCATTATTCTTTGTTGTAACCTGTAACCTGCCGTTTCCTACCGCCACCAGGTCAGCCGGAACGGTCATAGTAAGTGAAGCACTATCGGGTTCGTCGCTTTGGTGGTCCTTGCAGGGATACCAAACGCTGGCTCCCAGTCCCTGGCAGGCGACGCTCATCCAGGGGTTACCATTCTTATCGGTTTTCCATATCCATCCACCATCCCAAGGTGGCAGAAGGGCTTCCCGCGGTTTTCCTGAAAAGCTGATATCAATGCTTTGCACCGATCCTTTCTTAAGCATGTCCGGGAATTGTACCAGGTAAATGTTACCCTCTCTTGTAACGTTCAATTTTTGTTGTTTCCATAATACCACGCCAATTTCCATGGGAACCTGTAAATCGATCTGCATAATCTTCCCGCTTTGCAGCACTTTAAAGTTGATTTTAGTAGAGCCTTCTATAGTTTTTGTAGGGAAATCGGGTTTAACGGTTATGCCATACCATATTACATCCCACCAGGCGCGTTCAGGAGTGACGCTTCCTCTCAGCGTATCCTGGTGAGTAAACGTTTTTAGCTTGTGATTTAACTGGGCCTGGAGGTTAAATGACGCCAATGAAAGAATAAGTATTAAAAACGGGCAGAAAGGTTTCATTCACTAAATTTAAAGTTGGGAATCTGTTATTGAAGATAATTAAACAAGGATTCCTCCAAGCATAAATTACATGAATGAAAATATTGAGGGCCGCACGGCAATGAAACCATCCAAAACCCGTAAAAAATATCCCCATAGTCTATTTCCTAATTTTTATTTATTTTTTTGGATGGCACTTATCTCATTATTTTTCATGGGCTGTTCTTTACACAATAATGATTCAAAAAAGATTTTCCGGTATAACGAATCCACCGGTATCGCAACGCTTGACCCGGCCTTTGCGAAAAATCAATCGATTATGTGGGCTGCTCACCAGCTATATAATACGCTGATCGAAACAGATGACGAGCTCAATATGCTGCCCTCGCTGGCTAAACGCTGGGATGTTACCCCAGACAGGCTTCACTACATTTTTCATTTACATGAGAATGTTTTTTTTCATGACAACGAAGCATTCCCCGGCGGCAAAGGCAGGCTGATGACTGCTTACGACGTAGAATATAGTCTTAAACGAATCATGGACAAGTCCACCGCCAGCAGTGGAGCGTGGATCTTTAATGGCAGGATAGATAGCCTCGATGGATTCAGGGCTCTCAATGACTCCACTTTCCAGTTAAACCTGGTCAGACCATTCAATCCCATCCTGGGATTGTTGAGCATGCAGTATTGCTCCGTAATACCCCGGGAGGTAGTGGAGAAATTTGGTAAGGATTTTCGTAGCCATCCCTGTGGCACGGGGCCTTTTCAGTTCAAAGTCTGGGAAGAAGGGCAGGCTTTGATTTTGACAAAAAACAATAATTATTTCGAGAAGGATAGCACCGGTAAACGATTGCCTTACCTGGATGCCGTTAAAATAACTTTTTTCGATAATAAAGCCACCGAATTTTTATTATTTCAACAGGGTGAACTGGATTTTCAGAACGATATCGATGCTTCTTTCAAAGATGAAGTGCTGAGCAAGAAAGGAGTTTTAAAGAAAGAATGGGAGGATAAGATCATCCTCGACAAACATCCCTATCTGAATACGGAATACCTGGGTATGCTGACAGATACCAGCAATGTTCTTCTAAAGAATTCACCCCTGCGTTTCTTGAAAGTAAGACAGGCGATTAATTATGGTTTTGACCGAAGAAAGATGATGTTGTACCTGCGTAATTCTATTGGTATTCCTGCCGAAAGTGGTTTTATTCCACCCGGACTTCCATCTTTTGATACTTCAATTGTTAAAGGGTATAATTATAATCCCCAGAAAGCCCGGCAACTGCTGCACGAAGCCGGCTATACAAATGGAAAAGAATTTCCTGTCATCAAGTTACTGACCATCGCTATTTATGCCGACCTGGGCAGTTTTATTGCCCGTGAACTGGAAGATGTGGGGATAAAAGTTGAGGTAGAAGTAATACAGAAGAGTTTATTGCTGGAGCAAACGGCCAAATCGCAGGCTCTTTTTTTCCGGGGAAGCTGGTTTGCCGATTATCCGGACGCTGAAAATTATTTAAGCGTCTTTTATTCAAAAAACCCCGCGCCACCAAATTATACAAGATATAAAAACCCTGCGTTTGATATATTATATGAAAAATCGCTGGTAGAAAACAATGACTCGCTAAAATATGACATGTATCGCCAAATGGACCAGATGGTAATGAACGATGCCCCGGTTGTTCCGCTTTGGTATGATGAGGTAATTCACCTGGTGAATCCCCGGGTGAGCAATTTCCATGCAAACGGGCTTAACCTGCTGGAATTACGAAAAGTGAAACTTAAATAATTATTAATGGTTAATGCATAATGGTCAATTGTAATGGTTAATGGTTAATTGCAAGGTATTAAAACACGGTTGTCCTCTTAAGCGCGACCCATTAACCATTGACCATTAATTCTTCACCTTATCCTTAAAAACTTTCGCAAGTTTTTCCAATTTAGGACGGATAACAAAATAGCAATAAGGCTGTGAACTGTTGTTATTAAAATAGTTCTGATGATGACTTTCGGCCGAGTAAAAATTTTGGAAAGGTTCCACGGCAGTTACTATTTTCTTATCCCAGCAATTGCTTTTTTCTAATTCTTCTTTATAATGATCGGCCTTTCCTTTTTGCTTGCTGTTATGATAAAACACTACGCTCCGGTATTGAGGTCCAATGTCATTTCCCTGCCTGTTTAACGTAGTAGGATCGTGGGTTTCCCAGAATACCTGAAGTAATTCATCATAACTAATTATAGAAGGATCGTATATTACCTGAACTACTTCTGCATGACCAGTATTTTTTGCGCACACCTCATCGTAGGTAGGATTTTTCACATGTCCTCCGCTATAACCAGCCGTTACTTTTAAAACACCTTTTAATTGTTGAAATATTGCTTCGGTACACCAAAAACATCCGGTTCCTAATGTGGCCGTGTCGGTTAAACCATCCTCAGCTATCACAAAATCATTCGTCATCTTATCGTTATTTTCTTTGTGTACGCAGGAAACGCTTAGAAGAGTGTTTATAATTGCAAGTACACTTAAGAATTTCATCGTTTAGCTTAATTGAACATGCAAGTTAATGAGAATCGAAATTTCGTAAGGTTAAAACGGCGAATTTCGAGTTTCATTTAAGACATCATTAACGATAACACGCAGTTAATAAATTGGAGCTGTATAATAATCAAATTATGTGGTATCCGTTCTCCTTAATGTCATTAGGCATGTTAAAATTATCTTATTATTTTTTGCAACAAAGAATCGCCACGAAACCCGGAGACACTATTATGTTAAAAAAACCCCTTGGTGTTTCTTATTCCCTCCCTGTCTTCGAGGCGAATTTGCAATAAAATACGAAATTTGCATTTCAAAATTGAATAAGTGAGAATATTCCCGGATTCAGCAGTTGTACAGTTGGAGTTTGACAAGGTGAAAGCGTTACTAGAGGAGCATTGTAAAAGTGATTATGCAAAATCAAAAGCGGCAGACCTTCGCATACATACCCATAAAGATTTTATTGGCACCGAACTACGGCAAAGCCATGAATACCGACAGCTATTGCAGCATGGCGTTTATTTTCCGAACGACATTGTTTTTAACCTTTCGAAAGACCTTAAACTTTTAAGTATTCCCGGCGCTGTACTTGGTGGAGAGCAATTTGTATTGATAAGAAAGCTGGCCGAAGTGATTCAGAATATATTCCGATGGTTCGATCCCGAAAGAAGGATAGCCTATGAGGGCATTTCAAAGATCATCGACAAAACCCATTATGAGAAAGTTATCCTGCAAATGCTAAATGATGTTTTGGATGAGCTGGGTAGTGTGAAGGATACCGCTTCCGAAGAATTACGTACCATTCGCATGAGCCTGTACAGGAAGCGGAATGAGTTAAGGCGCACTTTTGACCGTATCATTCAGAAGCTCCAAAAACAAGGATACCTGGCAGATATTGAAGAATCCTTTATTAATGGAAGAAGGGTAGTGGCGGTATTCGCCGAGCAGAAAAGAATGGTAAAGGGAATCCTCCACAGCGAAAGTGATACCCGTAAAACATCTTTTATAGAACCTGAAGAAACTACGGATCTCAATAATGAAGTATTCGCCCTGGAGAATGATGAAAGCCGCGAAGTGTACCGCATCCTGCGCGAATTAACTGCCAAACTATCAGTGTACGCTTCCCTCTTAATGGATTATCATACTATTTCAGGGGAATATGATTTTATTCGCGCCAAGGCAAAACTGGCCATTGATATGAACGCGGAATACCCGGAGGTTGTAGATAAAGCGCATGTGCACCTGGTAAATGCCTATCACCCGCTGCTGTATTTGTACAACAAAAAATCAGGTAAACCGGTAATTCCCGTTTCAGTAACCTTGGATGATAAAAGCCGCATCCTGGTAATCAGCGGTCCCAACGCTGGCGGTAAAACTGTTACCCTGAAAACGGTGGGTTTACTTCAGATGATGGTACAAAGTGGGTTGCTGATACCCGTGCATCCTTCTTCTCAACTGGGGATTTTCAGGCAGCTAATGATTCATATCGGCGACACGCAAAGCCTTGAGTTTGAACTGAGCACTTACAGTTCCCACCTGAAGAATATGAAGTATTTTATGGAACAAGCCAATGGCAAAAGCCTGTTCTTTATTGATGAACTGGGTAGCGGCAGTGATCCTAACCTGGGTGGAGCATTTGCTGAAGTGATTATGGAAGAACTGGCCCGAAAACACGCTTTTGGAATTGTAACCACCCACTACCTGAATCTAAAAGTAATGGCTAATAAAGTGCCGGGAATTATTAACGGTGCAATGGCTTTCGATGAAAAAAACCTGATGCCTTTATACAGGTTAATTGTCGGCAAGCCCGGTAGCTCATACACTTTTTCTATTGCGGAACGCATCGGCCTGGAGAAATCACTGATCGAGAAAGCCCGAAGACTCGTTGATGAAGACCATTTCAGCCTGGATAAATTACTCAACCGGACCGAGCAGGACCTGCAGGCTATTGAATCAGAAAAAACGGCCCTTGGTAAACTGATGAAAGAAAATGAAATACTGAAAAAGGAGATGACCGCCCTGATCAACAAGGAACGCCACCAGCAACAGGTTGAAATATTGAAACACCAGAATAAAATAACAGAAGAAAGAGTGAATTACCTGAAAGACCTGGACCGCAAAATGAAACAGATGGTGATAACCTGGCGAAATACGGAAGATAAAAATAAAGCGATCAACGAAATCCAGGGATTGCTTTTTAAAAAAGACGAGAAAAAGTTAGTGAACAAACTGCAAAAAAAGGTAGACTCAAAATATAATGAAGTGGGTGGTGAAATAAACGTAGGCGATAAAGTAAAAATGAAGAAAAATCACCAGGTGGGCGAGGTTCTTGAAATCAGGGGCAAAAGGGCCGTGGTAAAGATAGGGCTGCTACCGATGCAGCTAGAAATTAAAGACCTAATTGTGGTTACTGAAAGGGTTGAATTGTAGAGGCGGGACTCGCACCCGACCTGACCACCTCCGGGTATAATTTAATGGTGTGGCATACGGTTAATGTTTATCTGGTTGATTAATATTTTAATTTAAATCGTACATTAGCAATATGGAAAGAAATACTGAGGAAATAGCGGCTATGTTCAGGAAGGCAGGTGCTTCACCGGATAAAAATAACGTTCATGTTCTTATCAGCAATGGGCATTGGAAGCTGGTTAAAGAAGGCAATAACAGGGCGACTGCTATTTTTAATTCTAAAGAAGAAGCTATTTCAGAAGCCAAAAAATATGGCAAATCGGGCAATGCAAAGGCGGTAATTATTCACACCGTTGATGGTGAGGTAGAGAAACGATTACAATATTAGAATCCAGATGAATGTCTTTTGAGAAAAATGTTTTTATTAATTGCCCCTTTGATGAAGATTACAAGTTATTACTTAAGCCAATACTTTTTACCATCATACAATGCGGACTTCATCCCAAAATAGCGGAGTCCGAAGATTCGGGAGAAGCAAGAATCAAAAGAATTGAAAAATTAATTGAAGAATCCCAGTATAGCATTCATGACCTGTCCAGGATGAGAGCTTCATCCAAAGGTGAGATTGCCCGGTTCAATATGCCTTTTGAATTAGGACTTGATTTTGGTTGTAAAAGATTCAAAGGCGGAGAACATTCTAATAAAAAATCTCTTATACTTGATTTCAGTAAGTACAGGTACCAGAAAGCGATTTCTGATATTTCGGGGAACGATATCGGCTTCCACAATTCCAGACCTGAAAACGCCATCAGGGAATTGAGGAACTGGCTGCAAAAATTAAATCATTCGCAAAAATTTCCAAGCGCTAATAAAATGTGGATGGATTATCTGGAATTCAACGATGTGTTTCTTGAAATAATGAAAACGCAACATTTTAATAAAGAAGACGTCAAAAAAATGCCCTGGAGCGAATTCATAAATTATATTTTTGAATGGTACGAAGCGAGGAAGAAGGTATGAGAAGGCTATCGGCCGTCAGCTATCAGCTAATAACTAATTCGGAAATACCTTTTATTTCACTATTATTAATTAATAACAATCAAACCTCGTCTGATAACTGATAGCTGATAGCTGATTTCAAAGCGCCGCCAGCAAAAGTTTCACCATTCCATCTACCGAATTATTATCTATCCATCTTACCACCATTACCAGTTCATGTTCGGGATCAACGTAAATGATGTTGGTTCCGTTGCCAACATGTGTAAACGCGGTGGCAGGGGCGCTGGGCAGGTATTTTTTGTCGGTATTTAAAAACCAGTTCATATAACCGTAAGTTGGTTGCGCAGCAGTGGGAGTGCGTGCCTGTTTCACCCATTGTTCAGATATCAATTGCCTGCCGTTCCATTTTCCGTTATGTAAAGTGAGCAAGCCGAATCTTGCCATATCATAAGCATTGATAAACATGCCACCACCCCAGTGTCCGCCTCCGCTTACCGACTGAACGACTTGCCCGTCGAGCACTATCCATGAATTACGGTAACCGGTCCAGCGCCAGGTATTGGATGCCCCAATTGGGTCCATGATCAATGCTTTAAGAACCTGTGGCAGCGGTTTACGCCAAACACTGGTAGCTGCTAACGCCAATGCATTCACGCGAACATCGTTGTACTCCCATACAGTGCCTGGTTTATTTCTTTTACGGGTCATCCATTCGGCCGGAACGTTGGACGGCCGATCGGCCCATTCAGGCTTGCCCCAAAGAGTTCCTTCCCAATCACTCGTCTGCCGCAGCATTACCTCCCAGGTGAGAGAACGGTTATGCTCAGACGAAAATGGGAACAGCAATTGCGGCTTTCCCAATTCTTCGGCGGGCCGGTTAACGAACCGCGGGTCATAGCATTCAATCGGCGGTATATAATCTGACACTTTATCGGCTACCGATCTTATCAATCCCTGGTCCACCGCAAGTCCTAACACGGTTGACAAAAAACTCTTGGTAACACTATGCGTCATATCTGCCCGCAAAGGTTCTCCCCATTCAGCTACGATATACCCTTTATGAATGACCAGTCCTGTGGGATCTCCGCGGTCCGAAAAGGGACCGATACCATCACCAAATGGTTCTTTGCCAAAGCTCATCACGTGTGCCAGTTCCATATTGCGGGAAGCTTTGGTTTCATGTTCTTTGGCGAAACGGATAGCTTCCTGCAGCTTTATGGAGTCTATTCCACTATCCTTCAGCGATTGATGCAACCAGTTATCTGCTGCCGGGAAATAATCCTTGCGGGCATTGGTTTTAGGTATGTTTTTCTGGCCGGAGGCCGATACCTGGTAAATCACCAGTAGCGTGCTTATAATGAACAGTTGTTTCATGATTGATATTGTCTGAACCGTTAATGGAAATGATTAAATAATGAGTATGATAGAGAATTGTAAAGCTTTGAATTTGTTATCATAATAATCATTTAATCATTTCCATCCACGGTTCAGACAATATTCTCCATTTAAACATTTCCAGCAGCGGTTCAGACAAATGATTTAGATATATTT
>JBDSBP010000484.1:0-30570 GCA_039921525.1 Chitinophagaceae bacterium | reverse complement strand
CGATATCACCCGTGTAAATAACATTTTTGATGCGCGGCGTTTGTAGGGGCAGGGCTTGCCCCCGCCCTGTTACACCGGATACGTGTGGTATTTTGTCGACGTCTCCCATAAATATACTGTCAGTTTCATACGGAGCTTGTAATCACGATATTCTAATAACTGTTTTGTTGCGGGCTCTTACCTCATGCCTCACACCCCATACCTGAAGATTACCACTTGTGGGAATGCCCATCGTTGTGCCTGTTTCTTTTATCATAGAAACGAGCCTGGATATACCTGATTTCATTGTTTCTTTGCCTTTCCAGGTTACGAATTTGTGAACTTTTTCCCCAGGGTCTGAGGTAACGGTTGCGACTAACCGAACTAATCTTAAAATCATATTCCCTGATTATTTTTTGAATCTGAAACTCCCGTTCCCTGGCGGTCATTGAAAATGATTCATTAAAATGACGATCATTATAAGCATAATCTCTTTTGTCGTTGTTCCTGTCATACACATCGGTGCCTGCATTTGGTCTTGAGTAACCGCCGTTATTACTTTTTGAGTCGTATGCCGCGTTGTTATCATCCCTGCCGTATCGATCGTTCTTATTATCGTTCCTGTTTTGGGCAAATACAGATGTTAAACTACCAACAGTTAATAATAAAGTAAATAATGTTTTCATGATTGTATTTTTAAATTTGATTGTTAAGTACTGTAATTTCCAAACTGGCCACATGGTACAGAAATAAGAAGGATGCAGGAACCTATTGTTTATAAAAGAAACGTTAATACCTAAACCATTTTTTTTAGAACAGGGAATGGGTTAATTTAAACGTTGGAATGTAAACTTATACGGTATGGAAAATGAAAAAGAATACCCGGGACACAATGATGATTTCCCGGGAGAAAGCCGTCGCGATTTTCTGAAGCAATCATCCTTACTAGCCGCGCTTGCGCTTGCTCCTTTAACCGTTATCAGGGCAGCTGAATCAAACTGGGATGAAAGGATTGCTTCCGCCCTGGAAAAGCTCCCGGTAAACCTGGAGATAAACGGCCGGAGGTTTACCTTATCCCTTGAGCCAAGAGTAACATTACTTGATCTGCTACGTGAACAACTTGCGTTAACTGGCACCAAAAAAGGATGTGATCATGGACAATGCGGCGCATGTACCGTACTGGTAGATGGCAGGCGCATCAACTCGTGCTTAACCCTGGCAGTTATGCACGATGGAAAAAAAATAACTACGATTGAAGGGTTGGGAAGCATCGAAAAACTCCACCCAATGCAGGAAGCTTTTATAAAACACGATGGGTTCCAATGCGGCTATTGCACATCGGGGCAGATAATGTCTGGTGTAGCAGTGATAAGGGAAGGGCACGCGGGGTCGGAAGAAGAGATACGCGAATATATGAGTGGTAATATTTGCCGCTGTGGTTGTTATACCCATATCGTGGATGCTATCATAGACGTTAAAAAGGGAGGACAAATAGTATGAACCAGTTTCAATATGTAAAACCATCCGATACAAAATCCGCAATAGCGATTATTGCAAAGGATCCTTCAGCGCAATTTATCGCGGGTGGTACCAACCTTATTGACCTTATGAAGAAAGGGATCGTGAGCCCGGAAAAACTGGTTGATATCAACAACCTCCCACTCAGAAGCATTGAAAAGAGAACCAAATCATTACGTATTGGCGCTCTTGCTTTGAATAGCGATGTTGCCGAAAATGATATGATAAAGCAACATCATCCATTACTTTCTCTTGCTTTGAATGCCGGCGCTTCGCCACAGTTAAGAAACATGGCCACTGTAGGAGGCAACATATTACAACGTACCCGGTGTTCTTATTTTTATGACACGTTCCTGCCATGTAATAAACGCCAACCCGGATCAGGATGCGGTGCTATAAAAGGATACAACCGGATGCACGCTGTTTTTAATAACAGTGACGCGTGTATAGCCGTTCATCCGAGCGATATGTGCGTTGCGCTTTCTGCTTTGAATGCTGAGGTTGTGCTGAATGGTCTTAAAGGCGAGCATCGTATTTCTATAAATGATTTTTTACGATTGCCCGGAGATCATCCTGAAAAAGATAATAAACTGGAAAAAGCAGAACTGATCGTAGCAGTGGAAATACCGGATAATGTTTTTACCAAAAATTTTTATTACCTGAAGGTGAGAGACAGGTCATCCTATGCATTTGCATTGGTTTCGGTGGCAGTCGCTCTTGAAATCCATAATGGTACAATTAGCGAAGCACGGGTGGCCCTGGGCGGAGTGGCGCACAAGCCCTGGCGTTTATATCAATCCGAAAAATATCTTACCGGGAAAAAAGTTTCTGAAGCAAACTTTAAGGAGGCATCAGGCCTGGCAATACTTGATGCCAAAGCTTATGAATACAATGCATTTAAATTGAAATTAATTCCCAGGGCTATTGTTGAGGCTTTACAAAAGGCTTCCGCCATGACTTAAAGAATAGCATATGAAAAAGCGGTTATACAAAAACGTTAACACAACAGATCCATTGGATCGTGTAGACGGTAAATTAAAAGTTACCGGTGGTGCAAAGTACTCGGCTGATTACGTTATACCTGGTTTGACCCATGCTGTGTTGGTTAGCAGTACTATCGCCAAAGGACGCATTAAAAGTATCGACACAAAGCAAGCCGAAAGAGCGCCTGGTGTATTGGATATCATTTCCCATTTAAACGCTCCAAAAATACCAGGTTATCAAACAGCGCCCGGAACAGTTAAGGCACCCGCTACTTCAAGACCATTATGGGTGTTCTATGATGAATACATTTATTTCAGTGGCCAGGCAATTGCGTTGGTCGTTGCCGACACCTACGAACGCGCACTATATGCTGCGTCCCTGTTGAAAACCGAATATATTATAGAGGAACATCAAACAGAACTCAATGCTAATATCAACCGGGCCGTCACACCAAAAAATTGGACTGACTACGGCCGGGGAGAAGTGGATGCCTACAAAAAGGCACCTGTTAAAGTAGAGAATGAATATGTACACCCCATAGAAGTGCATAATCCCATGGAAATGCATTGTACTATTGCGATTTGGGAAGCGGCTGACAAGGTTACCGTGTACGATAAAACGCAGGGTGTGAAGGGAGCGCAAAGAACCATTATGGACGCGTTTAAATTGCCGGAACCAAATGTGCAGGTAAACACACTGTTTATGGGCGGCGGGTTTGGTAGCGGTTTACGCACATGGCCACACGTAATTGCGGCCGTGCTTGCGGCAAAAAAAATAAACAAGCCGGTAAAACTCGTTTTAAGCCGCGACCAGATGTTTACCATGGTAGGTTACCGTCCACGCTCATTACAGAAGATTTGTATTGGGGCAACTACCGAAGGCAAAATTATAGGCATCACTCATGAAGCAACAGCGATGACATCATCGTATGAAGAGTTTACCGACCGTACTGTAAACATGAGCAAATATATGTATGCAAGTCCTAACGTAACAACCAGGTACAAGATAGTGCCGCTTAATCTCAGCACGCCCACCTGGATGCGAGGGCCGGGAGAATCCACTGGTTCTTTCGCTCTGGAATGTGCGATCGATGAATTGTCATATGCTTTGAACCTCGACCCGATGGAATTAAGGCTACGCAATTATGCCGAGATTGACCAGGAGCGAAACCTGCCCTGGAGCAGTAAACATTTGAAAGAATGTTACCAGATTGGTGCCGAACGAATAGGATGGAGCAAGAGAAACATCAAGCCGGCTTCGATGCGGGAGGGCGAAATGCTTGTAGGGTATGGAATGGGCTCCGGAGTATTCAACGCTTCCCGTAACCGGGCTGTGGTGATGGCCCGTATTTATGCGGATGGTTCGCTTGTGCTTCAAAGTGCAGTAAGTGATGGAGGACCGGGAACCGCTACCTCTATGGTCCAGATTGCTTCTGAAACAATGGGAATACCTGCAAGCCAGATAAAATTTGAACTGGGTAACTCTTCTTATCCAATGGGACCAACACAAGGCGGCTCTACTACCACTTCTACTTTAGGTTCAGCAGTGCACGATGCCTGTGCGGCATTAAGAAAAAAATTACTGGATCTTTCTACACAGGTGCCCGCGTTAAAAACTGCGCAGCAAGAAGACGTGGTATTTAAAGATGGCGGTTTTACACTTGCTTCGAATCCTTCGATCAACCTTTTATATGCCGATATATTAAAACAGCAGGGCCTGCCACAACTGGAGGTTACGGAAGAATCCAAATCAGGAGAAGAAAGACAGAAGTATTCCATGTATTCTTTTTCCGTGCATTTTACCATTGTGCATGTACATCCCGCTACTGGTGTGGTGAAGGTTAAAAGAGTGGTGTCGGTAACCGATGCCGGAAGAATAGTAAGTTTAAAGACAGCCGAGAGCCAGGTGATAGGCGGTGTGATAGGTGGAATGGGCATGGCGCTTATGGAGGAGGCGGTTATGGATCATCGTTATGGACGGTATGTAAATAATAATTTTGCCGACTATCATATGCCTGTACACGCAGATATGCCCCATATTGAACCGATATTCATCAATAAAAAAGACCCCTATATTAATCCAATGGGAACGAAAGGCCTGGGTGAAATCTCTATGGTGGGTTTTGCTCCAGCCCTGGTTAATGCAGTATATCATGCCACGGGTAAGCGCATCCGGGAATTACCTATTACGCCAGACAAATTACTATAAGCAAACAAGCCTCTGCAACTTAAGCGTAATATCTCTAAAAAAAAATTATGGCGTTTTACCCGGCACCATTTATTCTTTTAATTAAAATCTTATCTATTCTCCGATCATCCATATCAACCACTTCAAACTCAAAATCTTTCCATTTCAGCGTTTCACCTGCGGTTGGTATATGGTGGAGATGATACAAAAGTAATCCGCCCAGTGTATTATAATTTCCCTGAACATAGCCTTGTTCTGATAATCCAAAGAAAATAAGGAATTCGAAAAAAGGATACTGACCATCGGCTAACCAGGAATTTTCGTTTCGGGGAATGATTTGATACTCATCATGATTATATTCCGTAGCATCACCAATTAAAGCATCCACTACATCGTCCATCGTTATAATTCCCTGGATCAATCCGTACTCATCTATAATCACAGCAATATGCAATTTGCTGATTTTAAATTGTTCGAGAATATTGTATACCGGAGTGTTTTCATGAACCATGATAGGCTTCCGGATAAAATTTTTTAGTTTAAAATTTTCATCGGTTATTTCAATTGGAAATAGCTCCTTTACAGTAACAACACCCAATAATTTATCTAAATGGCCATCAGCCACAGGATAAATAGAATGCACTTCTTTATTTACTTTTTGCTTAACCGTGTCCAGGTTATCATTAATTTCAAGCCATGCAATGGATGATCGGTGAGTCATCAGTTCCGAAGCCGTTCTGTCGCCCAGCGCAAAAACCCTGTTTACAATACCCTGTTCTATTTCCTTTATTTCGCCGCTTTCTGTACTGTCTTGTATAATGGATCTGATCTCTTCCTCACTTACGATATCATCCCCTTTATCTTTAAATCCAAATAGTCTTAGAACAAAGTCATTTGTTTTAGTCAGCAGCCAGATAAACGGCTTTGTGATGGCTGACAGCAAACTCATGGGTCTGGCAACAAATGTGGAAATTGCTTCCGGGAATGCCAACCCAATACGTTTAGGCACCAATTCACCAAATACAAGTGAGAAATAAGTTACTACAATCAGCACTATAAATACAGCTATTGAATGAGCATAAGGTTTTAAATAATCAATATGTTCAACTACAGTTTTTATATCGGTAGTAACCCGTTCTCCACTATATATACCAGTTAAAAGACCAATAAGCGTAATACCAATCTGTACTGTTGATAAGAAGGTATTAGGATTATTAGCCAGCTCCAGCGCTTTCTTTGCATTGATATTACCCTTTTTTGCTGCTGTTTCGAGTTTGAATTTCCTGGAAGATACCAATGCGATTTCACTCATTGAAAAAATACCATTAAGTAAAATCAAAAAGAAAATAATTAAAATTTCCATTCTTTGGTTTGTTGTTCAAATAGTTATTTGATTATACAAAATTCTTATCTAAATGTTATTGTGCCTAAGTGAAGATACTCTAATACGCTTTTCATAAGATTTTCATAAAACAAATGATAATGTGTATTATTTACACATTATCATTGTATCTTGCATGCTCTAACAGGGAAAGTGCTTTCTTTTTAATGTTAGTTGTATACGACGTTTGTTTGTCTGCGGTTGTTGTGAATATAACTTCCTGGAAAGTTGGAAGTTGAACATTCATCCCAAGCGGGATTATTGATGTATACTTCAAGTAAAATACAGGGAGCGAAGGAACTTTTAAAGACAAATTTCTAAACCACGTTGTTTTTCAATAGGGAAAAGAACACGTACAAAATTACAGATAATGAAATCTATTATTAAAGATTTATTTTTCGACAAAGAATTGGTAGACTATATTAAAGAAGTTAAAACCGACAAAAACATTTTATACCAGCAATTAATCAGTGGCAGGATAACATTACAGGAATACCTGGCCGTACTGCAGACAGGCGATAGTACGTTAAACTAATTATTCTTTCTTTCACATTAACGCACTCAAGGCGCTAAGAGACACGAAAACTTCGTTTTGTTTCTTAGCGTTTTTTTATAGCAGGGTTACATACTTCATCTTCCATATAATTCTTTCCTTACAGCCATATTTTAACATTCTATCAAATATTTTAGCTGATTCATCCATTCTCTCCTTGCTTACGCTCGTTTTATTATACAAATTTGGTTTATAAAAATCTCAAAAAATAAAAAATCATAAATGTATGCAACGGTATAATTCGTTTAGGATGATTCACAAAGCATTACGTGCCCTGTTATATGATACGGCGTTAACAATCCAGCAAACTTATTTCGCGGATTGTGAAGAAACAGATACAGCCATCGAAAAACTCGAAATGGTGTTGTACGTCTTTGAACAGCATGCTCATCATGAAGACAATAATATTTTTCCGCTTATAGAAGTATATGAACATGAGTTGGTGGAGGAATTTGAAACGGAGCATGTAAAAGATATGGAACTTGGCAATCGTTTAAAACACCTGGTTAATATCATCGGAGCTGCCCGGAAAGATGAAGAAAAAATTATTTGTGGTTCGGCTATTTCCAAAGCATTTGTACAATTCATGATATTTAACCTCGAGCATATAGCAAAAGAAGAAATATTTATTAACCAGGCTTTATGGAAACATTATACCGACGAGCAATTGATTTTAGCTAACCAGAAATTAGTAGAATCTATACCAAAAGAGGAGAAAGCGTTTAGCTCAAAATGGATGATGCGCGGCATTAATAATATGGAAGCCATCAACTGGCTGAAAGGAATCAGGCAATCTGCCCCGGATTTTGTATTTCAATCGGTATTTAGTTTAACAGAAACTGAATTACCGGAATCTAGAAGATACGTTGTTCAACAAGGTGTATTGGCAGAAGATTTAATTCATAGCGAAATGTTCGATTCCATGCTTGCATAATGCTATTACTTTTTTTGTTATTTCCAGGGAAGCAGCTTGTTCACTTAAAAACAGGCAGGGTCGCTTCCCTGGTAAATTTATCCCTGTAGGATGAGCCTTAGAGGCGGAACCTGCAAACTCAACCTATAAGGTTTGTATACATGGTGCCGGCTTTAAAAAAGCAAACCTTATAGGTTTACGGGGCAGAGTTTGCGAATTATACCCAACGATAAAAAAAACAGGAAGAGAGAAATAATCCCTACCTGGTAAAAACAACTCTTTGGCTAATGATTTTTGTTTTCGTTTTAAGATGAATTATATAAACGCCCTGCGACAATCCATCAGCCAACAGCTTAAGTGTTTTAGGCACACCAGACTGTACTTTACCGCTAAACATTCGTTGAATAAGTACGCCCTGCACATTATATAATTCCAATGTAGCGTCTCCGGATTCAATAGGAACTAACCGCACATTGGCTGATGTTCTAAATGGATTAGGACTCACTTTCAATTGTAAGCTAGTTCCGACAGGCGCCTCACCCATCAGGCTATTCTGGTTAAAAATGCCGGTAAAGCTTGAGGTTGTACCAGAACTAAATGGAGAAAGATGGCTACCCGCAACAGGTATCTCTGTTGTTCCATTTGGTAATTGCCAGGCTACTGTTAAATGATTGGGCCCATACCCTTGTTTATGCAACACTTCAATATAATACCGGTGGCCAGCAAGCAAGCTGATTGTTGCCGAAGTTTGCGATGAGTATTTATTAAATTGGCGAAAATCGCCCCAGTCATTCATAAAAGCGATCAGGGTTTTATTACCAGGGTTATCATCGGAACTAAGCCATAGTTGAACATGGTCATCACCAGCTACCATAAAGACATAGTTGCCACTCGTTGGCGGACAAATATACCCGCGCATACGTTCACCATATATATCCCCCAGGTTTGAAGTTTCTAGAGAGTTTACCTGGTTTACGATGTTTGGCAATTTATCCACCGGAATATTCGTGACGGCATCTCCTTCTACATTCTGCCATAACTCATGAAGAATACTGCCTGAGGCCGAGCATTGTTCCGTTGAACCGGAAACTGGTTTAAAAGCTGCATCAGGAACAAGCTGCTTCTCTATTCCCGGGCCGGTCCAATAGAGCTGCATAGATTCGCCACCACTACTTTCAAAATAACTAATCGCTACAGGATAAGAGCCGGCGGCCGCTATGTATATAGTACCTGAAGCCCACTGCGGCGGGTGAAGGCCGTCACTGTTAACGAGAGCATTGGCGGTGGGAGAATATAAAGAATTAAAATAAAATTTACTGCCATCATCAGAAGCTGTTTCAAAAGTATAATTACCGGGCGCAGGAATATTGATGTATCCTTCCCAAACAACGCCGAAATTATCATTTACGTTCTTTATACTTAGGTCAATGTTTGGAGTAGTTCCCACTTTAACCGGCGTGAGTGCGCTGAAGTCAGGAAGTTTATTCCAACTACCCTCATAATACTTGAAGTTTAAACCGCTGTTTGATACCGGGGGCGTGGGTGGAGTGGGTGTGCCAATTACAAAAGTAGCAAGGCGGTCTCCGGGGATAGGCACCTGGGTTCCGCCATTTGGTAATGTCCAGGCAACAGTTACATGATCCTCAACGTCGCCTTCTTTATGTAAAACTTCGATGTAATAAAGTTGGCCGGCCTGCAAAGTTACCGGGGCAGACTTTTGCGAAGGGTATTTGAAAAATTCCCGGAAATTGGTCCAGAGCAGCTGGTTGGCAATCCTCTTTTTATTGGCGGGATTTTCGTCGGTGCTTAACCATAATTCAACCTGGTCGTCACCAGAAATTAAAAAAGTATAGTTTCCTGTTTGTGGGGGGCATAAATAACCGCGTATACGAGCGCCATAACTATCCCCCATAGTAGTAACTTCCAGTGAAGTGATCTGGCTGGTGCTCGTAGGTTGCTGAGTCAAAGGAATAGTGCTTATATCATTACTTGTAATGTTGTTCCATTGTTCACGAAGTATAGTTCCTGTTCCTGGGCAACTAACTGCAGGCGGCGTTACTCCGGCCTGGGGTATTAGGACAATGGAGGTATATGGCTCCAGCGTTATATTGCCCGAATAAGATTGATTCTTAACATCCACATAATTTCCATTCAATGCAATGGATTTAGCACTT
The DNA here is from genome assembly GCA_039921525.1 of Chitinophagaceae bacterium. Lineage (GTDB taxonomy): Bacteria > Bacteroidota > Bacteroidia > Chitinophagales > Chitinophagaceae > JADCRZ01. Next base: position 20,881 of record JBDSBP010000484.1, on the reverse strand, counting down.
GACGATGAATTGTATTCAAAACGAATCTGGTCTGTCGAAGTGACCGTGGCGGGAGACTTTTTTGAATTGTTGTCCTTACCGTACAGCGCTTTCCATTGATCCAGGGTGAGGGCCTTTTCAGGATAAGATCCGTTTAAAAAATAAGATGCATAAATACCAATATTATCGTCCACGGGACGGGCGTAGTAATTATTGTCAAATGTGCCAAACTCTGCAATATCATTTTGATATGTTTTGAACTCAGCAATGCGCTGGTAGTATTCTTTTGCCACCATGATGTTATTCATCATAGTAACATTTCGCACAGGGCTTTGCCGGGCGTTTTCATCGGAGGTTAACACTACCTGGCTACTATTATTATAGAAAGTATTATTCTGCAGGTTCATATTGTATGCATTATGAATATATATACCATACAACCCGCAATTGGCTGCTGTGTTACCGGTGATGTCGGCGTTCATAACATTGTCATCCATATATATTCCACAGGCAGACCTGTAACCGAGCCAGATGGTACCTTCGGGCGCGCCAATACCATTCAGGATCATATTGTTGGTAATTTTTGTTCCATAGGTAACGGGTGCATTGGGATAATTATTCCAGGTATAAATACCCGCGCCATCATCTTTGATCATTGAAAATTTATTGATGAAGTTATTACTGATCACATTCGCGCTACCCCTGAACGTTATGGGGTTATAACCGGTGTTCTCAAGAATATTGTGATCGATCAATACATTATCACCGGAGATCATAATGGCATTGTACGATCCACTATCACCCTTACCCATGCCAGCTATTATTCCGGAGTTTTGAATATTATTATTTCTAATGACCAGGTAGGAGCAATTATCAAGGTTAAGGGCCACATTATTGGTATGATTGATCTCCGTATTTTCAACAGTAATATCTGTACAGTTTTTGGCATTTACAGCATTTATACCTGAATAAAGTATATCGCAAGTGCTGATGCGAATGTGCTGGGCATCAGTCATTTCAAAGGCAGCGCTATTGGAACCCTGGAAACTCAGGTTCTCAAAGACAATATTACTTTGGTTGTTTAATAAAACCAGTTTACGAACAGTGCTTGCCTGCACTTTTAAAGCATCCGAACCAGCAGGAAGGAACATGCCTAATTTGTTACCATTAACTTTGTAGTACCATTCACCATCAATGTCAAGCGTTTGAGGATGGTTTTGAATAAAATAACCAAAGTTTGGAATAGCCCCAAAGCTGCTTTCGGAATTGTATTGAATAGTATTGCCGGAATGACGAGTGATCAGGTTCCTGTCAATAACCCACCGCTCTTTACGTATCACCACTTCACCCCCGGTCCAGTCGGGAAATGAAGACAGTTCATTATCTGTTATCTGGGTATTGCCAAGCGAGCTTTCGAAGTGAAGGTAACCGGCATTGGGTAAATTACTGTTGGGATAACGCCCAATAGCTTTGGCAATCCCGTTTACGAGTACCATATTCACCAATGTATCTGCCAACACCTGAGTCTCCCATATAGAGGAGCCGGTATTAATCCAGTTGGTGGCCGTTGTAAAGCCGCTGATGATCGGTTTTGCACCAAGGCCATATGCGCCAAATGTAATAGGAAGATTTAAGTTGCCGGAACGACTTATTACCAATGAGCCGTCAAAAACCTCGTCTCTTTTCAGCAACAAAACATCGCCAGGATTGAGGCTACTAAAAATGGAATTTAATTTTCCGAGTGATTTCCAGGGAGTTGAAGGGTTTTGGGCCTCGATGGCAGATCGGGAATCATCGCCGGAAATAGTAGAAAAGTAATAAGTGTTCGCATGAAGGTTTTCAAAACAAACTAACAGGAGGATTAAAATAAAAGATCGCATAGAACAGTTAATTAAAAAGCTTACATAGATTGGTTAAATATTCTCACCATTAAATTACAATATTATATAAACGCGATTATTAATTATAACGCATGTTACGTTGTTATTAATTATTTTGTTGGTATAAATAGCACGGAATTATTTCAAATTAACATTAAAAATACTAAGTACAATATTTAATTCACGGATCATAACAGATACTTAAATTACAGAATCGGTTCTACAAATCAAAATGCCGGGAAAGAATGATAGTTGAAAACAAAACCACAGCAACAATTTACACCGACGGAAGCTGCAATACCGAATTCCTGGCCGGCGCCTGGGTAGCCATTGTATTAACAAACAATGAAAAGAAACAGATAAGCGGATTGGAATTGAATACTACTCATAACCGGATGGAGCTAACAGCTGTGATTAAGGCCATCGAATACATAAAAGATCATTATAATCAAATTTCTTTTATTACCATTTGTTCTGATAGCCAGTATGTAATTGGCCTTCCGGCACGAAAGGAAAGAATCATGTCATCAGGTTTTACAAGCAAAAAGGGAAAAGCACTACCCAATGATGATCTTGTAAAAAAATTATTAGCGCTTTTTGACTTATATACTATTGAATGTGTAAAGATAAAAGCACATCAAAAAAAGCAAGGGGCCAATGCTTATAATATTGAAGTGGATATTTTATCCAGGAAATTAGTGAGAGCAACCATAAACAAAAAATTTATTTAGCCACATCGATCCTCACTTTTTTATTTTTTATTTTTTCGTTTTTTATTAAGAGAAGTGTTTGACTCACTTTTGATTTGCGCAGACCTACGAAAGAGAAAAAGTCTTTTACTTCAATTAACCCGATCTCTTCTTTTTTCAATTGTCCCTTGTTGGTTAGAAAACCAACAATATCAATTTTGTTTACCTTATCTTTTTTTCCTGCTGCAATAAAAAGCGTTGACCATTTTGGTTTGTCCGGAAGGATGCTTGATTCCGGAAGCGTTATTAGCGGTGCATCCGGTGAAATATATCCTGGTATTTTTTCATCGTCAGAAACAATGATTATCGCCGTTCCGCTGGCTTCCATTCTTGCTGTTCTGCCATTCCTGTGTGTGAACACTTCTTCTGAAGATGGAAGGTGGTAGTGTATGATATAACGTATGTTAGGAATATCCAGACCTCGTGAAGCAAGATCTGTAGTAACTAAAACGTCAGCTGTTCCGTTTCTGAATTTACATAAGGCGCTGTCTCTTTCAGGTTGTTCAAGGGCGCCATGGTAAAAAACATTAACGATCCCTTTTTCTTTTAACAGGTTACTTGTTCGTTCAACCGCATCCCGATGGTTGCAGAATACTATGGCAGACCTGTTTCCTAAAAAGCAGATAAGGCTAAACAAGGTATTTAACTTATCTCTTTCATCACTCTTTACTATTTGAATGCTTAATGCTTCAGATACTTCGCTTGACAGATAATCAAGTCGTAAGGGGTTATTAAGTTGAATGAAAGAAGGTATTTCTGCCGCGTCCGTGGCCGATGTTAATATTCTTTTCTTTATGGATCTCAATGATTCAACGATGAAAGACATTTCTTCTTCGAAACCTAATTCAAGCGATTTATCAAATTCATCCAGCACCAGCGTTTCAATTGAATTTACCTGGATATTTCCTCTGCGGATATGGTCTGCTAATCTTCCGGGTGTTCCGATTATTAGCGCAGGAGCCTGTAATAAATTATTTTCTTCGGTCTCTCGCAGATGACCGCCATAGCAACAAGTGACTTTATAACGCGTACCCATGCTTTTAAAAACCTGCTCGATCTGAAGCGCTAATTCCCTGGAAGGGACTATGACAAGCGCCTGTGTGGTTGCTTTGTCCGGGTCCATTAATTCTAATATTGGTAATAGAAACCCCAGCGTTTTACCGGAACCGGTAGAAGAAAGAAGTATAATATCAGTGTTACTTTTATTAGCTTCGATCGAAGCCAGTTGCATTTCATTAAGCTTTTCGATCTTTAAAGCGGAGAGTATTTTTTCAATAGAGTAAGGCTCTTTGTGCATTGTGCAAAAGTACGGCAGTTTATACCAGTTATGTAACTTGTCTATTTATTAGCATTTATAAGCGAATTTATTGCTGGTAGCGGTATGTATAATCCCTGCCTGCCAGGTACCGGAATTCTCATTTATTAGCTAGAACAACAGGCTGCGTCCATGCTGTTTCCAGGTCGCCTTCCTGGAAGGGATTTTCTTTTAGTTTCGATGAAATTATTTTGGCTCTTACATAAAGATCTTTCACAGTACCTGTATATGTACCGCTGGTGCCTTTAATTTCTTTAAGCATTACCCTCGTTTTTTCATTTGTTCCCGCGGAATCCCGAGCACCCCAAAACTGGATTGTGTAATCAACACCTTTTTCCGGCCGCACGCCAACTTTCAATGTGTTTTTTATAAAACTTATATCATTAAGCAATACGCCGGTAGTTCCATAAAAATCACCTTTTTCCATGGCTTCAATAATGGCGGCTGGAGTGAGAGCTTCAGCTTTCACCATAATCCAACCTCGGCCGGGATTACTCAGTCCAACTTTATATTCAAGATAATGATGAGAATCATCTGTGGCTAATCCGTATAAAAGAGGTTTACCGTCATGCAGATAACGTATAAGCAGTTTATCCCAGAGTTCATCCATACCCATTGTAGTGGAATCTCCATAATTATGTACATGTGGATGACCGTTATACACCTCAAAAAAACGTTCACCCTTAAGCGGTATCATATCTTCCAGCTTAATGCCCCATATAAAATTGGGATGGTTAATATGTGCAATCATCGCCTGGCCCGTTGCCTTTCGCTGGGCGTACACCTGGTCAAGATTATTTTGCATTACTTCGGTGACACTATTCCCATGCATTGGTTTAACGAGATCCTTTAAATTGACGGCACCAATATGAACGGGCTTGTCTTTATATTTATCTGTAATTTCCTCTGCCTTTATGATGAGAAATTTACCTTTCTCCTCAAACAATGGACGATACTCGTCCAGGGTTTTAAGTTTCACACTTATTCTGCCAGAATCGTCTTTTTTAGAGATTACCCATTTTTCTCCATATGCGGCCAGGTAATCTTTAAAGCGCTGCTGGCGGAATGGATGAGCAGGTATAAGTGTCCATTTTTCACCCTCTGCGAAAATATTATGGTCAGAAAGTGAAATAAAATCATACGCATGTGATTTATAGTAACGCATAATCATTTCAGGGAAATCGTCACCGTCACTCCATAAAGAATGGGTATGCGTATTACCCTTATACCATTTAGCAACGGATTTTTGTGCCCATGATTGTGTTATAAAACAACAAAGCAGTATTGAAAATATAAAACGCATTATTAATAATTTATTTAAAAATAACGGTGTTTTATGAATTAAAAGGTAATAAGATAGTACAAATGTTTAAAATAATTGATCGTCGGAACCGTTTGAGAATTCGTTTAAAATAAAATTGCCTGTTGTTCGTCTATCTTATTATATCTATTTATTCACTTAAAAAAGAACAACATGTACTACAATCAGTCATGCGCCGCAAAAGGCAATTACGGAGGCAGAAATCGGCACCTGCATATCCGGTCTATGGAAAGAGCCGCAGTAAACATTTACAAAACAGATAACAGCTTCGAAATGTTGTTATTTGCGCCGGGGCGGATCAAAGAACATTTTCACCTGGATGTTAAAGGAAACCAACTTACCGTTTCCTATAATCCACCCGAGGGATTCCCAAGGGTCGAATGGGTAAGCCGTGAATATAGTCGCGGAGGATTTGAAAGAATGTTTACCCTTAATGATTCCATTGACGCAACGAACATCAGCGCAAAATATGTGGATGGTGTTCTACAGGTAAGCTTACCGGTGATCGCTGGTAAAGAAGGTGTGAAGCAGGAAATTCCCATTAGCTAAGCAAAAAGGCTGTCAAGTAATTGGCAGCCTTTATTGTTTATTTAATAGCGGGGATAAATGATCTTACCGCGGTTATACTCATAGATTTAAATTTGGGCTTTTCTTGGTTTCCCCCGTATATAAGTAGGCCCAATATATCAGTAAAATTTGAAGTGGAAGTCTCAGGATTGCGATCCAGAGATTAGGATTATTTTGGTGATGGTAATTGATCATCATCTGTATATTGGCGGGAAATACAGCAATTAGTAAAAGGATAATTCCCCAGGCGGCTATTCTTCTGGTGCCGGTAAAAATTAAAGAGATCCCTAATATTATCTCCAATGCGCCGCTAACATACACTAGGATAAGCGGCGATGGTAATTGTAATGGGATTATTTCTTTGTAAGGAACAGGATTAACAAAGTGGTTAATACCAGCAATCACATATAATGCGACCATTATATAAAGGAATATTTTTTTCAGTTTGAGGTAATTAAGAATGAGTAATAATTACAGGAAATAAAGATAAAGAATGTAAACGTATACGATGTAATTGATTCAAATGGCAGGTACGATGGAATTGTATAAGGGGTAAGCAGTTTTATTATTGTAATCGACAAAAATTGTTAAACATCGGAAATTGAAAGGTCGATTGGGCCAGTCAAGCCCCAACAATAAAAGACACCACATGTTGATATTGTGACAGACGATATTATCGTTTAATCTTCAATTTTTCAAATAAATAGTTCTCTTCAACCTCTTTAACTTCTCCCGGTTGAAGATCTCCTAATAATAAGTCTTCGATAGAAACGCGAATTAATCTTTGAACACGGTGACGTATACCCGAAATCATTTTTCGTACCTGGTGAAACTTACCTTCTGTTAATGTAATTAGTAGCCAGGTATAAGGCAGATTCCTGGATAATTGGTAACCGGCTTTATAAAGGTTTGGAGGATTTTCGATAATATTTGCTTCGCAGGGCGTAGAAAGATAATCTTTGCCACCCTTTACCTGGAAAACAATTCCAGTTCTTAACCTTTGCAAAGCCTCATCACTCACTTTATAATTTACCTGCACCATGTATGTACGCCTGTGCAACGTCTCTCCCTGGAATAACAGGCGGGTAAGCTTTTTGTTTGTAGTCAAAATGAGCAGGCCTTCCGAATGATTATCCAATCTTCCAATGGCATGGGTGCCTTCGGGGAATGTAAAATCCAGGTCGCCCAATAAACGTACGGTATGCGAGCTGAGAAATTGCGAAACCATGTTATAAGGCTTATAAACAAGAAAATATCGGTTACTGGTCTCGCTCCCTATTGTCTGGTCCGGTGCTGGGGTTGATTTATTAATCTTTGTAATAATGATTTAGTTAATACTTCGTTCAAATAGCACTGAAAAATAAGATTCTAAAATTAAATCCTGTTTATTTTGCCAATGGATTATTCTGTATTTCCACATCCGGTAAGGCGAATAACAAACGGGTAGGTACAGGTTTACGTGCAGGGCTTTTAATAACTGCGCTTACTTCCTTGATTACTTTTTCAACTCTGCCAGTGCGTACCATATCAAACCAGCGTTTATCTTCTCCAATAAATTCATACCCTCTCTCCCGAAATACCATGTCATCAAAAGCTGCCTGGTTTAAGCCGGCAGGCAAATCAGCCAGGGCGCTGGCCGCATTAATGTTTACACCGAAGGCTCTTCTCCTTACTTTATTTATTGCTTCATAAGCAGCAACTGTCGGGCCATTCAATTTATTGTCAGCTTCCGCAAATATCAACAACACGTCGGCATATCGATAGAAATAAAAATCATTGCCATTTCCTGTATCAATAGGAGCTGCTGGATCTTTATACTTTCCCAGGCGGAGGTCGTAGATATCTGGTTCAATTTCCGCATTCACCAGCACTCCATTAATAATATATGTATTATATACACTGAACTTTTTCCGAAGGTCATTATTATCCCAATTTTTTATAAGCGGGGCTGCGGATACTATACCACCGAATTTATTGCCACTTACAGAATACCCCGCTGCCTTGGCTTTTGAATCGGCCCAATACGAAGCCATGAATGCACCCTGGTTTAGAACCTGCGAGAATTTTAAAGAGAATATATCTTCCTTATTGGTTGGTAACGTTGGCGAATATACGGTTTCAAGAGAAGTCTCCAGGTCATATCCAAAAGTGGTTTTGGTATCCATTACTTCTTTTGCTTTATCTCTTGCATTTTGAAAATCACCTTTAGTGAGGTAAACATCTGCCAGGGCCACTTTAGCCGCGCCTTGCGTGGCACGCCCCGCCTGGGCAGCCGATACTATAACCGGAAGCACTCCTTCCGCAAATTTCAGATCTTTAATGACCTGGTCATATATAACCGTGATTTCAGACACAGCAAGTCCTACATCATTTGAATTAACGATGGGTTTCAATCGCAAAGGCACTTTGCCCCAAACGCGCACGGCGAAATAATAACATACCGCGCGAAGAAAGTAACATTCTCCGTAGGCTTTGTTTTTTAAATCTGCGGGAAGCGTGGTATTGGCATCAAGGTTGGCTATGAGTAGATTGGCTCTGCCAATAGCTTCGTACAAAGTAGTCCACGGCTGGGCCAGCCCGTTAGGATTGGTCATGATATTATTATAATTGCTCCATCCTACCTGGGTTGGGCCGCCATCTGCATATTCGCTCATGAGTTCAAAACCCAGTCCTACTGTAGATTCCCATAATCGACCGCGACTTCGGGTCAACGGTTCGTACACTCCTATGATTGTTTGATCAAGCAATACCGCGTCGAGTTCACCAAGGCTTATAGTAGCCTTTGGTTTTTCTTCCAAAGCTTTCTTGCAACCGGTGGTGTTAATTATTATCAATAAAAAACTGATAAATATATAATGGAGTTTGATACGTAACATAATGGTAAGTTTTAGAAGGTAATATTAAAGCCAAGGTTATACGTTTTAGATGCCGGGTATGCCGCCAGGTCAACGCCCTGTCTTCGGTCGTTTCCGTTAAAGCTGTTTACCTCGGGATCATAACCGGTATAATCTGTGAATGTAAGAAGGTTCTGCGCACTGACATATACATTGAAGTTTTTAATAGTCTTGCTGTGTTTCATGTTCAGGCTGTAATCGAGTCGTATGTTGCGGAGCCGGAAAAAGGATCCATCCTCCATGTATCTTGATGACCTGAAATGGGCATTGGCCGCGTTCTGGCTAGGGATGGGGTAAAAATCGTTGGCGATCTTCAGCTTATTGTATTGGTTGGAAATAGTAGGAATGGTAAGATCGAATAAACCTGCATTGTTAATAGTTGCGCCACTAACACCTGCCCAAACAGAACTTAATGATATTCGCTTATACTTGATCGTTGGATTGATGCCATAGTACAGATCAGGATATGGACTACCAATGATCTGGTTATCCAGCGCGTTTATAATATCGTTCCCGCTGGCATCTTTGTCGCCATTCAGGTTCTCATGCAAAGGCACTCCATTCTTATCAAGCCTGATAAATTTCGGGCCAAGAAATGCAGATAGTGGTTCACCTGCCCTAATGATACTGTTGGCACCGGAGGCATCATTTCCACCTGCGATGGTGGGAATGTCTTTGTTGTCTTTGGTTTTAGTAACCTTATTCTTATTATGTGAAAGATTTACATCTATAGAAAGAGTCCAGTCTCCCCCAGTTATAATATTAGTGCCAATTGCCAGTTCCCAACCCTTATTCTGCACTTCACCTACGTTGTCGATGATTTGTCCCGGCCCCGAGCCGATGCCAGCACCTACACCGGCAGTTGGTGGAAGCTGTACAAGGGCAAGCAAATCAGTAGTTTTTTTATTATAAAAATCGAAGCTAAGGCGATACCGCTCGTTAAGTATTCCTGCATCAATGCCAATATTGGTTTGAGTGGTAGTTTCCCATTTCAGGTTAGGGTTTGGAAATGTAGGCGCCACACCAACTGCCAGTCCGGTGCCTGCTCCCTGCCCGGTATTAACCGTGCGGCCAAGCAGTAAAGACTGGTAAGGTTTTATGGCCGGATTTCCAGCCTGTCCCCAGCTCGCTCGTACTTTTAGATTTGAAATTAAATCGGTATTCTTCAAAAATGCCTCTTCCGAAATGCGCCATGCAGCGGAAACCGAAGGGAAAACACCATATTTATTATTTTCAGCAAATACGGAAGCCCCGTCCCTTCTTATGCTGGCTGCAAAAAGATACCTGTCTTTTAAATTCAGTCGAACCCTGGCAAAAGCGGAGAGGATGGTATTTTCTGTGATGTCAGTAACCGGTTTGCTGACGGAATTGGCCGAGCTGAAGTTGTAATTTTTAAGCGCATCACTACCAAAGCCAGAGGCGGCGAGATCTACGGTATTGTATCTTTCACGCTGGAAAGAGGCCCCCGCAATAGCTTCTATAAAAGTACCTTTGGAAATATCCTTTTTATATTCCAAAAAATCTTCTGCCAGCACGGACGTTTTATCATACAAGCCAAGTTCAGCAGAGCCAATATTATTTCCCAGGCGCGGAAGTATTTTTGGAAAATACAGGTCGCGTCGAATATGATAGAAATCAGCAGATACGCGTGTTGTATTCGTTAGACCTTTGAAAATTATCGTCTTTAAATCCAATCCACCCTGCGCTCTTGTAGTGGTGTTTTGATCCAGCACTTCCTTTGCTATTGCAACAGGGTTTTCGACATCTATACCATTAAAACTAAAGGGTGAAGTATCCGTATATGTACCATTAGGGTTTTTAATACCTACAGTTGATATGGATCGGAGAATAGAGCCGATGCCGGACTTTCCGAAGTTACGTGTATTATCACCTACTGAAGGCGAGAATCCATTCTGGAGGGCACGTGAAACAATCAGGCGGGTTTGAATGGAAAAATGGTCGCTTACTTTGCTGTCCAAATTTACACGTAGGGATGCACGTTTGTATGCACTATTCTCCACGATGCCCTGTTGGTCAATAAACCCACCCGAAACGAAATAACGGGTGCGGTCAGTACCTCCTGAAATACTCAGGTTGCTGTTAGAAAGAATGGCCGGGCGGAATACCTCGTCCTGCCAGTCAGTACTTATGGTAGGTACAAAGTTAGCCAGGTCTGTAGGGGGTGTCTGGGCTGAATTAACATAATAACGTTTTGCAAAATCAACATATTCAGCACTGTTCATCAGCTCCAGTTTTTTTCGGATCTGTTGAAGTCCGATCGAACTTTCAATGGTAACACGCGGATCGCCTGTTTTGCCGGATTTGGTTGTTACCATTACCACGCCGTTAGCACCACGGGATCCATAAATGGCGGTTGCTGCCGCATCTTTTAAAACTTCTATTGATTCAATATCAGCAGGGTTGATGGTGGCGAGTCCGTTAGCTCCGCGTACATCGTCATTAAATTGGGGAAGGCCGTCAATTACATACAAAGGCTCGTTGCCACCGGCTATGGAAGACACGCCGCGAACCCGGATACTGATTCCGGCGCCTGGCTGACCAGATGTTTGTTGTACCTGCACACCGGCCATCCGTCCCGATAGTGCCTGCTCCACGCTTACCACCGGCATTTCCATTAGTTTGTCAGATTTAAGCGAAGTAACAGAACCGGTGAGATCTGTTTTTTTCAGGGAACCATATCCCACGACCACCACATCATTTAAACCTTCTGCTTCTTCCTTCAATTGCACGTCTAATGTGGTAGAATTAAGCACCGGCATTTCTTTTTTTTCAAATCCAACGGAAGAAAATACAAGTATTGTTTTTTCATTCGCAGGGGCTGTAATGGAAAAGTTACCGGTTTCGTCAGTGGTTGTAAAAGTGGTAGAACCTTTAACCTGTATTGTGACGCCGCTTACCGGGATTGTTGTTGATGAAGAAACTTTACCGGTAATTTTTTTTGTTTGTGCAAAGCACAGCTGAGTTATGAAGAAAACAACTATTGTGCATAAAAGCTTTGGTATCGACATAGCAATTTGTTTTGGTGGTTGGACAAGAGGCGGCATAATTTAATAATATTTTTGGATTTAATATTGCTTTAAGAAAGATTTCTCCTAAAGTATTTACAGATGGCGACAAAGAATAAGAAAAATTCATTCGTGTTCCTTCGGACCTTCATGTTTTTTTGGCGAAAACGCTGAAGCTAATTAACGCCTCTAACCTGCATTTGTAGCGTATAGATTGATTCAGAGGCGGTAATAAATAACATATTTCTATTTTTTCCGCCAAAGCATATATTGGCCGTCCATTTTGCGGGTACTCTTATATGCTCAATTTTTTCACCCTTGTTATTAAAAACGGTCACTCCATTGCCGGTGATGTAGATATTTCCTTTTTCGTCAATCGTCATTCCATCCGATCCCATCGAAACAAAAAGGGTTCGTTCTTTCAAAGAACCATCTTTATGAATGGTAAACCTGTAGGTTTTACTGTCATTGATATCTGCTACGTACAGGTATTTTCCGTCGGGTGTTCCGATGATGCCATTTGGCCGCTTAAAGCTATCGGCTACCATTACAAGTTCTTTCTGCCCTTTTGGAAGACAATACACTTTTTCACCTTTGATATCAGGGCTCTTCCTATCCCACCAGTCGCGTTGATAGTAAGGATCTGTAATATATATATTTCCGTTAGGATGAATCCATACGTCGTTGGGTCCATTCAAACGTTGTCCCTCGTAATTAGTGACGAGAACGGTGGCCACTGCTGATGGATTAATGGACCAAAGCTGATCAATTTCATCGGCACATGAAATTAGATTCCCCTTTTTATCAAAATACATTCCGTTAGACCGTCCCGCCTTATCTAAAAACAGGGATAGCTCACCGTTAGTATCATATTTCCATATTTTGTTATTCGGCTGATCGGTAAAAAAAATATTTCCTTTTTTATCTACTGCGGGCCCTTCGGTGAAAGAGAACTGTTTTGATACAAGCTTTAGCTCGGCATTTTTTGAAATAATTTTGCTATTGGGGTTAACGACGGTATCAGTAGCTAAATTTTTTTTAAAAGAAAAACCAGGTGCTGATTCTATATTTGTGCTGAATACCTTCACGGAGGAACACCAAAAAATAAAAGCGACAGTTATTTTTATTAAATGACTTTTTCTCATATGACTAATTTAATCTTTTGTAAGTTAGCTAATGTAAAGATGTTCAAAAATGCCGATGCATCTTTACTAACGGCATCGTCCATGCGCTTTAATTATCTTCTGGAAAGCCCGTTAATAATCATAAAATAGTGATTGTGCTATCTTCCCACCTTATTTAAGGCGGGGCTATGCTATCTTCCCCTCCTTTTTCCTTTAGATTCCGTTGCGCAGCACGGAATTGAACGGGGGTGGTTACCTCGGGGTGGCGCCAACAAATGACACTTGAATATCTCTTTATCTTAGATGCAACGTAACATTCCGTTTTCAACCACCCCTGTTCAGAAACGTGCTTCGTATCGTTTCCGAACGTCCCCTCCTTGAATCTCCATGGAATAAGGAGAGGAAGATAGAAGAACCATCACCATTACAGTTTTAGACATCATCTTCCTCAAAAAAAATTATGATGCCCTTCTTCCAGTTGCTCATCAGTATACTCCATAGTCTGCGTTAGAAAATTATCCATCGTATCCGTATTGTCAAAAGTAAAAATACCTTCAGGATGCGAAACAACATATTTATTAAAACTGGTGAGTTCTATAATTTGAAGTCTGGGTGTAAGTTTATTATAATCCATTAATAAAGACCAGCTGCTTTTTGAATACGTTATTGCATCCTGGCGTGCAAGACATGCCGCATACCACCCGGCCGCCTGTTTTAAGGCTGCATCCAGCTTATCAGAAACTCTGCCTAATTTAAGATCTATTGTTAAGATAATAAGTTGTTGAAGCCCGTCGCCTCGTTTGTATTGAAATATTATGTTACCGCTGGTGGCATTTATATCTTTAAATTCGGCATCGTGGTCTATTGATTGAATGCTGGCAAAGAAACGCGGAATATCATAATGAAATATATAGCCTGTAATTCCATCAGGAGGAACATTTAAGGGATTAATGCATAGGAAAAAGGAATTCATAGTGCTTACAATTAACAGTATTTATCTCAAATAAACTGGCGTTACTAAAGGCCTTTTGTTACCGCTTTCATTTTTGCTAACGCCGTTTTAGTTACGAGTAACGGATCCTGCGCATAATAGGTTTTGTTGAATACCTCAAAAGAAAGAACCAGCGGGCGTTCCTGACTTTTAAGAATTTCTAAAACCTTTCGAATAGGCGCCACCCCATCCCCGGGGTAAACCCTGTCTGCATCAACAACAACTGCAGCAGGTTTGTCTGCAGGATAGTCGTTCATATGCAATATTTCTACTGCAGGCTTGCCAATAAAAGAAAGGGTGTTCATGCTGGAGCCTCCTTTATAAAGATGAAATATATCCAGTAAGATCCTGGCTGATGGATGACCGCTTTCCAACGCAACATACGCTACCTCGCTGGTGCGGCCAAGATTTTTTGAAAAACCCCATAGTTCAAGATGTGGCACAACACTGGATTTGTCACCTAATTCAAGCACGGTACGGTAGCGGTCTGCCACTTGTTTTAGATCCAGCAATGGAAGATCCGTAGCGCCCTTGGGCGGAGCCGCCGTGCGCTTGCAACCAATTTGCGCGAGGATATCCATTTCTTTTTTCATCTGCTCGAGTCCTTTGGCCCGGGCAGCATCATCATTAACGATCCAATCTGTAAACCCAATGGAATTTTCAACTTTGACACCCAGGTCGTCGAGACGTGTTTTAGCGTCTTTTAATGTTCCTCCTCCATCCAGGTAAGCCTGGAGGGTATCCATCCAGATTTCCACCGCGTGGAAACCCGCCTTGGAAGCTACTTCCAGCTCCTTTACGAAGCCAAGTTTATGTCCACGAATGGTAGCCATATTAAGGCAGTATATAAAAGAGTCGGCGAAAACGGCTTTCGGTAACGCCAGGTTTACCCTGGGAAGCAGCGACAAACCTGCTGTTGCACCTAATAACTGAAGGAGATTGCGTCGATTAAGCATGGCGATATTTTTGAAAAGTTAGATGGTGAAGATATAATAAAAAGTATTTAGGGATATTTCTTGAACGTGATTAGTATGATTAAATGAAAGACTATGATTATGAATAATAGTAGCCCATCCATAAATCAAAAAAATCACCGTTCAAACATTACGGTAACCTTGCTACCAGGGCCTCCGGAAGTAACGTTAGTATCCGATAAATCATTTTCCATTTCAATCCTGGAACAATGATAAATCGATCAACTGGTTCTGTAACCGCCCGGGCAATAAAAGAAGGTGCCAGCATTAAAGATTGTTGCAGATCCAGGCCGGCCGTCATTTTTGTTCTGATATAACCTGCCACAATAACGTTAACAATAATGTTTCGTGAAAAAAGATATTGCCTGAGGCCCGCAAGATATTGGGTAAAAGCAGCCTTGGTGCTGCCATAAATAAAATTGCTTTTTCTTCCTCTTACTCCTGAAAGAGAGGATAGCCCGATAATTCTCTCTAACTGTTTACTATCCTGGTCGGAAACAATAATATTAAGGATGCTCACTGCCCCGCAATAATGCACTTTCATCATCTGGTAACTTCCTTCCCAATCAAGTATTGCTTCCTCGTTGTTTTTTAAATAACCGGCAGCGTACACCACTATATTTGGCTTTGCAGGCAGGTTGTAATAAAACTTTTTATGATCATCGAAAGCGGTGGCATCAAAATATTGAATCGTCACTTGTTGAGGCGTAAAGCCTTGCTGCTTTAAAAAATTATTAAGCGCTTCAGTACTTCTTGAGGCTGCCATCACAAAATATCCCTTGGCGACATATAGTTTGATTGCTTCTCTTGCTACATCTGAATTAGCACCGAGGATCAGAACGGTTTTATTGGAATTCAAGATTACAGTTTGTGTGTTTCAGTTCCTTATAAATCTTCGTTGCTGACGGCCGATAGCCGTTACCTACTTAACCGCCGATACAACAGGCACAACCGGTGGGTTAATCATTATATGTGCGCCATGCGTTCCAGGATTCATTATCCAGGGCATTCCAGGGGCTTCGGGTTTCAGCGAAAGTCCGGTACTTTGAGCGGTAGCATACGGAATATAGATTACAGAACGCAGGTAGCCGTTTTTTATCTCCCCGCTTGATGTGTTGTAATCAACTTGTTTGGTAGAATATACATATAGAGTGGATGGTTGCTTAGGCATTATAAGGGTGCCGGCTTTCACTTCTTTTTCCCGGATGTCAAAAATATCTTTAGCAACTTTTCCTTCTTTTTTTAAGTCGCGCCCGCGTTTCATAAATGGCTCCAGGTCGCGGTGATAACATGCGACGGAGAATCCGGCCAGGTCAGGATCATCGGTAAGGCAAACAAATTCGTTTAGCCCTTTCCGTAATACGATGAATTCTTTATTCTCCGAATAACCATATACGGCTGCGCTGTCTCTTTTATCAGCCGGGGCAGCTAATAACGCCAATTTTATTTGAAGTTCTGGTGAGGGAACTTGGTTTTGGCTGAAGGAGGTGCAGCTAATTTGTATCAATACCAAGAGTGATAATAAGGGTTTCATATGCGAAAGTTTAACGTTAATAATAAAAATTAATGTGAATGTAAGACTTTCGAAGTCTCAAGACTTCGGAAGTCAGTCAAAAATCATTAAATTTATAATATGAAAAAACTATTTTATCTAAGTTGTCTTGCAATTATATCCATGGCCGGGCACCAGGTAGTGCAGGCCCAAAAAGGTAAACCGCTATTTCCACATGCGCCGGGTATGCAAACCTATACTTTCCGGTATAGCATGAAGAACAGTGTGGCGGCAACGCTTGATACTATTAAATCATTGGGGATAACGGTTTTGGAAAGCAGTACTAACCCGGAAGGACTTACGCCGGAGGCTTTCAGGAAATTACTGGATGAACGACAGCTTACGTGCCCTTCGGTGGGCGCAGGTTATGATGAACTGGTGAAAGATCCGGCAGAATTAGCCAGGGAGGCTAAAATTGTCGGCGCTTCTTATCTTATGACAGCATGGATACCGCATGCAAAAGAATTTAACCTGGAAGACGCAAAGAAAGCGGTAGCAGATTTTAACAGCGCGGGAAAAGTACTAAAGGAAAATGGGATCACCTTCTGTTATCATACGCATGGTTTTGAATTTGTTCCCTATGAAAACGGAACGCTGTTTGATTATATCGTCAAAAATACGAACCCCAACTATGTATCGTTTGAAATGGATATCATGTGGGTGTTTTTTGGCGGTGGCGACCCAGCTAAATTATTGTTGAAATATCCTAACCGCTGGAAACTCATGCACCTGAAGGATCTGCGCAAGGGCATCAAGGGCGATTTTACCGGCGGCACTTCTGTAGAGAATGATGTAGCCCTGGGAACCGGCCAGCTTGATATTCCGGCTATTTTAAAAGCTGCCAAGAAGGTAGGCGTAAAATATTATTTTATAGAAGATGAAAGTTCCCGTTTTCACAAACAGGTTCCGGAGACGATTAAGTATTTGAAGACACTTGTTGAATGACGTGTGAGGTGGAGGTGTGAGGTATGAGAAAGAACCGGCAACCGTTTGATGCTACTATTCTTCTCCTCGCTTTCTTTATTTAATTTGCTATACGGTCTTTAATTTAGAAAATTGATAAACGTTTGGTTTTCTTCCTCATACCTCAAACCTCATACCTCATACTTGTTCTTATTCCATCAGCCCCGTCGGTATCTTCCCATCTGCCGAAGGAAAAGGGAAGCCTAATAGTTTGGCAATGATCGGCGCTATGTCTCTAAGGTTCATAACGGGTATCATGGTTCCTTTTTTTATGCCTGGACCATGCGCAACAAAACCGGTCTGTATCTCTTTCGAATCTGGAAAATGACCGTGAGCTCCGCCCCTGCCTGGTCTAACCGCATCACCAAAAAAGGCATTTCCAAAAGAGGCCCCATTCATGCTGGTGAGTGCAAGCTCTACTTCAGGATTTGCTCCAATGGAATTAAGCTCTTTGCGGTCAACGATACGGAACAATTTTTTCTCATTTTCAGGCAGGCCGTTATGGATCTCGTGAACGCGAGCCAGCGTTTTTAAATCTTTCCGATCTTTCAGGTATAAGTAAGTTGATCCTCCTACTGAAAAAAACTGCGCTTTCCAATCGTTGGTTTTAACATCTGTTATTAAACCCGCCTTCACGAGCCAAACATTTGGATTTACTCCCGCAGTTACATCCTTAAAGCCATGATCACCTGTAATAATAAGAACCGTTTGGTCCCAGATGCCGGCCGCTTTTAATGCATTGATGATAATGCCTACACCTTTATCTGCATTCTTAACGGATACTCTTACTGAATCCCCATCTCTACCGGACATATGTTCGGAGTGATCCACATAAAAGAAGTGTATAGTCATTAAGTTGGGCTTGTCTTTTTTAATAATATAAGCCGCAATCTTTGCATTATTGGTATCCGGCCCGTAGTTAATCCGGCTGGTATCTTTAAACACATTCTTTTTTAACTCCTGTACTATGCCAGCGGGTTTTGAATATTTTTCCCGCACAACTTCGCCCATTTTATCAATGTCTGGGATGTTATACATCACCGGGGCATCGGCGGCTACCGGCCAAAAGAGGGCGGCCACTTTTAAGCCTTTTTTCTGGGCAGCACCCCAGATGGTTGGCTTTTTGATAGAACTATCGTTCCAATAAATCTTTCCGGTTGAACCCATCGGCTCAAACATACTATTGTAATAAACGCCATGTTTCACTGGCTGAACGCCGGTAACGATGGTTGTATGAGAGGGATAAGTCATGGTTGGGAAAACGCTGTTGACTCCCATGGCATAAGCGCCATCCTTCATCAATCCCCTGATGTTAATGGCGTGCCAGGAAGAATCCAAATAAAAATCAGGACGTGATCCGTCTATAGTTATTAGCACTACATGTTTTGCCGGTTGAGAGAAGCCGGTGATTACCTGCATTATTGTTGTAAGGACAATAAAAACCATTTTCATTGGCTGGCGTTTACAGTATATATCAAATTTATACGTTAATATCTTGAAATAGCAAGGTATTGTAAAAGTCTTACTTCTTTTAAAAAATCAGTAAATCGAATTATGACTGGTAATTTTACTTTTATATTTTATTCAACCAATAAGCGGAATGTATAGAAAAACAATTGCCATTGATATGGATAATGTTATTGCGGATACAGCGATACAGTTTCTTAATCTTTATGAAAAACATTATGGTGTAAGAATTACCGCGGCATCGATTGCGGGTTTGCCCGAACATGAAATTTTTCCGGATAATGCCGTAAATAAATTCATACATCTTCCTGGTTTTTTTAGAACCATTCCTGTGATGCCCGGCTCTCAACAAGCTGTGAGACAACTTATGCAATACATGGACGTTTATATCGTTTCAGCTGCAATTGAATTTCCGCATTCGTTAACTGAAAAATTCGAATGGCTTAAGGAACATTTTCCTTTCATCACCTGGAAAAATATTATTTTTTGTGGTGATAAAAGTATTATTAATACTGACTATATGATTGATGATTATGTTAAAAATCTGGATGGTTGCACAGGGAAAACTTATTTGTTTACAGCAGGACATAATGTTAATATCTCCTATCCCCGGAGGGTAAATAATTGGGAGGAAATAGTTGAGGAAATTTTGAAAGATTTTTGATTTTTGTTGATCCTGGCTTTCGATGCTTTTTGACTTTTACTTCCAAAGGATGTTCTGGCTGACTTCCGAAGCTTGCTGACTTTTACTTCCGAAGTTTATCTAGGTTGACTTTCGAAGTTTGTTGTGGCTGACTTCCGAAGCTTGTTGACTTTTACTTCCGAAGTTTGACTAGGTTGACTTTCGAAGTTTGTTGTGGCTGACTTCCGAAGTCTTTAAGACTTCGAAAGTCTTACATAAAGGCTGACCGTATCAAGTCTAGACTTTCGAAGTCTCGAAGACTTCGGAAGTCAACCTCTATAGCTTTGGAAGTCAGCCACAACAAGCTTCGGAAGTCAGCGTCCAAATCCAGCATCTAAACAGGCGTAAACCCCATCACAAAAAAGCAAAAAAATGCAAACCACAAACGATGTTCACCAGCAGTTTGCTGAATATTTTGATTCGGAAGCTTTGAAGCCCTACGCTTATCTTCTTTCAAAAAAACTTAGTGAGGGTCATATCTGCCTTCACCTGGATAAGTTTGATGATCTGAATGAACAGCTGCCCGCTTATTATAAACGCCTGGATAAAAACAACCGGGTTTTAAAAACCATCAAACACGTAGCCTCAAACGGGAATGATAAAAAACCTTTTATACTATTTCAAAACAGGCTTTACCTGCAACGATACTATCGATATGAGACCAGCTTTCTCAAACGCATCCGGCAATTTTTGGAAGATGAAAAAACCTTGCAGTCAGGACGTAAAGCCTTATTAAATGAGAACAAAGATCTTATATTCCAGCTCTTTGAAAGTGCTGCTCGTCCAGTGAATGCTGACGAAAAATATCAAACCGATTGGCAGTTAGTTGCTGCACTCACGGGCGTGTTAAACAATTTTACAATTATCACCGGGGGACCCGGCACAGGTAAAACAACAACGGTAGCTAAGATACTCGCTATCTTATACACCATACATCCCAATCTCAAAGTGGCCCTGGCAGCGCCCACGGGTAAAGCCGCTTCGCGGATGTCGGAAAGCCTGCGTTATACGAGTAAGCTGCCCGATGCTTCCATAACAATAAAATTACAATCGCTGCATCCTTCCACCATCCACCGGCTGTTGCAACCAAAAAAGGGAAGTCCTTATTTTTATTATAATGAAGATAATCCGCTCCATTACGACGTGGTTATCGTGGATGAATGTTCCATGATTGATGTTGCATTGTTTGCAAAACTATTAAACGCTATCGGCCCATCTACCCGACTTATATTACTGGGTGATAAAGATCAGCTCGCATCGGTAGAAGCAGGAAGCCTGTTTGGAGATTTGTGCCAGTCGCAAGCCGGACTAAATTTATTTTCATCGGCACGTCGGGAATTCATTAATACATTTATCAGGGATGAGCAAAAGAAACTGCCCGCAAGTTTAATCGTTAA
>JBDSBP010000483.1:0-9359 GCA_039921525.1 Chitinophagaceae bacterium | reverse complement strand
CACAGGTCTGGTGGGGTCGTTTTTACCGGGATATTCTGGTTGATTTGAAAGAGGCAAAAAGGCTGATTGCTGCAGATATAACACTTGCCGAGGCAACCAGAAAAAATCAGACTGCCATCGCAGACATAATGCAGGTATATACTTATACCATCCTCATAAATACTTTTGGAGATATTCCGTATACTGAGGCTTTGGATTATACTATACTGAATCCCAAGTATGATGACTCAAAAACAGTTTCCGACGATCTTTTTTCCCGACTGAACGCTGATATAGCTGCGCTCAATGTTGCAGGAAGTGGATTTGATGCCAAATCTGACCTGGTGTACGGCAATATAGCAAGTGAAACTGCACGGGTGAACGCCTGGGTAAAATTCGCAAACGCGCTTAAAATAAGGATGGCCATGGTTATTGTTGATGCTGATGCCGCTAAATCTAAAACGGCCGTAGAAGAAGCTGACCAGAAAGCTTTTACTTCAGCAACCGACAATGCGCTTTTTTTATATTCCAAAACTACTCCCAATACCAACCCGATCTGGGTAGACCTTATTCAAAGTAACAGGCAGGATTTTATCGCCGGATCAACCCTGGTGAACAAACTCAAATCGTTAAACGATCCGCGCCTTTCCCTGTTTTTCAAACCTAATGACGCAGGCGTTTATGAAGGGGGAACTTTAGGATCTAACAATACATTTTCCAACTACGCTAAAGTCAGTGACCGGGTAACAGCACCTGACTTTCCGGCAATATTGCTGGATTATGTGGAGACTGAATTCTATAGGGCAGAAGCCGTTGAACGTGGTTTTGCGATAACAGGGAGTGCCGCCGCCCATTATAACAATGCTATCAGGGCTTCAATCTTATATTGGGGTGGCACAAACGCCATGGCCGATGATTATCTTTTGAAACCGGAAGTTGCATATGCTACCGCAACAGGTAATTATAAGGAAAAAATCGGCACCCAGAAATGGATAGCTTTAAACAACCGCGGATACGAGGCCTGGCTTGAAGTCAGGAGGCTCGATTACCCGAAATTAGTGGCACCTGCTACGGCTAAATCAGGCTTCCCAAACCGGTTTGCCTATCCTTCTAATGAACAAACGTTGAATAAAGCTAACTACACAGATGCTGCTGCGAAAGTTGGTGGCGACAAAGTAGAAACAAAACTTTTCTGGGATAAAAACTAAAAAATTTCAGTGAAAAGGGCCCCTTCACCGGGGCCTTTGTTTTAATATTATTTGCGGCTTTCACAATAACTCTTTCGGTTTACTTAGCTTCGCAAAAAAATTGTTCATGGAAAACAGTAACAATCAACCTAACCAGTTAAACATTGAGATATCAGAAGAAACAGCAGAGGGTCAATATGTAAACCTGGCTATCATCACACATTCCCATGCCGAGTTCGTAATTGATTTTGTAAATGTGATGCCAGGAACCCCCAAGAGCAAAGTGAAGTCCCGCATAATACTAACTCCCCAACACGCCAAACGTTTTATGAAAGCCATGATAGAAAATATCAGCCGTTTTGAAGCCGTGAACGGCTCTATCCAGGATTTAGAGGCAGTTGAGTTACCGATGAATTTCGGAGGACCGACAGCGCAGGCGTAATGAGTTCGTTAGTTCGGTTGTTCGTTCGTTTGATATTTCGAAGTTCGATTATTCATTTCTTCCTTTTTTTTAAATTTTATACCTTTTAAATCCCTGTAATAAGATATTTGATTCGTGAGTAAAGCGTGTTGGCCGACCAATTGAATAATCGAATTTTACCTCTTAAACCCAATCCTGTCCCTTTCATCCCATTTTCGCTCGCTTGCTTTTTCATCCAGCAAGTTTTCAATAGCGTCGTAAATTTGTGATAACTGAACATCATGTTCGTTTATGCGCAGTAAAATATCTTGCAATTGATCCTTTACATCTTTTCGTTCCAAAACAATCCGTCGTATTTCAACAAAAGCTCTCATTATGGCAATATTCATTTTTATTGCCTTGTCGGAATTAAGAATTCCGCTTAACATGGCTATTCCCTGTTCGGTAAAAGCATAGGGTAAATACCTGTTACCGCCCCTGCCGTTTGAGGTTTCAAATTGCAACCTCAAAGAACTCTTATTTTCTAATGCTTCAATTTGAAACCTTATCGCTTTATATTCTTCTTTTGTAAGCTGAAACATAAAGTCTTCCGGAAATCTTTTAATATTTCGCTTTACTGAAAGGTTCAGAATTTTAGTTTCTGTTTCATATAAAAATGCCAAATCCTTATCCAGCATTACTCTTTGACCTCTTATTTCGTATATCCTGTTTTGTATGCTTCGTATAATTTCCATCGAAAATAAATAGTAGGTGATCTGATTTTTTTTAATGCTCTAATAGTCCGTCATAATATTCCTTCATCTGCAAAACTAAAATACCCTTCATCACTCACAATTACATGGTCTATTACCCGGATATCCAGGAACCTGGCGGCTTCTTTTATTTTAGCTGTCAGTTCTTCATCAGCCCGGCTGGGTCTTAAATTGCCCGAGGGGTGATTATGGCAAAGGATCAGGCTCACGGCGTTTTCTTCCAGTGCCTTCTTTAAAATGATCCTGGGATCTGCCACGGTGCCGGAAATTCCACCCTCACTTACAATTTCAAAATGATTGATCTTATTGGCACGATTAAGAAATATTACAGCAAAAACTTCTTTTGTGTAGTCTTTAAGCAGAATCTGCAGGTACCCCGCAATATCCCTGCTATCTTTAATCACTGATTTATTCAGAAAACCGGTAGCCTGGCGTCTCCGGCCCAATTCAAGAGCGGCCGCTATGGTAACAGCTTTCGCTTCTCCAATTCCTTTTACCTTCATAATTTCTTTCACGGACAGTTTTGCGAGTTCCTGCAGGTTGTTTTTACCAAGCTGAAGTATTTCCCTGGCAAGGTCCACTGCTGTTTTTTCTTTGCTTCCATTCGCTATCAGTATGGCAAGCAATTCTGAATCGCTTAAAGCCATTGGACTTTTTTGAAGCAATTTTTCCCGGGGCCTGTCATCTTTAGCCCAATGTTTTATGGAGTTGTTTTGCTCTTGCATTAACAATTCTACCAAATATTGTTAAATATTTCTATGTCTTTTTCACCCTTTTATAATATTGTTGTTAATATTGCGTTTTACTATCTAATCTTAGAAAAATTAAATTGAAATCCTTATGAAAAATTCCAATTTCCCCTCAGTCAATGGCATGCATCCGTTACTATTCTGTGCAGGAATGTTTCTGGTAGCAGCGTTTTTCACAGTATTGGTTTGTTTTACATCATTTTATGCTTTCCATAGCATGAATTCTGATGCTGGTGTGTCAAAATCGCACAACGCCGCAGAAACCACAATGGTGAAAAGTATGTATGCCTCTGTTAAATAAGTAAAGAGTTTCTTTACTTATGGTTAGGAAGGCCTCCTAACCCACAGAACCCTGATAGCCGGAACAATTTGACCTGAATTTTATGGTAGATCGTTGTTAGAATGCTTAAAAGCATATTTCAATGCCTGCCATTTAAACTTTAGAACAAGTATGCCGGCTATTGGCTTAAAGCCAATTCGGTATTATAATCACGGATGATATTCATAACACCTATTCTTACCTCCAGGCTCACCCCCTATAGCCCGCACTTTTATATACTTTTAAGTCATTTACATTGTAACATCGGACCAACCTGGTGACGAAAGCCGATAGCTGATAGCTAATGGCTGATAGCTAACTTATATATTTAAACCCTTGCACCATGTTTTATGCTTCGAAGATTTATCTTCGCCGCACATTACATTCTTTATGAAGCCCAACGCAAAGATTTTTTCTGGATCGGGTTCTCAATACCTGACTGAACGGATTTCGCATAAATTTGGAAATCCCCTTGGTAAAATCAATATTCAGAAATTCAGTGATGGAGAAATAGGAGTGGAATTCCTTGAGAGTATTCGTGGCGATTATGTCTTCCTGGTGCAGAGTACTTTTGCCCCGACAGATAACCTGATGGAATTGCTATTGATGATAGATGCAGCCCGCAGGGCTTCTGCGTACAAGGTTATTGCAGTAATGCCGTATTATGGCTTTTCGCGGCAGGACAGAAAAGACAGGCCCAGGGTAGCAATAGGATCCAAACTGGTAGCAAACATGCTTGTGGCTGCAGGTGCCGACAGGGTGATAACCATGGATTTGCATGCTCCTCAAATTCAGGGGTATTTTGATATTCCTGTGGATCACCTTGATTCCTCCGCCATTTTTATACCTCATATAGAACAACTTAAATTGGAAAACCTTACCTTTGCCGCCCCTGACGTGGGAAGTACCAACAGGGTACGTGAAATTGCCAGTTATTTCAATGCGGAAATGGTGATCTGCGACAAACATCGTAAGAGAGCCAACGAAATAGTCAGCATGGTGGTGATCGGTGATGTGGCCGGAAGGGATATAGTTCTTATCGATGATATCTGTGATACAGGCGGTACGTTGGCTAAAGCCGCGGGCCTGCTAAAAGACAAAGGCGCCCTAAGCGTACGCGCCTTATGTACACACCCTGTACTAAGTGGCAATGCATACGAAAACATTGAAAACAGTGTGTTGGAAGAACTGGTGGTTTGTGATACGATTCCTTTAAAAAGGGAATCCGCTAAAATAAAGGTGATTTCCGTTTCCGAACTTTTTGCCGTCGCCATCCGAAATGCGCATGAAAACAGAAGTATCACAAGCTTGTTCATTCACTCACAATTAAGGAACAAGTAAAACGAACTGAAGTAAACAGTATAAACCATGGAAAGATTCTTTTAAGGTTGCGTGGGAGGGTTTTACCGGTTAGCAAATTAGTAAACAATAAATATTCATAAAAAATGAAAACAATTACAATCGAAGGACAACTCAGGACCGAACATGGCAAACAAGCCACCCGCCAGCTTCGCTCTGAGGACAAAGTGCCAGGTGTAATTTACGGGGGTGCCACGGAGGTCAATTTTTCTGCTCCTTCATCGGCTTTTAAAACGCTTGTATATACACCTGAATTTCAATTAACAGAGGTAAGTGTTGATGGTAAAAAGTATACCTGCATTTTAAAAGATCTACAGTTTGACAAGGTTACCGATAAACTGCTTCATGTTGATTTGCTCGAATTGGTGGAAGATAAAAAAGTAATTGCAACCCTTCCTCTTAAACTTACGGGCGTTGCCATTGGTGTTAAGGGCGGCGGAAAATTACTTACTAAAATGAAATCGTTGAGGGTTAAAACGCTTCCAAAGTATTTAAAGGAACGCATTGAACTGGATATTTCATCATTAGAGTTAAATGGTAATGTGAGAGTTCAGGATGTTAAGGAAGATAACTATGAAATTTTGAACTCACCACGTATTCCTATTGCTACAGTAGTGTTAACCCGCCAGTTGAAACAGGAGGAAGCTACTACTGATAAAACCGCTTCGTCTGCTGCTGCTAAACCCGCTGCTGCAGTGGCTGCCAAACCAGCCGCCGCCGCTAAGCCAGCCGCTGGTAAAAAATAGCTCTCGTTTTAAGAGCCCGGTAAACGACCGGGCTTTTTTGATATTTATTCAATTTTTATTCCGGAATTTAATTTCGCAATTCCATCGATATTCATGAATAAATTCTTAATTGCCGGATTAGGGAACATAGGCCAGGAATACGCCAGTACACGTCATAATATCGGGTTTGATGTTGTTGAGGCTTTCGTTCAAAAACATGAAGCGGTTTTCACTCCTGGTCGGCTGGCAGATGTGGCAGAAATTAAATGGAGGGGTAAGTGGATCCTTTGCATCAAACCCACCACTTTTATGAATTTGAGTGGTAAATCCGTTAAATATTGGATCGATAAGGAAAAGATACCGCAGGAAAATATCTTGGTAATAGTAGATGAACTGGCATTGTCGTTAAATAAAATACGACTAAGAGGCACTGGTAGCTCGGGTGGACACAATGGTTTGAAGAGTATCGAAGAATATCTCGAAACCAATAAATATCCTAAACTGAGATTTGGAATTGGTAATGATTTTCCCAAGGGCAGGCAGGTTGAATATGTACTCGGCAAATGGAATGAAACTGAATTACCAGTTGTTAAGTTGAAGATTTTAAAATGTGTTGAATTGATTGAAAACTTTGTCCAAAGCGGCATTGAGATTACAATGAATCAATTCAACAATTTAAATTTCAATTTATGATATTTGAGTTCGAATCTTTATTTTAGCATAAATATCTTAGATTATATTTGATATTCAATATCCATGTGAGCGAAACCTTTCCAGGTTTATTTGCAAACATGATTTTCAATCAAAAATTACTTGAATATGAAAATATTTTGCGTAGGCCGTAACTATGTAGCGCATGCACAGGAACTGGGTAACGAGGTTCCTGAAGAACCAATTATCTTTATGAAACCCAAGAGTGCTTTGTTGCAGGCGCATACTCCGTTCTACTATCCTGAATTTACCAACGAACTACACTATGAATGCGAACTTGTTCTCCGCATTTCCAAAAATGGCAAATACATACAGGAGCGTTTTGCCAATAAGTACTATGATGCCATTACTACCGGCATCGACTTTACCGCTCGCGATATCCAAAAAGAGTTAAAAGAAAAAAGGCTTCCCTGGGAAAAGGCAAAAGCCTGGGATAATTCGGCTGTTATTGGCAAGTGGGTAACCCTACCCAATATCAAGAATAAAAAAGACATCAATTTCTGTTTGTATAAAAATAAGGAATTGGTTCAACAAGGCTCTTCCGGGTTGATGATCAATAATTTCGATATAATAGTGTCCTATATTTCCAATTATTTCTCCGTAAATATTGGTGACCTGGTATTTACAGGAACGCCTGCCGGCGTGGGAGAATGTGTGGTGGGAGATGAACTGGAAGGGTTTATGGAAGATGACAGTATGTTTGAGCTGGAGGTGAAGTAGGGGGTCAGCTATTGGCTATCGGCCATCAGCCATAAGAAGAATACATTTTTTTAATAGGATGCCTTCATTACTATAATACAAATATTTTTTTCCCCATCTTATCCGTAATCTGAACCATAATGGTTCTTAATAATCTTTTGAATTTTACATGAAATTTTGCTGAAAACCTCTATTTTTGCAGCCCGTTTGGTATTTAGAGGAATTCATAGAATGCCCGGCGATTTATACCTGTTAAATATGGCGAGGTAGCTCAGCTGGTTAGAGCATCGGATTCATAACCCGAAGGTCGGCAGTTCAAGTCTGCTTCTCGCTACCACCCTGATGCTATAATTAATTAATATATAATTAGTTATAGCATTTTTTTAGTTAGGCTTTTGATTGGGTTGGTTGTCAGTATTTTATTTGTTGAAGTATCTTATGTTAGACGGAAGGCTTACGAATTCAATTATTATTTAATTCAATACCCTTTAAATAGGTGTTCCATAAAGTCATCCAATCAAATCAAGCCAGCGGATTCGGTTTTCAGCCTTTAAAAATAAAAAAAAGTAACTTTGTGCACAAAGATTGCAAATCATGAAGGTAGAAACAGTTAACATACAAGATAATGAAGGCATTCAGGCTATACGAATACCTGAAGAATTCAAAATAGATGATGACAAAGTATATATCAAGAAAGTCGGTAACTCCTTATACATTATTCCATTTCACGATCCATGGCAGAATGTATTCAATAGCCTGGAACATTTTACAGCCGATTTCATGAAGGATAGAAACCAACCTTCTGATCAATCCAGAGAACCATTTGATTAAATGAGCTACCTTCTTGACACAAATATATGCATCTACCTGATTAAGAAAAAACCCACTATCGTTTTTAAAAGGTTAAACGAAATTTCACCTGGCCAGATAGGTTTTTCAGTAATCAGTTTGGCTGAATTGGATTATGGGGCAAGGAAAAGTTCTTATCCGGAGAAAAATCTTAACGCCTTAAATCAATTTCTCATCCCCTTTGAAATATTTGAATTCGATTACCGTGCTACCGCTGAATATGGTAGAGTTCGAAACAATCTTGAAAGAAAAGGAATTCCGATTGGTCCCCTTGACACGCTAATAGCGGCTCATGCCAAAAGCCTGAACCGGATATTAGTAACAAACAATGAGAGAGAATTTAGTCGAGTCGAAGGCCTGCAAATAGAGAACTGGCTCAAATAAACATAAATTTTAATGGAGTTTTAGCGTATTTCACAGGACCGCCTCAGTGGCTAAATTTGGGTGGAAACGTTGGTTTCTGTGTTGAATTTAAGTCTGAATAAATAGAGTGAAAGAATAGAGTGAAACTGAACAGTAGATGCAGGCAGTTCAAGTCTGCTTCTCGCTACGGTTAATAATAGGCAGCTATAAAAGAAATTTTACAGCTGCTTTTTTATTAGTACAATTCAATGCGCTCGTTTTATAATCACTCTAACGCCACGATCCTATTGATTACATTATCGAGCAAGATGCCAGCCACGCGTTTATTAATGATACAAACTGCAGTGGGCGGCTTGGCGCACCTTCCTCCGGCACACATATTTTTCATAACTGCATTTATTGGCAAGTATTACTTAAATTCGTAAGAATATAATCTCTTATGAAAAACAAAATCGTTTGCTTACTTGGCATCTCCCTGTTCCTGGTACTATTAAACAGCTGCGCCGAACGGCGTTATTACCGCACCCATAATGACCATAGTCAAAGATACTATCGTCATCATCCCAAAAAACATGTTGAAGTGGATATAAAGGTTCGTCCCTAGTGTTATGTCAACTATAAAATGACGCATTTGCTATCAGCTATCGGGAGGGAACTATTTCTCCCATTGTTTTCCTGATAGCTGATAGCCAGCATAACTGACAGCTTATTATTGACATGACACTAGGAAATAACAGGGTTACACGGGTATCTCTATATTTTCAAAAAGCCGTTTTTTTCGCCAGCACGTATAACGGTAATACATTCTGAAATGTGTTGCTGCATTTTTATTTTGCAAGTTATCGGTTTGCTAAAGTTAATTATTTACAGATTCTTTAAATTTTACTTGGTATATTAGTAAATTGTAAAACTAGTCTATGGGCCCTTCTTCTTTAATTATTCTTATGCTGGCAGCTATTGCATTTTCCGCGGGTGGTATTGCAGTTGCTAAAATTTTAGTGAAGGGCACCAGGAATCCTCAAAAAGGTCAAACCTACGAATGTGGCGTACCTACTATCGGGCCCAGCTGGGTTCAGTTTAATGTAGGATATTATTTATTTGCCCTCGTATTCCTGATTTTTGATGTAGAACTGGTTTTTTTATATCCCTGGGCCGTAGTTGTAAAGAAACTGGGCATGGTTGCTTTTGCCGAGATAGTGATTTTTCTATTCATTCTTTTTATGGGATTTTTATACGCGCACAAAAA
>JBDSBP010000482.1:0-33736 GCA_039921525.1 Chitinophagaceae bacterium | reverse complement strand
CTACTTGCGAATAGATAATTTTTCAATTACGAACAAGTAACCATTCAGTTTCGAACAGTCTTTAAGGCTGCGAAAGATATTTGTTACACAGAGATGCACGGAGGTTCACGGAGATACACGGAGGCCCTCTGTGTCACTTTGTGAAATATATTTGTTACACTGAGATGCAACAGAATCATCAGAACACTTCATAACTTGTCAAAGTAGAATTAATGGTTAATGGTTAGTGATTGTACCTTGCAGCGCTCAATAATTCATTTACCATTACCATTACCCATTACCCATTAACCATTAACCATTATTCACATTTCATTTTCTTTTCTCTTCTTAATTTGCATCCTCTATCTTAACAAGATTCGACGATGAAAATTATTATTTTATTGGGTTTTGTACATATTTTATTTACGGTGGCCCCGGTTCGGGCTGCTATAAAAGACACCACTCTCTCTGTTCCATCTTCCGTATATTTCAACGTGGCTTATGGTGCTGACCCGAAGCAGGTAATGGATATTTACCTTCCTTCAGGCAGATCTGTTAACACCACCAAACTGATGTTCCTGGTTCATGGAGGCAGTTGGTCAGGAGGTGACAAGAATGGATTTAAGCCTTATATTGACTCTCTCAGTCGTCATTTAACGGATTATGCGTTTGTAAATTTAAATTACAGGCTGGCGAATGCCACTCAAAATAAATTTCCCGCCCAGGAAAATGATGTAAAAGCAGCAATGGATTTTGTTATTAAAAAGTCAGCGGAGTACCATGTTTCTCAAAATGTGGTTTTGTTAGGAGCCAGTGCCGGCGCTCACCTGGCTTTGTTACAGGCATATAAATATTCCTACCCAGTAAAAGTAAAAGCAGTTATTTCTTTTTTCGGGCCTTCCGATTTTAATTATATGTATGAAAACCCCATGTTTCCACAGGTACCCCAGTTGTTGGAACTTCTGTTAGGAGGCAATCCTTCCAATAATAAAGCCGCTTACGAGCAATCAAGTCCCATAAATTTTGTAACAGCCCAAAGCTGCCCTTCATTGCTCTTCCAGGGGGGCAAAGATCCATTGGTAAATCCGAAGCAGTCCGAATTGCTGAAAGATAAATTAGAGAAAGAAGGCGTTCCGGCCAAGCTGGTCGTTTATCCTAATGAGGGACATGGCTGGAGAGGACCTCTGTTGGGAGATTCCTTTGATAAGATTACCACCTTTCTCCAGGAGAATGTACCCTGATTTTTAAAGATTGCAGCCCCTGCAAGTAGTTTATTTTCGATCTTTATTAAATGAAAGTAACTCTTCCGCCATTAGCAGAACGCCTGCGACCCACTACATTGGATGAACTTACCGGGCAGGCGCATCTTACCGGTAAAGGAAGCATCCTGCGAAGAGCAATTGAGCAGGGCAAGGTTCCCTCTATGATATTATGGGGACCCCCGGGCGTTGGCAAAACCACTATTGCCAATATCATTGCACATACCCTTCAATCGCCGTTTTATACATTAAGCGCTATTAGCAGCGGCGTGAAAGAAGTGAGAGAAGTTATTGAAGAAGCAAAAACAAAGCAGAACGTCATTCTGTTTATTGATGAAATTCACCGGTTCAATAAAGGCCAGCAGGATGCATTCCTTGGTGCAGTGGAGAAAGGGGTAATCACTTTAATAGGCGCTACCACTGAAAACCCTTCCTTTGAAGTAAATTCTGCGTTGTTATCGAGATGCCAGGTTTATGTATTAAAACCTTTAGAAGAAAATAATCTCGTCGATTTATTAAGGCATGCCATTAGCCATGATGTGGTTTTATCAAACAGAAATATTGAGTTGAAGGAAACGGCAGCGCTCATCACCATTTCCGGCGGCGATGCACGTAAATTGCTGAACCTTCTTGAACTTACTACCGATTCACTGCCAGACCCTGTTATCATCACTGATGAAAAAGTTATCGAAATAGCCCAGCAAAGGATCGCGCTGTATGATAAAAAGGGTGAACAGCACTATGATATAATTTCCGCATTTATAAAATCGATCCGCGGAAGCGATCCTAACGGTGCCGTATATTGGCTGGCGAGGATGATTGAAGGAGGAGAAGATGTGAAATTCATCGCCAGGCGACTGGTGATCCTGGCGAGTGAAGATATAGGAAACGCCAACCCAACGGCGCTGGTACTAGCGAATGCCGCTTTTGATGCAGTGAACAAGATAGGTTACCCAGAATCTAGAATTATTTTATCGCAATGTACTACTTACCTGGCCACTTCACCAAAAAGTAACGCTGCCATAAGTGCCATAGACAGGGCTTTGGCCGCCGTTCGCCATCATGGCGACCTTCCCGTTCCACTTCACATTCGCAATGCGCCTACAAAGCTGATGAAGAACCTGGATTACGGAAAAGGGTATCAGTATTCGCATAGCTACGATAATAATTTCTCCCCACAGGAATACCTGCCAACCGAACTGAGTGGAACAACTTTTTATGACCCCGGAAAAAACCCACGAGAGGAGGAGTTACGCAGGTATCTAAAAAATCTTTGGAAAGAGAAATACGGTTATTAATTGTTAATTATTAATTGTTAATGAAACTCTTTACCTTGCAGCGTTAAATGAACCATGAACCATGAACCATGAACCATGAACCATGAACCATGAACCATGAACCATGAACCATGAACCATTAACCATTAACCATTAATAATTAATAATTAATAATTAACTTTCCTCCCATTCTCCAGCCTTATAAATTTTGTTACACAAGCAGGGATCTCATCCCTATAATGAGATACATAAATAAGTGTTTTGCCCGTTAACATACATATCTCATTGACCATGCTTCTGAATAATATAACCTGGTCTTCGTCCAATCCCTGGCAGGGTTCATCTAGGATCAGCATGGGTGGGTTTTTCACTAATGCCCTTGCAAGCAATACTAACCGCTGCTCACTATTGGATAACTGGAACAATAACTTATTACGCGTATGATCAACCTGTAATAATTTCATCCACTTTATCACAAGCGCCGACTGCTCTTCATTGAGAAAACGAAACAAACCAATGGTATCAAATAATCCGGATGCCACCACATCAAAACAATTAATGGTTGAATCAAAATACAAATGAAGTTCCGGTGAAACAAAACCTATCTTTTTTTTTATTTCCCAGATGGTTTCGCCACTGCCACGCTTCCTGTCGAACAAATAAATCTCGTTGGCATAAGCCTGGGGGTTATCTGCATTGATAAGACTTAATAACGTAGATTTACCCGAACCGTTAGGTCCAGACAAAGACCAACATTCTCCATTTCGCACTTCCCATGATATGTCATCTAGGATTTTGCGATTATTATACTCAACATGTACATGTTGCATTCTTACCGCCCATTCAAACTGCGGGTAGCCGGAAAAAGTTAAGATCTCCTTTAACAATCCGTCATCCGGCACAAACGCAGCGGGGTGAAAAGCCATCAATTCCCTTTCGCGAAAAACTTCCACATTTTCAATAGTATATCCCCCCTCCTTTTCCAATGACAAAACATGTGTAATAAAATCAGGTATATGGTGCGGCGAAGTAACTACTATTATATGTATACCCTTTTTGATAATTTCATGCAGCAGCTCTACCAAAACTTCTCTTGCCTCCACATCCAAACCCGTAAATGGACTATCTAATAAAAGGATCGTGGGTTGTAACAATAACGCTTTTGCTATCTGCAATCGCTTATTCTCCCCATTTGAAAGTTGAATCAACTTCACAGGCAATAAATTACGTAATCTCAGCAAATCTAAAATATGCTCTGTTTCCGAAGAATATTCACCCGGTAAGCCTTCGTTAGGAGTTATGCTTTGATCTAATGCTTCTTTAACAGTAATAGCATCTTCCGCATCCGAAGAGTTGTAGCGTTGCTGGTAGTAAAAAGTGCTGGTGTTAGAAAGATTTTTGAAATGGTGCTGCTGATTTATCAAAACTATTTTTTCAAAGAGAAAACCCTCACTTTCATTTACTGATATGCTGCCGCTATAAAAATGATTCCTGCTCAGGGCTTGTAACAAAGAAGTTTTCCCACTCCCCGATGGCCCAACAATCGCCCATTGTTCTTGGCGAGCAACTGAAAAAGAAAGATTTTTTATGATGACGTTGCCGTTACCCCTGATTGTTATTGCGTTCACTTGTAAAACGGGCATGAATAATTATTGTGTAAGATTAAAATTAAATACAAATCGTGTTACATGCTGTATTTATCACTTATTTTTAAATGTGAAATAAACCCTTATGCAAATTACCTGGACTTATGTTAAGTTTGATGAATTAACGTTACGGCAATTGTACGCTATTTTTCAATTGCGCATTGAAGTTTTCATTGTAGAGCAGAACTGCCCGTTCCAGGACGCAGATAACAAAGATAGTGAAGGCTATCATTTAATGGGATGGAAGGATAATTTGCTGGCTGCTTATACCAGGCTGTTGCCCCCTGGCATTTCTTATAAAGAGCCCTCAATCGGCAGAGTAGTCACTTCTCCAAAAGCGAGAGGAGGAGGCTTAGGTAAAGAATTAATGCAAAGATCTATTGACGAGTGTTATCGCCTGTTTGGAAAAACTCCTATAAAAATCGGTGCGCAATTATACCTTAAAAGATTCTACGAACTATATGGATTTCGGCAAGACAGTGACATCTACGATGAAGATGGTATCGATCACATTGAAATGATTTTAAAGATTTGAAATGCACGAAACGTTCCCTGTGAATGCCCTCCCCCATGGTATTTCGGCCAAATATTTAATTTCTCGCACACCAAAAGCATTGAAAAGGCGTTTCTACTGTAATAGGGCAGGAACATAACTTCCATAAGCCATTGCTCCAAACCATTTGAAAAAAATCAAGATCTATGAAAAGAAGGGGATGTTTCTTAGGACACAAGTTTGCATTGGTTTTACAGGCCATATTTTATCGCCCATGTTAAATATATTATTTCCCAAAATTGGAAAAACCGTTGGATCTAACTTATTGGTTTTGTTTTTGCTGTTGTTTTGTATTTTAAATTCTGAACGGGCAAAGGCTACTATAAACTTTCCCCCTGCAGATCATAGAATTTGAGCATGGAATAATTATAAATAGATGTGTCGGGCATGTTGGATATCAGCTATCAGGAAAACAATGCGAGAAATAATTTCCACCTGATAGCTTATAGCTGAAAGCTGTTAGCTAAAGCGTCATTTAAAGTTAACATAATACTAGTAGACTATACTTATTAAGCAGTTCACATTCTCATGAGTAAATCATTGCCGGTAAGCAGCAGGGAAATTGGTTAAATGCTAACATCTGGTTATTAGTATACCCTGATCCGTTCCCTTTTGGTGAAAAAGTAGCATTTTATTGAACACTTCCTGCATAAGCTTATCGGTATTTTTTAGCAGAATTCACAGGATTTACAGATTCACAGAATTATTTTAATTCAGATTGCTTTAAGAAATGGGCGAGTCCCCGACCCTGGGATAGGTAGCGGCCGCAGTTACTGTAAAAAAACTTCTCCCACTTCCTTCCAGTTATTCAACCTGTCATAATCTGTAATATTCAGATTATGTGCAGATGTAAATAAATATTTTTTCCCTTTAAAAGTTCGCAGGTTTTTTACATGGTCATCGATCATATAATCGCCGCAAATAAGACTTTTATCTCCGCACAACGCAATCTGTTTCCAGGTTATAAAAGTAAAGTGTTCCTGCAACCACTCCAGCTTTTCTTTTAATGAATTAGGGAATTCCATGGCAGCTGAAACAATAAAAACCTCGTACCGTTTATTCATCTCTTCCAGCACCTCGATACTGTCTTTTATAACTGGCAAATTTCTGAAAAAGCCCGGGGAATATAATCTGTCTCTTATCATCTGCTGGTGATGCTCCGGGAACCCCTTAACCCAGGAACCTCCGAGCATATTGTCTTTGTTAATTTCAAGGGGATGGGTTTTACGGTACCATTCTATCATATCACCCATAGGATCAGCGATCACTTCGTCCATGTCAATTATAACTCTTTCCATTGGCAAGTTCTGGTTTTAAAAATTTTCCGGTATGGCTTTCCTTCACCTTGATCAGATTTTCTGGTGTTCCTTCGAAAAGAATTTTCCCGCCTCCATCACCTCCTTCCGGCCCCAGGTCAATAATATGATCCGCCACCTTAATAACATCCAGGTTATGTTCTATTACCAACACGGTGTTACCCCTGTCTACTAATTTATTCAATACATCCAGCAAATGCTGAATATCTTCGAAATGCAAACCGGTGGTGGGTTCATCAAGAATGTAAAACGTTTTACCTGTATCCTTCTTCCCAAGTTCTGTTGAAAGCTTTACCCGCTGAGCTTCACCTCCACTTAGCGTCACCGCTGACTGACCCAAAGTTATGTAGCCGAGGCCTACCTCCTGCAACACTTTTATTTTTCGGTAAATGTAAGGCACATTTGTAAAAAACTCAACGGCTTCATCTACTGTCATATCCAACACATCACTGATAGATTTCCCTTTGTACCTGATCTCCAGCGTATCACGGTTATACCTTTTGCCATTACACTTTTCGCAATGTACATATACATCAGGTAAAAAATTCATTTCTATCACCCGCATCCCGCCACCGCCACACATCTCACATCTTCCGCTTTTAACATTAAATGAAAACCTGCCCGCCGTATACCCTCGAATCTTTGCCTCAGGAACGGCGGCAAACAATGTTCTGATATCGGTAAAAAAGCCACAATAAGTTGCCGGGTTACTCCTGGGTGTTCTGCCAATCGGGCTCTGATCTATCTCAATTACTTTATCAATTAATTCCAGGCCGGTGATACTGGTATGCTCCTTAGGATTGGTTTTGGAATGATAACAATATTGTGATAATAACGGATATAAAGTTTCTGTAATTAGCGTTGATTTCCCACTTCCGCTTACTCCTGTGATCAATATTAACTTACCCAGTGGAAAACTTACGTCCACCTTTTTAAGGTTATTTCCACGTGCACCTTTTAAGATTAAATTTTTACCATTCCCCTTTCTCCGCTCGGACGGAACTGCAATTACTTTTTCACCAAAAAGGAACCGGGTTGTTTCGGATAATGAATTAACCATCAGTTTGGGATCACCCTGTGCCACTATCTCACCTCCATATTTACCTGCTTTCGGACCAACATCCACCAGGTGATCAGCCGCCAGCATTATTTCCTTATCATGCTCCACTACCAACACACTGTTACCAATATCACGCAAATTTTTTAGAGCTTCTATCAATTGCTGATTGTCCCGCTGATGTAACCCAATGCTTGGCTCATCAAGAATATAAGTGATCCCCTGCAGTTGTGATCCAATCTGTGTTGCAAGCCTTATTCTTTGAGATTCACCGCCACTTAGTGATTTGGAAGACCTGTCCAGCGTAAGATAATTCAAGCCCACATCCAGCAGGAATTTCAAGCGATCCCTTATCTCCTTTAACACATCCTTTGCAATGGAATTCTGTTTGTCTGTTAATCGCTTTTCAAGTGCAGTAAACCAGATGAACAATTTATCGAGGTTCATTTTACTTAATTCCGCGATATTCTTCTGGTCAATTTTAAACCAAAGGCTTTCTTTTTTCAACCTTGCACCCAGGCAGGTTTCGCAGGTTTTCATCTCCATAAATTTCTCTACCCAATCGCGCAGAGATTCACTGCTACTGCCTGCAAACCAACGGCGCAACATAATTACTATACCTTCGTATTCCGTCGCATATATGTTAGTGTTAGTAGTATCAAAATCGAATTCAATATCTTTATTAGAAGCATCTTCCGTACCATACAAAATAAGGTTAAGCGCTAGTGGTGACAGATCCTTAACAGGCTTCGTTAAGCTTATCTTATTCTTTTTGGCCAAAGCTTCCACCTGTTTAAAAACATATGCCTGGCGTTCTTCTCCAAGTGGCACAATGGCGCCTTCATTAATGCTCAGCCCGCGATCAGGAATCACAGCTTCCATATTAACCTGGTTAACCGTTCCCAATCCTTTGCATGTTGGACATGCACCATAAGGTGAATTGAAGGAAAATGCATTGGGAGATGGTTCTTCATAACTGATACCAGTATCCTCACACATTAATTGCTTACTATATTGAACCGGTTTTACTTCATCGCTGATAAGAAGAAACATTAAATCTTTACCAACCTGCAGCGATTT
Organism: Chitinophagaceae bacterium; assembly: GCA_039921525.1. Lineage (GTDB taxonomy): Bacteria > Bacteroidota > Bacteroidia > Chitinophagales > Chitinophagaceae > JADCRZ01. Next base: position 25,569 of record JBDSBP010000482.1, on the reverse strand, counting down.
CTGAACGCTCTGGCTTAAGCGAATTTTCATATCATCTGTAACTGCAAGCCGATCGATCACTACTTCAATATCATGGATCTTATAACGATCCACCTGCATTCGTTCGGTTAAATCAAGAATTTTTCCATCGACCCTTGCTTTAAGATAACCCTTCTTCCTTATGTCTTCAAACAACTCCCGGTAATGACCTTTACGCCCTCTTACCAGCGGCGCCAGCAAAGTAATTTTCTTAGCTTTAAATTTTTTGAAAATGTTTGTAACAATTTCCTCTTCACTGAACTTCATCATTTTCTTACCTGTGTTGTAACTGTAAGCTTCTGCTGTTCTTGCATACAGTAATCTCAGAAAATCATAAATTTCTGTAATGGTACCTACCGTACTCCGGGGATTTTTATTCGTAGTTTTTTGTTCAATTGAAATAACAGGGGAAAGTCCCGTGATTTTATCTACGTCGGGCCTTTCCATGTCACCCATAAATTGCCGGGCATACGCAGAAAAACTTTCCATATATCGCCGTTGCCCTTCGTTATAAATAGTATCAAACGCCAATGATGATTTACCACTGCCGCTCACTCCTGTAAAGACTACCAGCTTATTCTTAGGAATGCGAATGTCTATATTTTTAAGATTGTGTTCACGGGCTCCAAACACCTCGATGAAATCGTCCTCTATTATAATTCCGTCCTGCTGATTTTTTCTTTTTGCCATATTATTGTTGTGCAAAGATAATAACAATTACAGGAGCATAAAGTTGTATTACAAACTATTAGTTACCCGGTAATTCTCTCTTTAATCAACCAAAAAAGCGGTGCCTGCAGATTTTCATTAACAAATAAGTTTTCCACACAAATTAGTTTTTGGCACAGTATTTACATTGGTGTGTTTGTGTTTTACTCTTAACCTTTTTTTTCACTAAAATTATTAAAATGAAATCACTTAAATTTTTATTAGTAGGTACTGCACTATGTGTTTCTTTCGCTGCATTTAGTCAGGCAGATACAACTAAAAAAGACACAACCACTCAGAAGACGGATACGACTAAAAAGAAGCCCACTTCGTTGAATGAAAGTGCTACAAGTGAAAGTGCTACAATTGTAACCAATACCAAGGATCAGCAGGCCACTGTTACTCAACCGGCTACTACCTCTGCAACTACAAATCCATCAACAACACCTGAGAATGCAACTGGTAATAGTGCCGCATCAAGTGTAACATCATCTACGCCCAAGCCTAATTTTGGCAGGTATTATATACCGGTATTAGGCAGTTATACAGCTACTGCAACCACAACGGATAATAAGTCAATCACCATTACTGCGGATGAAAGTAATCCTGGTAAAATATGGATCGACGGACTAACAGGCACAAAGTTTTACGCCTTGTTAAAAGCGGTTCCGGGAACATATAAAATACCAGCGCAAAAACAAGAGGACAATACTGTTGCAGAAGGAACAGTAATGTACGATGAAAGTAACAAACAGATCAATCTTTGCATGGGATGTGGTTTTAACGAACAGGCTCCTGCCGTAACTGATGCTGTTGCAACTGCAACACCAGAAGTATCTAAGAGTAAAAAAGATCAACATGTAACGAAGGTAAAAGCAATTCCTGTAGTAACTTTTACAGGAACAAAAGCTGACCAGGGTACTGTAAGTATTCTTCAGTAAATTTTTCGATATAAATTCAATATAGAGAATGGACCGGTGCATAATTTGCATCGGTCCATTTTTTTTGATGCCTCGCATGAGGGATGAATATGAAATTTCGTGTACCCGTGTCGGTTAGTAATATTAAAATAACGTCGAACTAAGGATACGAGGGATTTGGATGATGTGACGTTGCTGTTTTCTCGATTGTTGTAAATTGGACAAAGCCCTTTCAGGGCTTACCTACAGTTTTCAACTATCTTTAACCTTGTATGACTAGGCATAAATAAATAAGAAGTGACCTAACGATAGCTTACTTAAAGAGGGGAAGATAGCCTATACCTCTCCCATTTTTTGTACGCACTTCTGTTCAGTGGCTTTAAGCAATTTGATTTCAAGGTGCTTTCCTGCATCTCCCTGTAGAAAATATTTCCGGTATAAAGCGAAATCCTGATACATTATCATCTTATAAATTTGTATTGATTTGAAAGCTATGCAGTTATCATAAAAAATTTTGATGGCATGGTATTAGGCTTCTAACGTTGAACTAGGTGGCACTTATTAACTCAATACCATGAAATTCAATATCTTTTCACCCATATTATTATCTATATATATGATGGTCGGCTGCAGCACTATTAATAAAACCCAATTAGGAGCCGCTATGGGAACAGCAGGTGGTGGTATTGCAGGAGAAGTAGTGGGCAGGGCATACGGAAATTCTGCCGTTGGAGCCATTATTGGCGCTGCCGTTGGAGGTGTAACCGGAAGTGTTATTGGCAGTAAAATGGATAAACAGGCCGAAGAAATAAAAAAGGAAGTGCCAGGGGTAAAAGTGGAAAGGGTGGCGGAAGGAATTGTAGTGGAATTTAATAGCAAAATACTTTTTGGGTATAACCAGGCAGACCTTTCTGCCGCTTCAAAAAAGAACCTTGATGAGCTCACTAAAGTGGTTCAAAAATATACCAATACCAATATTGAAATTCAGGGGCACACCGATAATAAGGGTTCTTTTAATTATAACCAATCATTGTCCCAACGCCGGGCCGCATCGGTAGCCCAGTATCTTAGAGAAAAGGGAATTGACAATAATCGTATAAATATTAAAGGGCTTGGCGAATCTTCTCCCAAATACGATAACGATACAGTAACAGGCAGAACAGAAAACCGCCGGGTGGAATTACTAATTTCAGCCAATGAACGAATGAAAGAAGAATCACGCAAAGAGGGCGAAACAGGTGGTAAATAATACCTCTATTTAAATTTTTAGAGATTCAGTAAGGATTATCCTACCCAAACCTGTCAATTGCAATTGTATCCCATCAAATTTCATCCATCGTCAGTAAAGTATCTCAAAAACTCACCTGAAAAGGTGATTTTTTGGTGTTTTAACAACGAAATATTGCGAATTAATAGTAACTCCATTAATTTCGTGAAAATATTAAGATCTAACGCTGGGTCTTACACAGAAATTATTATAGGTGAAGTACACTAAATTAATATCTAGTTGTCATTGTTTTTATATGTCATAAATTATTTTGACATGCCTGTCTCCCCTTCTTATATCCTTCTTTTCTATGTTTAAAAACCGACATTTTCATTTATAACACTTAAATATACCGTAATGAGTAACGAACAACGATTTGAAACATTGCAAGTGCATGCCGGCCAGGAAATAGATCCTACTACTAAAGCCAGGGCAGTACCTATTTACCAAACCAGTTCTTATGGCTTTGATAATTCTGCACATGCAGCCAATTTGTTTGGTTTAAGGCAATTTGGCAATATTTATACCCGCATCATGAATCCGACTACCGATGTATTTGAAAAAAGGATAGCCGCGTTAGAAGGTGGTGTGGCAGCACTTGCAACTAGCTCAGGGCAGGCTGCCCAGTTTCTTGCCCTTAATAATATCCTTAATGTGGGCGATAATTTTATTAGCACTACATTTCTTTATGGCGGAACGTATAACCAGTTTAAAGTTGCCTTCAAACGCCTTGGCATTGAAGTACGATTTGCAGATGGTGATAACGTGGAGAATTTCGCCAAGCTCATTGATAAAAACACCAAGGCCATTTACCTGGAAACGATTGGTAACCCCCAATTGAATATTCCGGATTTTAAAAAATTTGCCGACCTGGCTAAAGAATATGACCTGCCTTTAATCGTTGATAATACTTTTGGAGCTGCCGGTTATTTATTCAAACCTTTGAAACATGGCGCCAACATCGTGGTTGAGTCTGCTACTAAATGGATTGGTGGACATGGTACCACTATTGGCGGTGTAATAGTAGACGGCGGAAATTATAACTGGGGCAATGGAAAGTTTCCGCAATTCACTGAACCATCCGAAGGGTATCATGGAATGAAATTCTGGGATATATTTGGCGAAGGAAATCCTTTGGGCATGCCAAACATAGCCTTTATTATTCGCGCAAGGGTGGAAGGCCTTCGTGATTTTGGCTCATCGCAGGGACCTTTCAATTCTTTCCTGTTATTACAGGGATTGGAAACATTATCGCTTCGCCTGGAACGTCAATGTGAAAATGCCCTTGCTTTAGCCGAATGGCTGGAGCAACATCCCCAGGTAGAGTTTGTATTGTATCCCGGCCTGAAAAGCAGTCAGTACAATGAACTGGCTAAAAAATACCTTGAGAATGGTTTTGGTGGTGTATTACAATTTGGCATTAAGGGCTCCAAAGAAAGTGCTGCCAGTTTTGTTGACTCGTTAAAACTCATCAGCCACCTGGCAAATGTGGGAGATAATAAAACGCTTGTTATTCACCCTGCCTCTACCACGCACGAACAATTAAACGAGGCTGAACAAAAAGCTGCAGGAGTTGAACCTAATATGATTCGCATATCTGCAGGCATAGAACATATTGAAGATATTAAAGCAGACATTGAACAGGCTTTTAATAAGGTTTTTGCCCCGATAACAGCATAAAATAATGAATGATGAATTATGAATGATTTACATCTTTTCACCGTCAGCATAGTTCATCATTCATATTCATCATTCATAATTCATAATTTCCAGCATGCCGGAGACCTTTGTAATTAATGAACCTTTTAAACTCGAATCGGGTATTGAATTACCTCGATGCCACCTGGCTTATACCACCTACGGAAAACTAAATGAGAAGGGTGATAATGTTGTATGGCTATTTCATGCACTTACTGCCAACAGCAATGCCGAAGAATGGTGGCCGGGTTTAGTGGGGGATGGGAAATTATTCGATCCAGCCAGCTATTTTATCGTTTGTGTAAACATGCCCGGAAGTTGTTATGGAAGTATAGGTCCTTTAGATAAAATGCCTGCTGGATGGGAACGTGGAGATGCCGCCGATTCATCCTGGTATCATTCCTTTCCTTTTTTCACGCCAAGAGATATGATACGTTCGTACATGCCTTTACGAAAACAACTTGGCATAAATAAAATCAAGGTAGGCATTGGTGGCTCCATGGGCGGACAACAATTATTGGAATGGGCCATTGAAGAGCCCATGTTATTTGAATATATTTTCCCGATTGCTACCAATGCTTTTCATTCTCCCTGGGCAATCGCTTTTAATGCCACTCAACGGCTATGCATAGAAGCTGATGTGAGTTGGCCAAACGATGATCCCGAGGCAGGAATGGGAGGTATGAAAGTAGCGAGGGCAGTAGCGCTTATATCTTACCGTAACTATGATACCTACCAGTTGGGCCAGTCTGAAACAAGTAATGAAATCCTTGATCATTTCAAAAGCGAGTCCTATCAACGCTACCAGGGTGAAAAGCTGGCAAAGCGTTTTAATGCATTCAGTTATTATAAACTGAGCCAGGGTATGGATGCGCATAATGTTGGACGTGGACGAGGCACGGTGGAAAATGCCTTGCAGCATATAAAAGCAAAGACTCTTTCAATAGGTATTCAGACAGATATTCTATTCCCCGCCAGGGAACAGCAGTTCATTGCAGAACATATTCCTCAAGCCAGTTTTAAATTAATTACTTCTTTATTTGGGCATGATGGTTTTTTACTGGAATATGAACAAATTGAAAAATTAATTGTCTCGTTTATCAGGGAAGGCGATATAAAAAATGAAGTTTCTGAAAGTATTTCTTATCCGCGGCCGTCTACCGATAAGTTTCAAATAATAACATGAAAATATGGATGCTCATAAACAGATAACAATTGGCTTGTTTGGATTTGGTGTAGTGGGTGAAGGGTTATACAGGGTTCTGCAACAAACACCTTCCCTGAAAGCACGTATAAAAAAAGTTTGTATTAAAAATTTCCAGAAGAAAAGAAACGCACCGGTAGAATTGTTTACTACTAATAAAGATAGTTTACTGGATGATCCGGAAATTAATGTGATCGTGGAAGTAATTGATGATTCCATTGCGGCATTCCAAATAATTTCAACGGCTTTAAAAAACGGCAAGTCCGTGGTTAGTGCCAGCAAAAAGATGATAGCGGAAAATTTACCAGCTATTTTAGACCTGCAGCGTCAAACTGGTCAATCCTTTTTATATGAAGCCGCCGCCGGCGCATCTATCCCCGTTATTCGTAACCTGGAAGAATATTATGATAATGACTTGCTGCATTCTATAAAAGCAATTGTAAACGGATCAACAAATTTTATTCTTACCAGGATGTTTGAAGACAAGCTGGATTTTCAACAAGCCCTGTTAATGGCGCAGCAACTCGGCTTCGCAGAAAGTAATCCCAAACTTGATGTAGAAGGATATGATGCTGCCAATAAATGGACCTTCCTGCTTACGCATGCTTATGGTATTGTTGAAAGCACCGACAACCTGGTCTTCACCGGTATTCAGAACATCCAGGCGAGTGATGCAGCAGTAGCCAAAGAAAAACATTACGAGATCAAGCTGGTGGCCCAGGCTAAAAAACTCATGAATGGCAAAGTGGCCGCTTTTGTGTTACCCCAGTTTGTTAAAGGAGATGATCATCTTGCTTTTGTTAAAAATGAATACAACGGCGTTGTAATTGAAAGCGGTTTTGCCGATAAACAATTTTTCTATGGTAAGGGAGCCGGCAGTCTGCCTACAGCTTCGGCGGTACTAAGTGATCTTTCTGCCCTGCGTTATCAATATAAGTATGAATATAAAAAATTGTATCACCACACTCCTCACGAAATGACGAATGATTTTTATGTTCGTGCCTATATAAGTTTTGATGATTGGAAATACATTCCACGGGAAAAATTTGAATGGGTGGAAGAATGGCATGCAGATGCCGACCGTAAATATTTAATCGGTGTTCTTCCATTCATTGAATTAAAATTGCAAACCTGGTGGAAGGAGAATAATACTTCTTTAATTCTCGCGCCTGAAGCGATTATTGAAGAGATAGAAACCAGGAAGCTGAAGAAGAGGAGTTTGGAGCTAGCCGGGAGTTTTATGATTGAGCGGTGATTATTTCGAAAACCAAGACTTTACTTCCGAAGTCGAAAGCTAACTAACCACCGAAGTCGAGATCTAACTTCCGAAGTCTTCCAGACTTCGGAAGTTTTGATTTTGATACGTCCAAGCTGAAGAATAAAATTCTGTCAGTCCTTATGCAAGACTTTCGAAGTGCTAATAACAAGTGTGCAGATGACTTCCGAAGTTTGTAAAACTTCGAAAGTCTGACATAGTGTTCTCAAATACAGACTTTCGAAGTCTTTGAGACTTCGGAAGTCACCCCAAAATATTTTTTATTTTCGGTCAGACCTTGTTTAAACCTATAAGGTTTGAACCCGGGGTGCCGGTACTTAAAACGCAAACCTAATAGGTTTTTATGCGAGAGATTACCAATAGATCATGGGATCATTGTCATTTTATAATCAAATTAAGCTCGCTTTTTTACAAGTCTAGAAGACTTCGGAAGTCAGGGCTTTCCCAGGTTTGTTAAAAGTTCCTCTATCAACGCCACCTGTGCCGCGTTAATTTTCACTTTCGCCTGTTCAACGCCAAACCATTCACCTCTGTCGATTTCAGGAAAAGTTTTCATCTTACCCGACCTCGACGGCCATTCAATTTCAAATGTATTTGATTTTAGCTGGCTGACATCGAAATCAGATTCTAATGCAAAGCCTAACACCATCTTCCCGCTTTTCTGGCGTATAGGAGCTAGCGTGATAAAATTTCCATTCACTTCCATTCCTGTTTCTTCCAAAAATTCTCTTTTTGCAGCTACTAGTGGCTCTTCAGCATCAAATTCACCTTTGGGTATGGTCCAGGCACCATCATCCTTTTTAATAAAAAAAGGGCCACCTGGATGTACTAAAAATACTTCCAGAGGCCCTTTCTTCAAGCGATATAATAATATGCCGGCACTTTTTTTTGCCATGTGGCATTAGCTGTTCGTAGCCCTATGCGTATTATAATTCCTTTCTCTTTGAAAATTACCATTCGGAACTCTTGATGGTACATTTCTTTGAATCGGTCGCTGCGGCCTGAAATTATTGGTAGCTACCATCGCGTAAGGATGGTCGGCAATAACAGGTATCGAAGGCGAAATAAGCTTGTTAATATCTCTCAGGAATTCTCTTTCTTCACTATCGCAAAAAGAAAGAGCAATGCCGCTGGCGCCAGCCCTGCCGGTTCTTCCAATACGATGAACATAGGTTTCAGGGATATTCGGCAATTCAAAATTAATTACGTGCGACAGGTCTTCCACATCTATACCTCTTGCAGCTATGTCAGTAGCGACGAGCACCCTTATGCGACCGGTTTTGAACAACATCAACGCGCGCTGCCTTGCGGATTGGGATTTATTACCATGAATGGCTTCTGCCTGTATGTTAGCTCTTACCAGGTCTTTAACCACCTTATCTGCACCGTGTTTTGTGCGAGTAAACACTAAAGCGTTCTGAATAACGTTGTCTTTCAACAGGTGCAGCAATAATAATCGCTTATCATTCCTGTCAACAAAATACAAACCTTGTGTCACTTTTTCTGCCGTGGTGGAAACAGGTGTGATGGCTACTTTTACCGGGTTTCTTAAAATAGTATCCGCAAGCTTGGAAATTTCCGGCGGCATGGTAGCTGAGAAAAACAGGGTCTGTCGTTTAGCGGGGATTTTAGCGATGATCTTTTTAACATCGTGAATAAAACCCATGTCCAGCATACGGTCTGCCTCATCTAAAACGAGCAGGCTTATGCGCTGTAAGCTAATAAAACCCTGGTCTACCAGGTCGAGTAGTCTTCCTGGTGTAGCAATCAGGATATCCACGCCATTCCTCAACGCGTTTGTTTGTGTATGCTGAGATACGCCACCAAAGACCACCAGGTGTTTAAGGCCTAGGTGTTTGCCATATGCGGCAAAGCTTTCATCGATCTGGATGGCTAATTCCCTGGTAGGTGTTAATACCAGTGCTTTAATATGATGGGGGCCTGTTGTTTTTTCTGACTGTAATATCTGTAAGATAGGAATAGCAAAAGCCGCTGTTTTACCGGTGCCTGTCTGGGCGCAGCCTAAAAGATCTTTACGATCAAGTACAATAGGAATGGCTTGTTCCTGAATTGGGGTAGGACTTGTATATCCTTCTGATTTGAGCGCCTTTAAAATGGGCTCAATGAGATTTAATTTTTCGAATGACAATATATAATTGTTTAGTGTAAATGAATTACAACCTTTAAAATAGTATGTAAAGATTGATTATTGTATATGCTGCTATCAAATGACTTGATGAAGCTTTTAGTGAAGAAAGTTATCGAGTCTGCTTAGAGAGCGTATATGATGGCTGCGAAGATAGGGAAATTATTCCAACAATCAGGTATGAGGTGTGAGTTTGGCTATCAGCCGTCAGCTATCAGCTATACTCATACCTCACACCTTTTATATAACATCCGCCAATAAACAGAATTATGATCCAATGCCTGACTAAAATGTAGGGGCGTTTGTAGGGGCAGGGCAAGCCCTCGCCCTGACTGCATATGAAACTGCCAGTATATTTATGAGAGACGTCGACAAAATACCACACGTATCCGGTGTAACAGGGCGGGGGCAAGCCCTGCCCCTACAAACGTCGCGCATCAAAAATGTTATTTACACGGGTGATATCGGCGCCGCTGATCGAAGACTCATACCTCACACCTCATACCTCATACCTCATTTCTTCCTATATTTAGAAAATGAAAAAAATCGCACTATTTATATGCCTGGGAATTTTAAATAGCAACCAAACTTTAACAGCACAGGGTAAGCAATTAACCGGCTTTGACAGTGTTTCTTCCCTGAAAGAACGGCAGCTGGAGGCAAATTTTGATCAGTTGCTCAGTCGCGAAAATATAGGAAAAATAATAAAGGAATTATCGGCCAAACCTCATCACATAGGATCGGCAGGCGGGGAGGCCGTGGCAAAAGCTGTGTCGGCTTACTTCAAAACTTATGGTTGGGATACTAAAATCGAAACCTACCAGGTATTATTTCCAACCCCGATAACAAGAGTACTTGAAATGACTTCTCCAAAGGTTTACAAAGCAGTCTTAAAAGAGCCTGCACTTAAAGAGGATGCCACCTCGGGACAGGCAGATCAGCTTCCCACTTACAATTGCTGGAGCGCCGATGGAGATGTTTCCGGTGAATTGGTGTATGTAAACTTTGGGCTGCCGGAAGATTATGAAAGGCTGGAAACTTTTGGAATAAGTGTTAAAGATAAAATCGTCATTGCCCGGTATGGCCGTTCGTGGCGCGGTATTAAGCCGAAGGTGGCACAGGAACATGGTGCGCTGGGTTGTATTATTTATTCTGACCCGCATGAGGATGGTTATTTCCAGGGTGATGTATATCCTGGTGGAGCCTTTAAAAATGAAAATGGGGTGCAGCGTGGTTCGGTAATGGATATGGTGATTTATCCTGGTGATCCTCTGACTCCTAATGTCGGCGCTACTGAAAGTGCTAAAAGATTAGAACGTTCACAGGCTACGAATCTTTTGAAAATACCGGTACTTCCTATTAGTTACCGTGACGCACAACCGCTTTTAGCCGCATTGGAAGGGCCGGTTGCTCCTGAAGACTGGCGGGGTTCTTTGCCATTTACGTATCATATCGGTCCCGGTAAATCTAAAGTCCATCTAAAACTATCTTTCGAATGGAAACTTCGTCCGGCCTTTAACGTTATAGCAACTATTAAGGGAGAACAATTTCCCGATCAATGGGTGATTAGGGGCAACCACCACGACGCATGGGTAAACGGAGCAGGCGACCCTGTAAGCGGCCTGGCTGCCATGTTGGAAGAAGCAAAAGCTATCGGGGAAATGGTTAAAAAAGGTTTCAAACCAAAGCGCAGTTTACTCTATTGCGCCTGGGATGGTGAAGAACCAGGGTTAATGGGATCAACCGAATGGGCTGAAGATCATGGTAGTGAATTGCAACAAAAAGCGGTAGCCTATATAAATTCGGATGGTAATGGCCGTGGGTTCCTGGGAGCAGGCGGATCACATGCCTTTGAACCTTTGTTAAATGAAATAGCCGCCGATGTTATAGATCCGCAAACCAATGTACCGGTACTTGAAAGAAGGAAAGCTTCAGATGTCGTAAAAGCTACTACTCCGAAAGCACAAAAGGATTTATTGAATAAAAAAGACATCAACCTCAGCGCTCTCGGTTCAGGTTCAGATTATTCTTCCTTTCTTCAGCACCTGGGTGTTCCGTCCCTTAATCTCGGATTCGGAGGTGAAGATCCGGGCGGTGAATATCATTCCGTATACGATTCATTTGATGATTACGTCCGCTTTAAAGATTCCAGCTTTGACTATGGGGTGGCATTATCAAAAACCGCCGGCCGTTTTGCATTAAGGCTTGCTAATGCCGATGTTTTACCTTTTGACTTCCGTAATTTATATAAAACGATCAGCGGCTATACTACGGAATTAATAAGTTTCACCGATCAACTACGGGAAAACACTTCCATTGAAAACCAGGTTATAAAAACCAACAAATATAAATTAGCTAATGATCCCACAAAATCATTAAAAGCACCTGTCTCAAAAACAGAAGTCCCTTACCTGGATTTTTCTGCCCTGCAAAATGCGTTGCTTTCACTGGAGAAATCAACCAATGCGCTATCCGACAGTACTAAAAAAGATAATATTACCGGAAAGGAGTCGGAGGCGTTTAATAAAGCATTATTCCAGGCCGAGCAACAACTGTTAACCATGGATGGTTTACCCCGAAGAGCCTGGTACAAACACACTATTTACGCACCCGGTTTTTATACGGGTTACGGCGTTAAAACCCTCCCCGGTATAAGAGAGGCCATTGAACAAAGGAACTGGAAGGAAGCACAAGAACAGATTGGAATAGTTGCAGGGGCGATTAGTAACATGAGTGCGCATTTGCAGAAGCTGGCGTTTCGGGCGTTTTGAACGAAAAAGCAATCCTCAGGCAAGTCGTAGAATAACGCCTACCGCTAACGCTGCATTAAAAATTGGGGCTGGCATAACCCGTGCCTGAACTTTAGTTCTTTTCTGTATCGGTTATATGAGGTACTATCGTATACGGGTTCAACCTATAAGGTTTAATTTTTTTGATAATTGCATTGCAGTCCAAATCTTATAGGTTTTGCGGCTGAAGGTTACTTGCCTTATGTCAAAACCTATGAGGTTAATTTCCTTGCTTCCGGCAGACCGACTTCAAACCTTATAGGTTGAGTTTTACATTCAAAATTGTCTGCGGTTTGGAAACATTAACTTGCGCCCAGGCTACTGACCTTGGGTTACACCGTGAAACCCCTCTCCCTATTCATTCTGTCGTTGTGCAGCGCCATGCTGCCTTCGCCTTTACTGCTTTTCGCTTTTTGCTTTTCTTCTAAAAAAACCTCTCAACAGAAAATTATGCTGTAAAGCTTCCATATTCTCATCCAGCTTCTGGGTACTGGTTTCGAGGTTCTTCATGATATTTTTAAGCTGCGAAGCCGTTTGTTCATCGTTTATTAACAGACCTATAGGTTTGTTCTTATCATTAAGTCCGCCACTTGCCTCTTTGATATTAGCAGTGATGGCGGTTGCATCTGTAGCAGCCTGCTGTAATTGCACCACCACTGATTTGAGATTGCTGAAAACCATGGTATCGGTTACCAGTTCGTTAGCCAGTGAACCTTCGGTCTTCAGCTTCGCAGCATAGTCTGAGAAACTTCTAACTACCGCATTACTATTCTGTGAAGCTGTTTTAAGGTTCGTTGAAATTGCCTGCAGGTTATTGATAGTTGAATTCAATTTTTGAGACATCACAGAGTCGGCTAACAGGGCACCAATGGTGCCTTTTCCATCAACCAGTCTCTTCCCAATAATTTTAAAATCACCGGTTATACCTATCAGGTTCTTGTTATTTTCCTGAAGGGTTGCCATCATTTCATCTGTATTTAATGGTTTGTCGGCGATTAGGATATCACCATCTTCCACGGATTCCGTTTTAGGTGACCCGCCATACAACACAATTATTTTATTGCCGATCAGCCCATCTGTACTTATCCTTGCCCTGGCGTCTTTATGGATATATATTTTGGAAGCGTTATCAATGTGCATCACTATCTGCACCTTTGCATCGCCTTGAAATCGTATCCTGTTAACGGTGCCAATTTTAACACCGGAAAACCAGACATTATTTCCCCGTTGCAAACCACCCACGTCGTCGAACACTGATTCTACGGATATAGTTTTAACGAAGCTTTTGCGCTGGCCCCCTAACGTTAGTACTCCCACTATCAAAATTACTATCCCGATGAAAATAAATACTCCCACTATCACGGAGCGTGTATTTTTTGTTGTACTCATAAGTTATTGTATAAAGTTATATTTATAAAAAGCTTTAACGTCAGGGTCATTTGAGCTAAATACTTCCTCAAACGTTCCCTGGTGAAGAAATGTTCCGTTGAGCATCATGGCAATGCGATCACCGGTAGCTTTCGCACAGGTAAGATCATGCGTAATGATGATGGACGAAGTATGATATTTTTGTTGCACCTCATTGATAAGATTATTGATCTCTATGCTGGTTATAGGATCAAGACCAGCAGTAGGCTCATCATACAACATAATTTCGGGACGCAGGATTAACGTACGGGCAATGCCTATGCGTTTTCTTTGTCCGCCGGAAAGGCCTGATGGCATTTGGTCTATGGCTTGTAAAAGGCCTACGCCTTCCAAAACTTCTTCCACAGCTGCGTCGATCTCTTTACGTTTCAGGTTCCTGAAATTTCTTCTTAACGGAAATTCCAGGTTACCCCTAACCGTCATACTATCATACAAAGCACCATTTTGAAAAGAAAAACCTACTTTCAATCTTAATGCCTGCAACTCTTTTGCAGAAAGAAATTCCACCTCATTCCCCATTACGTTCACGGAACCGCTATCTGGTTTCAATAAACCGCAGATAATCTTTATCAAAACAGATTTACCTGTTCCGGAGCGGCCCAGCACCACCACATTCTCACCTTTGAATAAATCCAAATCTATACCCCGTAATACATGCAGGTCGCCAAAAGATTTTACCAACCCTTTAATGGAGATAACGTTTGTGGTTCTATCAATATGTGTTACATCTCTTCTCATTATTCGTAATTCGTAATTTGCAATTGACTTCCTATCTAATAAAATTGATGATCTGTACAATAACTATTTCCTCAATAAAAATAAGGAACATAGAAAGCACCACGGCGGCATTGGCGGCCCTACCCACCCCAACAGTACCCTGGGAGGCATGAAAGCCTTTATACGAACCTACAATACCGATTGTAAAACCATATACCAGTGTTTTTAATATTGATGCAATCAAATCGAGAAAAGTAATTCTTTCGAAAGCCTTCTCAATAAAACTTACAAAACTTGTTAATTCATTTGCATGGATATCGAGGTACGACCCGATCAATGCCACCAATGCGGTATATAACATTAAGATGGGTAACATCAGTGTGGAGGCTAATACACGCGTTACCACCAGGAATTTAAATGGGTTTGTTGCAGAAACTTCCATGGCATCTATCTGTTCGGTTACTTTCATGGAGCCCAGTTCTGCCCCTATATTGGATCCAACCTTACCTGCTGCAATCAGCGCGGTAACAAGAGGTGCCAGTGCGCGTAATACCGCGATTGATATGAGAGATGGCAACCAGGAAGTAGCGCCAAATTCAGATAATGATGGCCTGGATTGTTTGGTAAACACTAACCCGGTTATGAAGCCGGTTAAAGAAATTAGAGGAAGTGACCTGTAACCAATTTCATAACATTGCCTTACAAATTCCCTTCCCTCAAATGGAGGAAGGAACAATTCTTTAAAAAAGCGGGCAATAAACCTGAAGCCACTAAAAATATCCAGGAACATCCGGTCGAGGCCCTTGGAAATAACATATTTTTCCGATGCTAAACGGGTATTGGAATCCATTAATATTGCATTTAGTTTCAAAATTATAGTAGCACATACCACATAACCCGACAGCACCAGTGCAGCCGCCACGTTCTTGAAACCTGATATGCAATAAATACGCCCGGCTACTTTAAATTCTGGTTATGGCAAACAAAGTGACGTAGGGACAGTTCAATATAAACGCAAAAGATAGCGTATTATTCTTTGGAAAATGCGATTTTAGAATTCTCTCCTATTTATTCGCAATATTCCAAACCGTGAGGAAAGCCAGTTTTGTCTGCAGAATTAATAGGGGGAAGTTGATTTTATCCGGCGTATCCGTTAACTGGTGGTAATCTTTTGGGAACCCGGAACCTGTTTGGATTACCGGGATTCCTTTCATATAAAAGGGGTACAAATCCGAACCTGCCAGCCAGCGATAAGAAGCTTGCGACTGCTGGTAGCGGTCATCCAATTTTAAGAATAGTGATTCATTTGCAACGACCAACTCGCGGTCTAAACCACGGCCCAATGTATCTCTTGTTAAAAAATAACTGTAATTGGTATCCGGCGTTAGGGGCGCTGTAAGTCCCACACCTGTAATGGTGTTTTTTTGTGCATGAAAAGAGTCTACAGCACCCAGCATTTCGAGGTTATAAACGACCCAGGTGTCTTTGTCGGCATTGAGCGGGTGTTGAGAATAATAATAGGCGCCCAACTGGCCTGCTTCCTGGCCTGTAAACGAAGCAAAAATAATGGATCGCTTTGGGCGTAAACCTGTTGACGCTGCTTTTTGCATCAGCCTGGCGATCTCCATCAACGCCGCAGTACCGCTGGCATTATCGCTTGCTCCGGGGAAAACTTGCGCACCTCTTTTTCCTAAATGGTCATGATGGGCAGCTATAATTACCGCCTCGGAAGTCGTATCTTTTCCTTTAACAACACCAATCACGTTGAGAGCCTGTTCCTTTACGGAGTCAATTTGCAGATTGATCCCAATACGGGTTTTTGTTTGAAAGGACAACGGGCGATTTATTCTTCGCATATTAATCCTGAGCGAATTCAGTGATACATCATTTTGCAACAGGATGCTGTTGACCATTTTCTCCGAAACATAAATCCTGGGTAATGAATTAACAGCAGTTGCCGGGTTCCGGTACGATCTTAATGCCCCGGCACTTTTTAGTGCGCGAGACGCCCTGTCAAAATCACTCGTTACCACAAGTACTGCTGCAGCACCTCTGACGGCCAGGTTCTTTTGGTAATCTGCACTGATGGTTGACCTGGTTGCTGAAGACAATAGCTCAGCAATACTATCAGAAGGCTGCGCCTGTATTATTATGACCGCTTTTCCTTCTACGTCTATTCCCAACAAATCATTATATCGATCCGATTCAATACCAAAACCCGCAAAAACCACGGGGAGTGAATCGAATTTTACTGTCTTATGGGTACTTCCAGGGAATATATACCAGTCATCAAACTGCTGGTAATTTTCGCTCGCAGCATTGACTTCTCCTTTTATTATTACTATTTTTTTTAATGGAACGGGTTGATAAAAGCTTGTTCCTTTATTATAAGGCGCCACTAATTGATGCTTTTTATACCAGCCGGCAATGTATTCTGAAGCCAGGCTATCACCATGACTACCCGCCAGCCTGCCTTCCATTTCCGGGGCGGCAAGTTTAGCCAGGTTATACTGCAGATCAGTTGTGGATATTTCATCTGCCACCTGTAAAATGCCGGCTTTCTGGCTAACGCATATAAAAGGCACCAGCAAAAAAAACAAGAACAATGCTTTCATAAGCCACAAAAATACTCAACGCCACTTTTTTAACTTGTTAATTTTTGACCGCTGATAGAAATGATTAATGGATGAATAGGATGGAGGGAAGTTAGATGGAATTTTACACGCTAAAACTCATGGCAGATAATTTAATCATACCTGTGTATTAATCATTTCCATCAACGGTCAAAGGTTCCACCAATACGTAAACTTCAACACTAACGCCCTGTTGCGTACATTAAGCGGGGAAGAATAATAATTATCCGTATAAACAAGAAAAAGATCCGAAGCGGGTTTATACCGCCATTGTATACGGGTGTTTACATTAATATTATTTAGCTGGTTGTTGTACTGCGTAAACAGGGTGAAGAATAATTTGTTTGTCATGGTAACATCGAAACGAGGGCCGATGAGCCAGAAATCTTTTACTCCCCAGGGTTTAGGAAGATCGATGTGATTGTAACTGGTGCTGATAGCTATGCTTACAAACGGTTGAAACCGGTATCCCAGGTCACCGGAAATAGTGAGGCGTGAGCCGTGGTCGTAATATCCACCGAAACGGGTAGAGAGGGTGTAGGTAAACAACTGCTGTGGCCGTGAAATAAAGTCTGTTCCAAAAGCATTCCAGCGGTGTTGGGAGCCACGCGCCAGGGTATCCTTACCGGAATTAGTAGGATCAAAAAACTGCAGTAACTCCACGTAATCATGGGCCACCCAGGCATCGAGCACCGCCTGGTCGCGGAAATTAGCTACATAAGTAAGCATGGTTTCATTATCTGTTTGATGAAAAGATTCATCAAAGAAATAAGTGGAATTTATTTTGGGGCCATGGCTCAGCACCAATCCTGATGAAGGAAAAAACAACCGGCTGATCATTGGATTAGCCTTTATGTAATGATTCCTTGGAACATATCCCACTTCCGCGTTATAATTTTGACCCACGTATTCATGCTGCCAGTTTATCAGCCATCTTTTACCCGCATACTGAAGGTTTGCCGCATGAACAAAATCTTTATCGCTTTTTCCCGGACTAAAAGATTTCAAAAACATCACCTTCCCCGTGAGGATATTATTAGATGAGGCAAGATTATATTCAAGGCCAACATTACGGTTGTATTGTGCGTAGACTGGCTTCGATGAGTCTTTACCCGGTTGATAGTTTATAGAATTCTTGTTCACAAACATAAATCGAAGGTTGGAACGTGCAAACATGCGGCGTTGAAGCGCTACCACGGAAAAGTTCTGTGCGGGCAACCCCGTAACCTCGTCTTTTTTGGTTTGCATATCCATTACACCGATGCGCCAGTTTTTATTAAGACTCCCGCTTAAGCGGGCTCCATAGGTAATGGGAACACCCAACCCGATACGTCTTGAAAAGAAGGGCCGGATGTTAGCATAGCCAAAATTGGCAAACAAGTCATTATTCTCCAGGAAAAACTGTCTTTTTTCCGGGAAAAATAATTCATAGCGATCCAGGTTCACTACCTGTTTGTCCACATCTACCTGCGAGAAATCGGGATTAACAGTAAGATCCAAATTAAGTGAGGAGGTCAGTGAGATCTTTGCATCGCCTCCAACATCCTTGCGGAAGCTGGTGGGCGTCTTCGCCACGAAATTTTTTGAAAGGCCGGCAAGCGCATAGGGAATTAATGAGATATTGGCACCGGCCTCAGGAGGGGGCTGATCCCAGACAAGGTTGCCGGTATACGCCAGGGCTGCCGTGGGAAACTGCCTTGGAATTCTTGCCCAGCTAGACTTTTCAGCTGCCTTGATATCTAACCGGCTAAAATTAATGCCCCAGTTAGTAATGCCTTTTTTATACCTGATAGATTTAAAAGGAATAGATGCTTCGAATATCCATTTATCCGGGTAATTTTTCACAACAGAAACCCATTTGTTATCCCAACTAAGATCGGCCTTGCTTCCATCGTATAAAGTGCCGTCCCATTGAGCACCGGCGGCGTTTGCGCCAAAAGTAAAGCCATTCGTCTGATCATCAAAGGGGTCGAGAAAAACAAGAAAATTATCATTTTTCAAAAATGAAAAATCACGCCGGAGCGATTCAACCATGTAACGTCCCTGCTTAACAAGATAACAGGTAGCAAGGATATAGATGCTCTCATCATCGTACATTATCCTTACTTCGGTAGGCACTTTTGCACGACTGGTATCCATGGGTAATACCATAAAAAAGTCAGTGGCAACATCTGCATTTTTCCAGGCTTCTTCGTCCATCACGCCGTCGATGATTATTGCAGAGGTGGCCTTGCGCATAAATATTTTTCGGGAATCATTCTTTTTTTGTGCAAAAACACAAAGGCTCATAAGGAGGATAGTAGTTGTAAAAATATATCTCAAGTAATAAACCGTTTTAAATTTTGAATGCGTACAAGATAAGTATTGTTTGAATGCGAAGGAAGAAAAAGGTAGAAAGATGATAGCTCATGGTATAAAAGAAACCACGGAGACAGGGTGACAGGGAGGGACACGGAATTATTTACTCCGTCATTTACTATCCGCTCTCCAAATTTTGAAGACAGCCATTTTTACATTACATTCGATTCCTTTAACAATCCGCCATTCAACTCAAAAATTGCATGACATCAATTCATCGATCAGCCATCACTCGCCCGTTAACGATTATTTTAGTTACAATTACTATATCAATCGCTACTTCAGCGCAAACGGCCATCTCATTAAATGATCTTTCCTTCTTTAAAACTCCGGGTAAAAGTTGGAGCATAGTGGGAGACGTAACCGGGGATTTAAATAAAGAGGAAGTCATGACTTCTACACCAGGTACAGGTATTCTGCTTAACCTTCCGGTAAATAAAAATGGTGCTGACCTTTATACCCAGTCAGAGTTTGGCGACGTGGACCTGGAGATGGATTATAACATGGCGAAAAATTCCAATTCCGGCATTTACCTGCAGGGACGATATGAATTCCAGTTACTCGATAGCTGGACAGTTAAGAATCCCACTTATGGTGATAACGGTGGTGTTTATGAAAGATGGGATGACAAACGCCCGGATGGCGCCAAGGGATATGAGGGTTATGCACCAAGACAAAACGTAAGTCGTGCTCCCGGGCTCTGGCAACATGTAAAGATATCTTTCCAGGCACCGCGCTTTTTAGCCAACGGACAAAAAATAGAAAATGCCAAAATGCTTCGCGTAGAATTGAATGGTGTGCTGATCCATGAAAATGTTGAGATGCTGGCGCCAACACGCGGTGGTGGAGATGTAGAGAAACCACTGGGACCACTTCGGTTACAGGGAGACCACGGCACCGTTGCTTTCCGGAATATTAAAATAACCAATTTTGATAAACCAAGGCCCTCTGTGTCTGACCTGAAATATGCAGTTTACAAAGGCAGGTATAATGAGGACAAGGATGTTTCCAAATTGCCATCAGATGTTCAAGGTAGCCTGGTTAAACTAACAGCAAGCACTATTAATAATCTCCCCAACGAATATTTCATAAAATATACCGGCACCATAAGAATAAACGATGCCGGCGAGTATTCTTTCCGGGTAGAGGTGCCTGGTGGAAGGGGTATTCTTAAAATCAATGGTCAGGCAGTCGGAAATGGTTTAAACAACGACATTAATTTATCAGCAGGCAACGTACCTTTTGAACTAATATATGCCAAGGAGGAAGATTGGAAAAACCGTTCATTGGGTTTGCTTATAACGGGACCGGGCATACGACCATTTATAATTGGCGATTCCGCCATTTCCGAAGGAAGCACGGATCCGATATATGTGGATGCTCCCGTAAATACCATCCTTCGCAGTTTCATGAATATTTCGCAGGGAGTGAAATCGGTTCATGCCGTAAATGTCGGCAGTCCTGATAAGATCCATTATACCTACGATCTTGATTTTGGAAATATCATCCAGGTTTGGCGCGGTGGGTTCCTGGAAGCGACTCCTATGTGGCACGACAGGGGCGATGGTACTTCCCGGCCGGTGGGCGCGGTGATCCGTTTTGGCAAGCCAGCGCTGTCATTATCAAAATTGGCCACGCCTCAATCTGCGTGGCCCAAAGATACTACCAATAGCGGCTTTCGTGCCCGGGGATATAAACTTGATAAAAGGGATGTCCCTACGTTCCTTTACCAGTTAGATAGTTCCATGGTAGAAGATGCCATCACCTCAACGGGCGAGGGACAGGGTTTCAGGCGCGATATAATTGTAAAGAAGGCATCGCCTAATTTATATGCACGTTTAGCAGAAGGTGCATCTATCCAGGTATTGGAAAACAATATGTACCTGATCGATAGCAAAGCGTATTATTTGCGGATAGATGACGCAGGTGGCGCGCAGGCAACCGTTCGCGATAATGATGGCCGGAAAGAATTAGTTATACCGGTGCAAAATAAATTGAGCTATTCGATATTGTATTAGTTTAAATTTCAAAGTTTAAAGTTTGATGTTAATGGGTCCGGAGAGTTTGGGGAAGCCAGGCGGAAGATAACGTTCACCAGTAAGTGTAAAAATTAATAGTAACATGATGAGCCGCATTATTAAAAAGTTTATAGCGATGAATGCCGTTAATTTAGTTTTGATAGTATTCCTGATGGCGGTATTCATTCAAAAAGTTCAATCGCAGGAGTCTTTAAAAGAAGAAGACTTCTTCAGGATCACAAGAATACCAACACCCGAATCGGTAATCCTTGAAGTGGGCGGCCTGGTTATTTTACCTAATGGCGACCTTGGCGTCTCCACCAGGAGAGGTGATATTTTTGTGGTTGAAAACCCATCTACTCAAAGACCCTACTTCCGGAAATTTGCTTCCGGTTTACATGAGATCCTCGGTTTGGCTTATAAAGATGGCTCGTTTTTTTGCGCGCAAAGGGGAGAACTCACCAAACTTACCGACACTGATATGGATGGTAAAGCAGATCTTTTTGAAACAATCTATGCATGGCCGATATCGGGTTACTATCATGAATATAGTTTTGGACCGAAAATAATGCCGGATGGGTCTTTTTTTGTTTCGGGTAATGTTGCCTTCGGCGATGAAGAGTGGTGGCGCGGTGAAAGCCGGGTTCCCTGGCGTGGATGGATCATGAAGATATCACCTGACGGAAAGATGCAACCCTGGGCCACCGGCGTTCGTTCACCATGTGGCCTGGGTATTATTGATGGTGAATTATTTTATACCGATAACCAGGGCGACTGGGTAGGAACCGGCGGCGTATGGCATGTTAAGAAAGGCTCATTTATGGGCCATCCGGCAGGTTTGCGCTGGAGCAGTTTACCTAACTCTCCTGTAAAACTTACGATGCAACAATTATATGCCATCGTAAATCCCCGCCAGGTAAAGAATGCAAAGGGGCGGTATATCAAACCGGAAAATGTTGTAGACGAAAAATTTGTGACCCTTGCCGATATTAAAAAACAAATTACCGAACTGGAACTTCCGGCAGTTAGATTGCCTTATGCTATCCAGGGTATTTCCACTTCTGAAATTGTATCTATTCCCGCCGGCGTTTTTGGCCCTTTTGAGGGGCAGGCATTGGTGGGCGACCAGGGACAGAGTAAGATCATGCGTGTTTTCATGGAAAAAGTAAATGGCGAATACCAGGGTGCTGCATGGGATTTTCGGGAGGGTTTCCAGTCAGGGGTTTTACGGATGGCCTGGGGTAAGGATGGTTCACTATTTGTTGGTGAAACTAACCGTGGCTGGGGCTCAGCCGGTGATGCTAACCAGGGTTTGCAACGGCTGGTCTGGAATAAAAAGATGCCCTTTGAAATGAAGACGGTAAAAGCGATGCCGGATGGTTTTGAAATTGAATTTACAAAACCAGTAAACCGGAAGTCGGCGGAAGACCTTTCTTCTTATTCAGTGGCCAGTTTTACCTATAAATACCAACCCGTGTATGGCAGTCCGCCGGTGAATACGGAAACTTGCCCGGTTAAAGGGGTGAAAGTTTCCGAAGATGGTATGAAAGCGAGGATCATCGTTGATAACCTGCGTAAATATTATATCCATACAATTATGCTGGAAGGAATTCGTGAGCAGGAAAATTCTTACTCTCTGATTCATCCGACTGTTTATTATACGTTGAATAATATTCCGGAGGGGCCGAAATTGGCATTAGCAGATGTAAGCACGAAATCTTCTATCAAAAAAACGGGTGATAATAGCATTACATTAAAAACTTCTATCCCTGCAAAACCCGGTTCTAAAACCGCTACCAAATTCGCGCAGGCGAAAGTGCCTACTTATAATGAAGTACAGCCGCTGCTTTTAAAGAATACCTGTCTTGCCTGTCATAATACAACAAAGCGGCAGATTGGTCCTTCTTATACGGAGATTTCAAAACGCCATTACTCTGTAGAAAAAGTTCTTAGTCTTATAAAAAATCCGCAGCCGCAAAATTGGCCGGGATTTGCAACGGAGATGCCTCCTATGCCGCAGGTACCGAAGGCGGAAGCGATGAAGATTGCAAATTGGATAAGGTCGTTGTCGTTGTAGATGTGAGGTATGAGGTGTGAGGTATGAGTAAAGCCGTCAGTTATCAGCTATCAGCTGCTTAAACCAGTTTGGGCCGACATCACCAATTCAATAACTTTAAAATCTGTAATTCATTCATTTTCAATGGGCAAATTTATGTTATATAAAAGGGGTGAAGCGTGATGTATGAAAACCGAAAGGGTGACATCCTTCATGCGAAAATGTTACGGTATCTATAACTATATCACCCCTTTTGGGGTTCCATACCCATACCTCAAACCTCCTATATAACTAAAAATTTAACCACTAAAAATGAATGAATAAGAAATTTTTAAAAGTTATTTACTTTGTGATATGGGCACTAGCCAATTGGATACTTCTATATAACTTCCAAGTTATTTACTTTGTGACATCGGACCAATCTGGTAACCAAGCTGAAGCTGATAGCTGACGGCTGATAGCTATACCTCACACCTCACACCTCATACCTCATACCTCATACCTACCGGTACAACGTTGTATCAACATTCAACCCTCTCGTTCCCCTCAATCTTCTCCAAAAACTCTGGCGCTGCTTGAGTGAAATAAATTCCTTGTTAAAAGCTTGCTGGTAGTCTATTACAGGATCGACCATGGAAGGTTCAATTATTCTGATAGTGTCTACCACAAAGGGAATCAGGTCAATATCCATACTTACTCTTTTTCGGATATACCTTCGCAACAGCCTGGTTTGAAACGGATCGGAGGCAACCGCTATCTTTTCAAATCCCAGTTGCTTTGCCCGCTTGAAAGAATAAAAGATATTTTCCGTGCTATGCTCCGCTTTTGTTTCCGTAAAAATATGTTTCTTTGGAATTCCGATGGCCTCCCCGTACTGTGTCATGATTATGGCTTCATAATAAGGCGTGTACACAGACGAACCTGAATACATTATATTTTTGGTAATACCCCTATCATAAAGATACTTTGACCAGTAGACCCTTCCTTTCATGGTACGTCCCCATAGCAGATTTTCAAATGGCGTTCCGGGTACGATAATAACATCATAGGTTTTAGCCAACGATTTATTTAATAATCGCTTGGTAGCTTTTGAAGAAAAAGAACATGCCTCTATAAGGAAAGTAAAAAAGAGACCCGGCATTATCAACAGAGTTCCTTTATTCAAATTAACCATGGTGGTATGATGATGGATTGTATTTAACCAACTGAATGAAGATAAAAAAAGTCTTTGATGAAGATTCTTAATTTTTTAAAAATCTATTACCTTGAGATAGTATAGCCATATCCTGATTTCTATCAGCCAAAATATCAGTGAAGGATGAATACAGATAATGATCATTAGTTTTGAAAAATACTTTTTTAATAATATTGCTTAGGGAATTTATTGCTGTTTCCTGTAAAAGGGAAAGTTATATTGACAAGTTTCCGTTAGACGCATTAACAGAACCTACTTTCTTTAAAAACGAAAGCGACCTTAAGTTATATTCCAACCGGTTCTATCCTTTACTCCCCGCTCCTACCGGCGGCACCGCTGAAGACAATTTGGATAATATGGTTCCTACCACGCGAAACACTTTTTTAGCTTGAGCTTATGTTATACCCTTCAGTGCAACCACTGTCCGCGGATGGATATGGTCCGATAACGTCTACCGGCTACCAGGTTGCCAAATTTCGTTCTCCCGATCCTTTACAAATAAATGCAAACCAAGCTAAGCTCGACCTTTTATTTTCCGATATGCGGAAGTGCTGCTGGTTGATGCGGAAGCCAGAGCCGAATTAGGAAAGCAGACCAGGCGGTGATTACTAAAACCAGCAATAAACTTCGTTCAAGAGTCGCCATACCGGGATTGACTATTGCAACGCTGGTAAAGGACCCCAAATCCGATTTCCTCGCAGTACCTGTTTTGATTGATGAAATAAAAAGGGAAAGAAGAATTGAACTGGTGATGGAAGGATTTCGTTTTGATGATCTCCTTTGCTGGAAAGCCGGCAAGCAGATTGAAAACCCGGAATCCATACTGGGTTTAAAATTACACGTAAATGTGAAAGCAAAGTATCCTCCCAAGTAGGTAAACAATCTTGTATTGGATGCAAATGGTTACATAGGGCCATACACCAACGTAATAAGCTGGGTAAGGAATCATAAAATGTCACTACTGTCCGGTAGATTTGATATTAAAGATTGGAAAGGTAATGCTATTATGGATTTAAACGATTTGGAATATTTGACGATTTGAACTCAAAGTCGATTTTTTGCTATTAGATTTAGCAATGAATCAAGGAAAATATATTTTCGCACAGTTATTTGAAATGGTTTATTGGTATGATTTTGA